>VSOK01000017.1 GCA_009774765.1 Bacteroidales bacterium
CTTCTGCCTCTGGCAGGCGTCTGCGCGGCAAACAGCCAGGAACGTACCGGAGACATTACTCTTGCTGACGGCCGTGTTCCTGTGCGCAACCTTGCCGTATCCCGTTCCGGCGACAACCTCTTCGTGTCGATGGACATAGACATTTCGGGGCTGTCGGTAAAGACAAACCGTGAAGTCATTCTTACGCCGTCGCTGACAGACGGTACGGACAGCCTTGTCCTTCCTTCAGTGATGATAGCCGGGCGCAACCGCTATTATCATCACCTTCGTAACGGCCTTGAGAGCGAGAACGCCTTGCTTTACCGTATCGGAAAGTCCGATGTGATAGAATACCGCACTGTCATTCCTTATGAGGGCTGGATGAGTTCCGCCGATCTTGTTACGGGTAATGAGCTTCGCGGCTGCTGCGGTGAGGCGATCGGCGGTATCAGCGAGCCTCTTATGTCGCTCGGCCTTGAGCCGGAGCGTTTCGTTCCCGTGTTCGTCTATCTCCGTCCTGCAGGCGAATCCGTTAAGGTCCGGGTCGAGAGCGGCACGGCCTACATCGATTATCCTGTGAGCCGCACTGACATAGATCCCGGTTACCGTAACAACCGTTTCGAGCTCGAGAAGATCCTGTCTACGATAGACGTCGTGCGCAACGATTCCGATACCCGCATAATGTCTGTAAGAATAAAGGGTTATGCGTCTCCGGAGAGCCCTTATGAGAACAATGAGCGTCTGGCCAAAGGCCGTACCGAGACGTTGAAATCCTATGTCCTCGGACAGTATGGCTTCGCTGACTCCCTCATCACCACGTCCTACGAGGCCGAGGACTGGGCCGGTCTTGAGCGTTATGTCGAGAGCTCGTCTCTCGGTGGCCGTGATGGTATTCTTGAGATCATCCGCAGCGGCCTTGAGCCTGACGCGAGGGAATGGAAGCTCAAGAAGACCTATCCCGAAGCCTATGCCTATCTGTTGAGGAACGTCTATCCGTCGCTCCGCCATTCTGACTATGCCGTTGAGTACGAGGTCCGCGCATATACCGACATAGAAGAGATAAGGCGTCTTCTGAAGAGCCGTCCCCAGAATCTGAGCCTCGGCGAGATGTACCTTGCCGCGGGTTCAATGGAGGTCGGGAGCTCCGAGTACAACGAGGTGTTCGAGATAGCGGTCCGTATGTTCCCCGAGGACGAGGCTGCGAACCTGAATGCTGCAAACACTGCGATGAGCCTTGGTGATCTTGAGCGTGCTTCAAAATATCTGGCCAAGGCCGGTGACAGCGCGGAGGCCGTGTATGCGAGAGGAGTGTACAGTGCTCTCAATGGCGATTGGGACGAGGCTATGCTGCTGTTCTCGGAAGCAGGTGAATCAGGTATAAGCCAGGCGGCTGAAGCTATGGAGCAGACCAGAAAATTAAGTGAATAATACATATACACATTAATACAATAATTTATGAAAACAAAACTTTTCTTAGGGCTTGCAGCAGGTCTTCTTCTGGCTTCCTGTGCCCAGAAAGAAACTCTTGATGTGGAGAGGGACACCATTGCGAAAGCAGATGAGACCCGCTATATCAGAGTCGCCCTCAGTAATCCTTCCGCTGTAACCAAAGCGGATTTTGAGGCAGGTACAGGTGTTGAAAATAATGTTGCGACAGCACATTTCGTCTTTTATGACAAAAATGGCGAGCCTCTTGGCCCTCCGGTGCAGTTCATAGATGCTTTGGAGTGGCAGGATGACTCTGCGGATCAGAATGTTGAAAAATTCGCCACTGCTACAGTTCCTGTGGATGTTGTCAAGGGCAAAGAGATTCCTGCATACGTAGTCTGCCTTCTGAATGCCGGCAATGAAATCAGCGTAGATAATACTTATACTATGGATGATCTGCGCAGGATAACACGTGATGATGTCAAAAGCGGTGAAGGTGATGCTACTGTTTTCCCTATGATAAACTCCGTATATTACGGGGCGGATCCTTTCTATGGTGAAAATCAGCGTATATTCGGTACTCCTATAGAAATCGACCAGATGTACCCGACTCCTGAGGAAGCTGTCAATGGAAAAGCTTTGAATATCTATGTCGAGCGTTTTGCTGCAAAAGTTTCTATGGATTTGAGCAATGTCGATATCGCTCCTTATACAGCAGTTCCTGGATACACACTTGATTTTGTGCCTGTCGCATGGGGAATAAACGCAGATGAATCCAAGACTTATATAGCCAAACGCTTTGCTGACAGTGATGCGGATGTCGCACCTCCTGCATTTGGAAACATCAATACTGCACTTGGAGGATGGTGGAACGATGCTCCTAATCACCGTTCCTATTGGTCTTGTTCTCCTGCATATTATTCCACGACCTTCCCTCGCGTGTCTGATGACATCCGTGACAAATATGCAGAGATGGAAAAGGCGGCTGAGACTCCAAACGGTTCAGGTGCTCTTGTCGGAGACTATAGACTGAAATATTACAGCTATAACCAGCTTGCAGCCAATGCTATCGCAAAAGGTGAATCCAACAGCTTGTACGTGAAAGAAAATACGGCTTCCATAAAGGCCTTTACTTCCGAGAATCCTAAATCCGCAGTTCCTTCAGCTGTAATCATAGGAAAATACACTGTGACACCTGATGGCGGGACACCTATTGAGAATACTACATTTTATCTTTATGGAGGAAATGAAAATCTGTATTTTGAGCACGGCAGCAATATTGAAGGAGGCAAGTCAATCCTTGAGGTTATGCTGAACAGCCAGTCTATACTCGCAATAGATGAAAACGGTACGCTGCTGAGAACGGACAGGCTTGCTGCTTATACGTCTAATCTTAAAGTGGATCACCCTTCTGCAGGAGTCCGTGCCAATCAGGTTGTGCCTGCACGTTTTGTGACTCTTCAGGTCGGCAGCACTTCAGCTGATTACCTTCCTTTGTATTATATGGACAGGGAGGCTGACGGCGGTCCTTCATGGGTACAGATTACTGACAACAATGTAGATAAGGTCAATGCCCTGCTTATGCAGTCTGTGGCTTTTGCCAAGACATTCGTTGACGGCTGCTGCTACTATTCGGTTCCTGTCAAACATTCCGGATATTCTTCACAGAACGGAAATGGAAATCTTGAGCCGAGTAACAAGGACTTCGACTGGACAAAAGTACAGGCAGGAGCTTTCGGTATAGTGCGCAACCATTCGTACTCAATCAATGTCAAGAGCATAAAAGGTCTTGCGACAGGACTGCACGGACTTGACAATCCTATCGTTCCTCCTATGGACGAGGACAAGTATTTTGTGGCATACCGTCTTAATATTCTCAGCTGGGCTGTAGTAGGCCAGCAGGATGTTGAGCTTTAGCGGTCACATTATCCACAATAAACGTGTCATTTTTGTCCGTACCCGGCATCTGCCGCCGGATCGGAGCTGACACGTATTTTTCCCGGGCGGGCCTGACCGCCTTCCCGGGAGCAGAATAAAAAGAAACAGGTTTATGAAAAAGTTCAGGATACTATGCCTTGTATCGGCAGCGGCGGTTTTGCTGATGTCGGCTCTCTCTTGTGAGACGATATATGATGATATCGCTCCTTGTGTGACTGAATACAGGGTAAAGTTCAAGTATGAATACAACATCAAGGACGTGGATGCTTTCCACAAGGAAGTGGAGTCCGTGGATTTATGGCTGTTCTCTACTGACGGAAGGCTTGTATGGCACGGGAGTGAATCAGGGGAAGTCCTCAGAAATGAAGACTACAGGATGACGGTCCCTGTTGAGCCGGGTGTCTATGATGCCGTGGTGTGGGGAGGTCTCAAAGACCGTCCTGTATATGTCCTTGGTGCGGATAAGCCTGAATCTCTCAATGATCTTTCCGTTTCACTGAAGACTGAGTCGGATGTTGACGGGACATATTTAGGGGAGGATCTGACAGGTCTTTATAATGGATTTTCACGTGTGGTGTTTGAAGAGCCTGAATTCGGCGGCTTTTCGGACGTTGCCGTGGAGCTCAAGAAAAATACGAATGTCATCAGGGTTATGCTCCAGTATTACCGGAGTGAAAATGCATCAGGCAAGGTGATGTCTCCCGGTGACTTTGACTTTTTCATTGAAGATTCCGTGTCGGAGATGAACTATGACAACAGTATAGCCGGCAGTTCACCTTTCACCTACAGATGGTGGATGAAGAACTCTGTTTCTGCAGGATTTGATTTCGAGGAGCCGGGGACCATAACACAAGTCAACGGGCTTTTGGCCGAGAGGACGGTCGGCAGGCTTATGGCTGACAGACAGCCGGTGCTGAAGGTCAGACGCAATGTGGACGGTGTGGAAATCATACGGTTGCCTCTTGTCAAATATCTTCTGATGATAAAAGGAGAGTACAGGAAGAAAATGGGCGACCAGGAGTTTCTGGACAGGCTCGACGAGTACAATCTGACATTTTTCCTTGACGGTGATGACAAATGGTATATGGCAGCGGGCATACATATCAACAGTTGGGTGATAGTACCTGAACAGGATACAGATTTTTAACGGACGAACAATAGCACAGATATGACAATGGCTGATATAACGCGTCGGATCCTGGCAGTGGCAACGGTTCTGGGAATATCCCTTCTTCTGGCGGGATGTATCCAGGACAGGCTTGACGGATGTCCTTTGGATGTGGACGGCAGGGAGATAACAATGACTTTCCGTATCTCTACCTATGGTACTGTCGGTACAAAGTCGGTAGTCGGTGAGGAGACCGGTACTGTTGCGGAAAACTGGATCGACCCTGAGACTGTCAGATTCCTTCTTTTTACAAAGGGAGGAGGATTTCTGCAGGATATAACAGCTGTAGCCCGGGAGCAGAAGCAGCTTGATGTGGCAGACGGAACATATTCCCAGTATATCGTCACCGCGACTTTCAAGGAGCCTTATTTCTCGGCCGCTGCGGTGGACGGGAATGTTGAATTCCAGATAATGGTTCTTGCAAACTGGCCTGCCCCGGCCCTGGACGGAATCAGTGGCATCCGGAGTGTTTCCGGGATTGAGGAGCTTCGCGCATCCTATACGATGCCTGAAGATTTCTTTCCTGCCTATGACCCTGCTTCCGATGCGGGTACAGGCATTCCTATGTATGGTCTGAAAGGATTCAAGGTGTCACAGCGGCAGCTGTTTGAGAGCACGGAACTGGATCCTGTGGAGCTGTATGATCCTGCAGCGGGCGATATCAGGGAAAATATCAATATGCTCCGATGCCTGGCCAAAGTTGAGGTCATTGACAATATCGGAGATAAGGATGAAGATGGATATCCTTGCATAGAGACTGTGTCTATGCTCAATCGAAACAATGTCGCTCTCCTGATTCCCGGAGGGTTTGAAAACGGTGTACAGGTCACTTCTCCGAGCTATCCTGCCGATCCGGTACTTGACAGCAGCGCAAAAGCAATGTCGGAAACGGATGGGGCATTCACGGCTTATATTCCGGAGATTTCTTTCAAAGACCTTAATGGCGGCAACAAGGCGTTTGCTGTTGTTGTCCGTAACAGCGGCATTGCGACTGATGTGACCAGATATGAAGTCGCCATTCCTGCGGAAAACAATGCCTGGGGTGCGGCACTGCTGAGGAACCACATCTACAGATTAAGCGTAAATCTGTCTTCGAACATAAGATTGGAATATACTGTCTGTCCGTGGGATGAATCCGGGGAGATAGAGATACCGGATTATCCGGAACAGGAAAATTAATTGATTATGGAAAGAAAGGGTCATAAATATTTGTCATTTATTGCAGCAGTCCTGTGTGTGGCGGGCCTTTCCGCTGTATCCTGCAGTATAGAGGAAAGTTTTTCGGAACAGGACTCTCAGGATGGACTTCCGGCCGAGATTGAGCTGAGGCTGTCGGTCCCTGATATGTCTGTGGGCACACGCGCTCTTACCGAGCAGCAGGAGCTGACAGTCAACAATATATGGATCGGTATATATGATGCGAAATCAGGACGGCTGAAAAACCGGTATTATTATACTGTAAGTCACGAAGACAGGCATAATCCCCATTTCCTGCCTCCGGCTGACGGCGGCTATCTGAAGACAAGTTCCGGAGAAAGCTATATCGTGGCGGTCGCCAATGCCGGTGACAGCAACGGTATCAGCAGTGATCCTTCTGTCGGCCCTCAGGACGGCACTCTGACCAATCTTCTGGAACTGCTGGATAATGCCGATACGTTCGACAAATACAAATCGGTTGCGGCCGCGCTTCCGAGTCCTTCCATTGTGGAATACACTGAAGCAAATATCGTGATGTCAGGTTCATATACCTCATCTTCCGAAGGTTTTCATCCTGGAAAGCCTGGTATCGAGCCGGTGTATATCAGAAAGGGATATTCTTCGTTGTCCGGACGCATACACCTCAGAAGGGTGATTTCCAAGGTGAACTTCAGTATAAAGGCTGCTCCGGGCATTACCGTGCGTCCTGCTTCCTGGAGGGTTGTGAACAATCCCCGTATGTGCTTCATATATGAGCGCGAGGACAATGATGCGGACGGATTTACAAATGCCGGTGATGTCGTCACGGGACATCTGACGGACGCTTCGCCCAATGCCAATTATGGGGCATCTGTACCTGAGACAGAAATTGCAGGAACCTCCGCAGGAGGATATTCATTCAGTTTCTATACATACGAAAACAAAAGGACGGGAATTATTCCGGTACCTGTAGAGGACGGTATGGACCCTTATTATGCAAGGGAAAAGGAATACAAGACAGGTGACGGGGAAAACAGCGGCATCTATGCCTCGCTGTGCAGTGACGGAAGTACTCCTGACATTCTCAATAATGTGAACCGTAACAATTTTGCCACATACGTTGAGATTGCCTGCAATGTGTCATATACCACTGACGATAATGTAAACCGTACAGGCACTGCCATATACACTGTCCATCTCGGATATATGGACAATGATGCGAATGACTTCAATGTGCGGAGGAATTACAGGTACAATTATTCAATGACCATATTCGGACTCAACCAGATTGTGCTCGAGGCAAGCGGAGCGGAGAAATATCCAGGTCTTGAGGGAGATGTGATAGACGCCACCGAGGAAATCGTCACGGTGGATGCCCATTATGGAATCTATAATATCTCTTTGAGCAACAGGGAGCGTGCGAGGCTGCATTATTCGATAAAGGCTCCTTATGATGATGACGTCAAGGAAATCGAAGGAGGATTTATCAGCGTTGACGGTCAGGGTGAGATAGTGACGACGTCTGAAAACAATGAATATTACAACTGGGTGCGCATAAAGCCTACTTCCAGAGCAGATGTGTTCGCTGAATACAAGACCGGAACTGCTGATGACCCATGGTATCTGGACGACCTTCTTGATGTTCAGAAGCATCCCGGATATAACGGGAACAAAGACCCGGAGAACGGTGTGCAGCAGTATTATACGGTCTTTATCAATGAGCACGTGTATGACAGGGACGGTGAAGATCCCCATCCTTTGAATGACTGGGTCAGATTTGTCAATAAAAGCGTCCCGAGGTCTGTACTGCTGCTTGTACAGGATGTGGATGTGTCGTCTGACAGTGAAAGCCGTTATTCAAAAGGGAAATATCTGATAAGGCAGCATTCCATACAGACATATTATTCGACCGACCTGGCCAACTTTACAGGTGTGGCTACCGCTTTGGGGGTTGAGCATATCAATGAATCATACGGAAAGAGAATTGACTGGAGATGGGCTGCTCCGTCTGTTGACGGCAATGGAACGACGACGGAAACAGGCAACAGTGACCTGTCCAACAGCAACGGACGCTGGAATCTCTGGAAATTTCTGAATAATGCCACTAATGGAAAGAATAATCCGGGAAGTGGGGGAGAGGCATCCCGCCAATGGTTCAATAGCACTATGGCTACTCAGATGGCTACAGCTTCTTACGGTATGATACGCTATGTAAATGCTCAGGGGGCAGTTCAGACCAGGCGTTCCGGTTTTATGCAGAAAGATGAGGAAGGATATGCCGTGCCTGCACTTGCATATTATACATCTGCGTCAGATACAAGGAGCAATGACCCTCAGAATGTGGACCGTTATTATGAGGCTGTCGCATTGTGTATGAGCCGTAACAGGGACCTTGACGGGGATGGACAGATAAGCCCTGACGAGGTGAGATGGTATCTCCCTGCCGAGGGAAAATATGAGCGTATCATGCTCGGACGTAACTCGTTGCAGACTCCTCTGTTCTCCATATCCAATGGTAATTATTATACGAATTCCAATGATGAAATCGCGGAAAAGCATAACAATTATGGATATGACGGGACTATAGGTGCCACCGGCTCGGATAACCAGATACAGTTCATATCTTCCGACCATATGAAATTCTTCCCTGAGGAAGGGGGATCCTACCATAGGAATATCAGTATCTATTGGCCTAATGGAGGTACATCATACGGAAGATATCCTTGGAATATACGTTGCGTGAGGAATCTCGGAGTGGATTTGAGCTCCGTTACAGTGAATCCCGCTGATGATCCTGTGGAAAAGGCATATCACTATGATGCCGCAAACCGTGTATTTGATATGACGCATTACTACGGCAATTCTCTTAGAGGTCCTGTCAATACCTATATCGAAGTGCACAGTGTCCTGGACTTTGACAAGAACAAGACTCCGAAGAAAATGAAGGTTTCTTCCTCGGAGGCAAGCTATAGGCTGGGTGATAATTTTGACGGAGCCCGTTACAATACTGTCAAGGACGCGCTTGATGCCAATGCTCCTTGTGCCGGGTATAGTGAGACAGGAGACGGAGGCGCGACCTGGAGGGCTCCCAATCAGAGGGAACTGCTTATGATGATCAATGAAGGGCTTTTGAGCAGTACGACTTTTTCCTGTACTATGGAGGGTTACGGTGAACGTACCAGATTCTCCTGCAGCAGTAGCGGTAAGATTATGTTTATGAATAAGCCTCAAACAAGTGGGTCATTCTCGGTACGCTGTGTCCGCGACCTTGAATAGTCAGGGGCACAGCGGTCTGAACTGATCAGAGAATCTCATTGAGGAACGGTCCGGTGACGGAGCCAGGATCTTTGGCAAGTTGTTCGGGAGTGCCCTGCGCGACTATCCTTCCTCCTCCTTTCCCTCCTTCTGGACCCATATCGAACAGATAGTCGGCACATTTCAGCACATCAAGGTTGTGCTCGATTACTATCACCGTATTGCCTTGCTCCACAAGCTGCTGGAGTACGCCCAAAAGTATCTTGATGTCTTCGCTGTGCAGACCGGTAGTCGGCTCGTCAAGTATATATAATGTGTTTCCGGTGCCCCTGCGCCCCAATTCGGCGGCGAGTTTCATCCTCTGGCTTTCTCCTCCGGAAAGCGTTACCGCGGACTGTCCAAGGCGGATATATCCTAATCCTACATCTGTCAGGGCTTTCAGTTTCTGTGCGATTGACGGGATGTTCTCAAAAAACTCATACGCTTCACTGATAGGCATTTCAAGCACATCATTGATGTTCTTGCCCTTGTATTTGACGGCAAGGGTGTCGTCCTTGTATCTTTTGCCGCGGCATTCGCTGCACACCACATTGACGGACGGGAGGAAATTCATTTCGATGACTTTTATTCCTGCGCCCTTGCACTCTTCACAGCGTCCTCCGGCCACATTAAAAGAGAATCTTCCGGCCTTGAATCCTCTCACCTTTGCATCAGGGGTGTTTTCAAACAATGTGCGTATGTCATTGAATACGCCTGTAAATGTCGCCGGGTTGCTTCTTGGAGTCCTTCCTATAGGGCTCTGGTCTATCTCGATGAGCTTGTCTATGTTTTCGCTTCCTACTATGCTGTCAAAAGGGAGCGGCTGCATTTTGGCGTTGTAGAATTTGTTTTTCAGCACCGGCATAAGAGTTTCATTGATAAGCGACGATTTGCCGCTTCCGCTGACTCCGCTTATCCCTATAAGGCATCCTAAAGGGAAGTCCACATCTACATTTTTCAGATTGTTTCCGCGTGCTCCGCGTATTCCGATGCTTGTGCCGTTGCCTTTTCTTCTTTTTGCCGGAACTTCTATGCTTTTGTTTCCGGTCAGATAGTCAAGCGTGAGCGAGTCCTTTATTATTATGTGCGGATCTTCTGCCGCAGACCCGTTCCTGCCGTGATTTCCGGTCAGCACTGATACCGGGGCTGATATGCACACGCGTCCTCCGTTCTGTCCTGCTCCCGGACCTATGTCCACAAGCCAGTCTGCAGACATCATCGTTTCTGCATCGTGTTCTACGACCATTACGGAATTGCCTTCATCGCGCAGCTTTTTCAGCGATGCGATGAGTTTGCGGTTGTCTCTCTGGTGAAGTCCGATGCTTGGCTCGTCAAGGATATACAGCACATTCACCAGTTTTGAGCCGATCTGGGTCGCGAGCCTTATCCTCTGGCTTTCACCTCCGGAAAGCGATGCTGTCGCGCGGTTGAGTGACAGGTATTCCAGTCCTACGTCAAGCAGGAATGAAACTCTTTCCCTCAGTTCTTTGAGGATGTCACGCGCGATTGTCATTTCTCTGCTGCTGAGCTTGCCGTCAAGTGTGCTGAGCCAGGAATAAAGATCAGAAATTTCCATTGCGGCGACTTCTGAAATTGTCTTCCCGTCTATTCTGAAATATTCCGTTTCGCGGTTAAGTCTTGTTCCGTGGCATACAGGGCAGACGATTTTGTCTGAAATGTCGTCTACTATGCCTCCGAAGGATACCATTTCGGACATCCCTCCTTCCCCGACACGGAAAAGTTCGTCTGATCCGAATATGATAAGGGAGATTACCTCTTCCGGCAGTTCTTCTATCGGGTCATATAGAGAGAAGTTGTATTTCCTTGCTATGGAGCGTATTATGTCAAATTTTCTTGTTTCCCTTACTTTGCCCAACGGGACTATTCCTCCGTCTGCTATCGAGATGCTCCTGTTGGGGATGATGGAGTCCATATTCACATCCACAATCATTCCGAGACCTTTGCAGTGCGTACAGTATCCCTGAGGGGAATTGAAGGAGAAGGAGTGAGGTTGAGGTTCGGCAAGCGACAGCCCGGTGTCCGGGCATACGAGATGTTTTGAATAATGGGTTACCTCTCCGGAATCCATATCCATGACTGCGATTGAACCTTTTCCGTAGTTGAGTGCCGAGATTACAGAGTCCTTTATTCGTTTTTCGTCTTTTGCGGACGGTTTGAGCCGGTCTATCACCAGTTCTATGAAATGAGCTTTGTATCTGTCGAGGGAGGTGACATCGTTGAGGTCTTTGAGTTCAGAGTCTATGCGTACCTGCGTGTAGCCGCGTTTTCTGAGCTGGTCGAAAAGTTCTTTGTAATGTCCTTTTCTTCCTTTTACGAGAGGTGCGAGCAGATAGCATTTGCGGTCTGCATAGTTCTGGAGAATGAGCGAGATGATCTGGTCGTCGTTGTAGCGGACCATCTCCCTGCCGGTGGCAGGGGAGTAGGCTTTTGACGCCTTTGCGTACAAAAGCCTCAGGAAATCGTAGATTTCCGTGATGGTCCCCACTGTTGACCTCGGATTGTTCCCTGTGGTCTTCTGTTCAATGGCTATAATAGGACTCAATCCGGAAATGCTCTCTACCTCAGGCTTTTCCAGGATTCCCATAAACTGCTTTGCGTATGTTGAAAGGGTGTCCATATAACGCCTCTGTCCTTCCGCATATATCGTGTCGAATGCCAATGAGGATTTTCCGCTTCCGCTGAGTCCTGTTATCACGACAAACTCATTTCTCGGGATTGACAATGACACCCCTTTAAGGTTATGCGCCTTTGCACCCCTTATCTCTATATATTCCCTTTCCTTGGATCCCTTTTCCTTGTTTTGTCCCATTCCCTTTCCTTTTTTCTCCTTTTTCATGCAATCTTCGGCAGAGCCGGATTCATTTGTACTGTACTCGGACAAATAAAACATTTCGCATAATGCAAACAAATTTACTAATCTTTGGGTCTTCTTCCAAAATTTGCAGATTATTTTAGCTCCCCCATAAATGCTTCCACTTGTCATAATGTTTCTGATATTCTTCTCCCATCTGACGCTCTGTATGCTTGTCTCGTGGCTTAAGGTGGAGAAAATCTGTTACCACCTTAAGTAGACTTTGTTTGATTCTCAAGTATTTGCACCTGAATGTGGCAGATGCGGGCATTTCAGACAATTAATGATGATTTCGGGAGGATATATTCGTCGGCAGGAAACTCCCGGTGGCCCTGACCTCACCTGCCTGCGCAAAAAAGAGGGTGACTAAAAAGTCAGAATAACTCTCTGAGAATTGAATATTTGGAAATAAGGTCGATGTTGGTCTCACCGAAAAACAAGAAAAAGGGAGCTGGACTAATATCTTATAGTCAGCTCCCATAATCTTATACCAGTGTGGCATCTACTCTTCAACTTCCTTGAAGTCCTCTTTGCCGACTCCGCACAGAGGGCATACCCAATCGGAAGGAATATCTTCAAATGCTGTTCCCGGCGCGATTCCGCTGTCTGGATCACCGGCTGCAGGATCATACACGTATCCGCAGATTATGCAAATATACTTTTTCATAATTCATTAAATTTTAAAACCGGAATATGATTATAGCAATCTTCGTGCTAATCTTGAAGTATATTGAAAAAATCAAACACTTTCTGAAACAGATTCTTATATTTGCACATTAAAATTTCAAAATGATGGATTTCTTGTTTGTACACTGGAATATGAATCCCGAGATATTCCATATCGGGGCAATTTCCCTCAGATGGTATTCGGTATTTTTCGTAGCCGGATTCATACTCGGATGGTTTATCTTCAAATGGTTTTTCAAAAGGGAAGGCGTTCCCGTGACGCTTCTTGACCCTCTTCTTTATACGCTTCTTATAGCCACGATTGTAGGAGCACGCCTTGGACACTGCATCTTTTATCAGCCGGACTATTATTTCGGCAGCTGGCAGGGATTCTGGGAGATATTCATGCCGTGGAAAGGCGGACTTGCAAGTCACGGAGGCACGATAGCCCTGTTTATAGCAATGTGGTGGTTTGCACATCATTACGGCAAAAAATATAATTTTGACTTCCTCTGGATTCTTGACAGGCTGTGCATAACGGTATGTTTTGCCGGAATGTTCATCCGTCTTGGCAATCTCTGCAATTCTGAAATCTACGGAGATGTCACGACTCTTCCATGGGGATTTATCTTTGACCTCAGAGGTGAGACACAGCCGAAGCATCCGACACAGCTGTATGAGGCGTTGAGCTATCTTATTCTTGGCCTTGTCCTGCTCGGACTGTACAGATACAGGCTTGAGAAACTTAAGAGAGGCACATTTATAGGCATATTTTTCATCGTGCTCTTCGGTATGAGATTCCTGATAGAATTCATAAAGGAGCCTCAGGTCGGGTTCGAGGAGAATATGGTATTGAATATGGGACAGATTCTGAGCATACCTTTTATACTTCTCGGCATCGGATTTCTAATCTACAGTCTTGTAAAAGGGAAACCGGCGATGATAACTCCGCAGGAGAAGCAGAAACCGGCTCCGACCCATTATGCCAAAAGCCTCAGATAATATGGTAAAAGCTGTTTTCTTTGATATTGACGGCACGCTTGTCAGCTTCAGGGATCATATAATGTCGGAAGAATCGGTCAGGACACTTGATGCCCTCAAACGGAAAGGTATCAAGGTCTTCATCGCCAGCGGCCGGCCTAAAATCTTTATGAACAACCTGAGGGACTATCCTTTTGACGGATATATCTGTATGAACGGAGCATTGGTCTATGTCGGGGACAAGGTGCTGTTCCATCATCCTGCAGACAGTGATGACATAAAGACAGTGGCACGTATCGCTGGAGAACACGATATCCCGTGTGCCGTCTACTTCCGCGACGGTGTGAAGATGAACAGGCATACGGATCTTACGCTTGAAATTTTCAGGGAACTTGCCATTGACCCTCCGGCCGAGTCCGACATCAGCGTTATAGAAGAGGACATATATCAGTACAACCTTTTCCTTGACGAGAAGAAGGAAGCGGAGCTTCTTACGCCGTACCTGAAAAATATGGTTTCCACAAGATGGCATCCGGCTTTCATAGACCTGATACCGAAGTCGCTTTCAAAAGCGGAAGGGATAGCAAAGGTAATAGACCATTATGGAATCACGCGCGAAGAGACAATGGCTTTCGGGGACGGCGGAAATGACATTGAAATGCTTGAATATGCCGGTGTTGGAATAGCGATGGACAATGCTTCCGACATTGTAAAGTCCTATTCCGATTATGTCACATTGTCGGTGGATGATGAGGGCGTGACAGCTGCCTTAAGGCATTTCGGGCTTCTCTGATACGGAGGAATTGCCGCTGACATGGATGTCGCGTGCTGCCTTGCGGTATTGCAGGGGTGATACACCTTCATGTTTTTTGAAGAATTTTCCGAAAGAAGACTGGTCGGCGAACCCGAGCCTGTCCGCAACCTGCTGGATTGTGACAGAAGGGTCCCTCAGAAGCCTTACCGCCTGTTCGAATCTTATTCTTGACAGTACGCTTCCGACTGACTCTCCTGTGTTTTCCTTTACTGCGAGCGACAGATATTGCTTTGATATGCAAAGTTTGTCGGCATAGAACTGGACACTGCTTTCCTTTTCGATGTTCTCGTCCACCAGTTTTATGAATTGCCTGAATATATATTTTGGTCTGGGAAGCCCTTGCAAGAGATCATCCGTGTCATTCCCGTAGGCGTTCCACAGTGCATTGGCGATGTCTGTCAGCAGTATGTAGAAATGTGCATAGTTCAGCTCTATGGAATATCTGTGCTCTTTGTTCCCCAAGGCTCCTATAAGCCTGTGGATGTCCTCAGCTATGATTTTCTGCTCACGGAATGAAAGAGCCAATGTCTGGTGCTGTCCTGCGAACCTCATCCGGAAGGCGGGAGGAAAATGGTTCTTGTTGAGAAATATATCCGATATGAGAAGCTTGCTGGCTGCGACTGCAAGACCGTGGAAGTCCGCACTGTATCTGATGCTGTCTATCGGATTCAGGAATGAGATCGTGCTGAACTGTCCCTGCTCTATTGTCATCGTCCTGTCTCCGAACGTATATGACAATTTCCCTCTCAATACAGTCACTATTATTATATAGTCGGAATAGAAAGGCTTTTCAAACGAAGCCTTGTATGCTCCTTTCAGCTCATATCCGTATATATAGTGCTCCTTGTAATTGGTTTTTATTATCTGCTGTGCAGAAATTATTGAAAACTTGTCCATTTTATAATTTAATCTGTCTTGGCTCAGTGTTCGTATTTTTCGTATGTTTGCACCGGTAAAGATAAACAATTTAGCAGATTGGACCAATAGATTGGAGGAATGAACCAAAATAATGCGCGCTGTGGCGCGATTTGTGTGCGTGTCCAGCCTCGCTTTTTAGATAGAATAAAGGTTATATTATTTAAGTAAAAGAATGAAAAAGTTAGTTGTTGCAATCGTGATGACAGGGCTTCTTCTTCCGGAACTTGCCTATTCCCAGTACAGGAAAAAGGGTGAGGAAGAAGTGAGGACCGACGTGCAGATTCTGCTCGAGGAAGCGGACTCTTCAGAAGAACCGCTGGTCATTACGCTGGATCAGGCGCTGCAGATAGCCCTGAGCGAAAATGTGTCTGTGAAGGTCGCGGACAAAGAGATTGAAAGGACAGGTTTTGCGAAAAAAGGGACATACGCTTCATTGTTTCCACAGATTGACATTTCCGGAGCATACCAGAGGACAATCAAGAAACAGGTGATGTATATGGATTTTGATATGAGCTCCATAGGCGGAGGAATGCCCGGAGGCGACGGAGAGGCCGGCGAAGGCTCTTCCGACACCCCTTCCGCAGGAGGTATGGATACGAGCGGAGGCCTTGAAGTCGGCCGCTGGAATACCTGGAGCGCGGGGCTTACGGCAGCGATGCCTGTCATCAATGCGCAGCTTTGGAAAAGTAT
The DNA here is from genome assembly GCA_009774765.1 of Bacteroidales bacterium. Classification (GTDB taxonomy): domain Bacteria; phylum Bacteroidota; class Bacteroidia; order Bacteroidales; family UBA932; genus Cryptobacteroides. Next base: position 15,925 of record VSOK01000017.1, read on the forward strand.
CAGAATTTCCGGGCTGGATGTGGAACTTGCTGTGGAAAAGGCGCGCGCGTCCCGTCTTGATATGGTGACCCAGGTGAAACAGGCCTATTTCTCGACTCTACTTGCAAAGGAGGCCTTCAATGTCTACAAGGAGGTATATGAGAATGCCGTGAAGAACTATGAGGAGACCCAGAAGAAATACAATGTCCAGAAAGCCTCTGAACTTGATCTGACAAGGGCCAAGACTACGGTGGCGAATGCTGTGCCTAATGTCTACAATGCGGAAAGCTCCGTAATCCTGTCGTTGTGGCAGCTTAAGGCTATCCTCGGCGTCGATCTGGATGCCAATATCGATGTGGCCGGTGTGCTTGAGGATCATTCTGAACACATGTTCTATGACATCCACCAGCACGATTCCGTTTCGCTGGAGAACAATACGACGATGAAGCAGCTTGCGATTCAGGCCGAGCAGCTTGCGCAGACTGTCAAGATGCAGAAATACGCCTATATTCCTACTCTTGCCGCGCAGTTCTCGTTCAGTATGAACGCTATGACGAATGATTTCAATTTCAGCCAGTACAGATGGACCCCTTATTCATACGTCGGTGTGAGTCTTTCCATTCCTATCTTTTCAGGCGGAAAGCGTCTGAATGATGTGCGCCAGGCAAAGAACCGTTACTCACAGGTCCAGCTTCAGACTATGGACACCGAAAGGAATCTTAAGATTGCCATACGTCAGAGCCTCAATACGATGGAGACGAATATGAAAAGTTATTATGCGGCAAAAGAGGCGGTTTCTACGGCTCAGAAAGGTTATGATATCGCAGAAAGGTCATATCAGGTCGGGCGCAGTACGCTTATCGAGCTGAATGATGCCCAGCTTGCGCTTACCCAGGCCAAATTGAGCGAGTCGCAGGCAATATACAACTTCATAATCGCAAAGTCTCAGCTTGAGCAGACTCTCGGAAATGATTTTATAACAGAAGAATAAAAACAATACAATATGAAAACAATTATCAGGACATTGTTGTTCGCCGGAGTGCTCGGCGTAGCTGCCGGATGCGGCGGTAATGGTAAAAAGACTGCTGCCCAGCCGGTTGAGGATGTCGTTCCGGAAGTGAGTGTAGTGAAGGTCGCTTCCCGTTCAGTGGACCAGCTGTCGGTCTATACTTCAACCGTTGAACCTTTTGTGAAAAACAATATAGCTCCGCAGAATGTCGGAAGAATACAGAAAATCAATGTGGAGGTTGGAGATTTCGTGAAGGCTGGACAGATCGTTGCCGAGATGGACAAGGTAAATCTTCAGAGCGCGGAACTTCAGATGAAGAACAACGAGATTGAATACAACCGTCTTCAGGGACTTTTTGATGCGGGCGGACTTTCACAGTCGGACCTTGATGCCATCAAGCTTGCATACGAGGTTAGTAAGACCACATACGAAAATCTGCTTGAAAATACTGTGCTCCGCTCTCCTGTGGACGGTGTCATCACGGCACGCAACTATGACAAGGGTGATATGTATTCCATGAGTTCACCTATCTATGTAGTGGAGCAGATCAAACCGGTGAAGCTTTATGTCGGGATTTCCGAGTCCGACTACACAAAGATAAAGAAAGGCGATACTGTTGAAATAACTGTCGAGGCGTTCCCCGGAACAATATTCTACGGCAAGGTCAACAGGCTCAACCCTACAATAGATCCGGCTACGCATACTTTTGACGTGGAGATAGTCGTACCTAACAACTACAGGTCTCTCCGTCCGGGCATGTATGCGCGTGTGACTGTAAAATTCGGTTCAAACCGCAATGTGGTAATTCCTGACATTGCCGTAGTGAAACAGTCTGGTTCTGGAGAACGTTTTGTTTATGTCCTCAATGAAGACAATACGGTCTCATACTGCAATGTACATCTTGGACGCCGTATCGGTGCCGAATATGAGGTGCTTGATGGAATTGAGGACGGTGCATCTGTCGTTACCGAAGGTCAGGTAAGACTCAAGGACGGCATCAAGGTTGCCGTAAAGGAATAATCGCTAAAATCGTCAGAATAACAATATGAGTATATATAGAAAAGCGGTAAACAATCCTGTCACCACTGCGCTGATTTTTGTCGCGATGATGATTTTCGGACTGTTTTCGCTCATCAACATATCGATTGACCGTTACCCTAAATTCGATGCCAATATCGTAATGGTAATGTCATCTTATCCGGGTGCGAGTGCCGAGGATATCGAGACCAACCTCTCGAAGCTGCTTGAAAACTCCCTCAACGGAGTCAGCGACCTTAAGAACATCACTTCAAGGTCAAAGGAGAATATCTCTCTTATCATTCTTGAATTCAATGAAGGCGTGGATATCGATGTCGCGATCAATGACGTCAGGGACAAGCTGGATATGGTGAACTCCAATCTTCCTGACGGTGCTTCCGTTCCGATGATTTTCAAGTTCAGTGCGGATGATATGCCGATCCTTATCCTGTCCGCCACTGCAAAGGAGAGCCTTCCGGCCCTTGAAAAGATACTTGACGACAAGGTCTCGACGCCTCTCGCGAGAGTGTCCGGAGTCGGTACGGTGTCTGTCAGCGGTGCCCCTCAGAGGGAGATCCAGGTGTACTGCGACCCAAACAAGCTTGAGGCATACGGCTTGACCGTGGCAGGAATATCAGGAGTGCTTGCCTCCGAAAACAGGAATGTGCCGAGCGGTACTATAGACATAGGATCCAACACATATTCCCTGCGTGTGGAGAAGGAGTTTGCAAGTGCGGAGGAAATGCTTGATGTGGTCGTGGGCCAGTCCAACGGCAAGGCTGTATATCTGAGAGATGTAGCTGTCGTAGTCGACGGAGTGGAAGAGCGTTCACAGGAAGCGTACACCAACGGAAAGCGCAGCGCGCAGATCATAATCCAGAAGCAGTCGGACGCCAATACGGTCAATGTGATCAAAGGCGTCAAGAAGGAACTGAAGAAGATCAAGAAGAGTCTTCCGTCTGATATTGACATAATTACCGTAATCGACGGCTCTACCAACATCAGCAACAGTATCAACTCGTTGAAGGAGACTATTCTGATTACTTTCCTTGTCGTGATGCTTGTGGTATATCTCTTCCTCGGAAGATGGAGGGCTACATTCATCATCATACTTGCGATTCCGATTTCACTGCTTGCTTCTCTGATGTACCTGTTCGCTACTGGCAACACGTTGAACATCATTTCTATGTCCGCCCTGTCGATAGCCATCGGTATGGTCGTCGATGATGCCATTGTGGTGCTGGAGAACATTTCAACGCACCTTGAGCGCGGAGCCAAGCCGAAAGAGGCCGCTGTGCACGCGACCCAGGAGGTGGGTATTTCGGTAATTGCGTCAACATTGACTATGCTTGCCGTATTCCTTCCTCTGACTATGATCCAGGGTATGGCAGGAATCATGTTCCGCCAGCTCGGATGGATTGTCAGCATCATTATGATCGTTTCCACTGTAGGTGCGCTTACTCTTATCCCTATGCTCTGTTCGAAGTTCCTTCGCTACAAGCCTAAGACAAGCAAGGTCAACGCATTTATCTTCGGCAACTTCAACAAGTTCATCGACTGGATCTCACGCGGATACGGACACATTATCCGATGGGCTGTAGGTCATAGGACCATAGTGGTATGCGGTGCTATAGCTGTATTTGCCGCCTGCATCCTTTTCCTTGCCCCTCTTATGAAGACGGAATATTTCCCTAAATCGGATTCAGGACGTCTGACTATAAATCTTGAACTTCCTGTGGGAACCGCCCAGGATATAACACGTGAGACGGCGGCTGAAATATACGGCAGATTCTATGAGGCGATACCTGAGCTTGTCGTATGCTCATATTCACTCGGACAGGCTGACACTGACAACGCCTGGGCTTCAATGCAGACCAACGGTACGCATATCATTTCAATGAATATGGACCTGGGCAGCATGGAGGACCGTGACCGTTCGATTTCGGAGATCGCTGATGTGTGCCGTGCCATTCTCGCCGATTATCCTGAACTCAAAAAGGTGAAGGTGACCGAAGGGGAAAGCGGCCAGGGAGGTGCTTCCACTGTGGATGTGGAAATATATGGATATGATTTCGAGACTACTGACCGTATCGCGAACATTATCCAGGACAAGATGCGCAACGCTGGAGGATGTGCGCAGGTTACTCTCAGCCGTGACGAATACACTCCTGAGTATCAGGTCGATTTCGACAGGACAAAACTCGCGCTCAACGGATTGAACAGTACAACTGCCGCTTCCTATCTGACTGCCGCTATGAACGGTTCTGTGCAGTCTTTCTACCGTGAGGATGGAGAGGAATATGACATCCGTGTCAGATATGCCCCTCAGTTCAGGACAGGTATAGAGGATATAGAGAATATCGTAATCTATAACAATGCAGGCAAAGGAATCCGTATCAGGGACCTCGGAAAGGTTGTGGAGAGCCAGGTGCCTCCTACAATCGAACGAAAGAACCGTGAGCGTATGATTACTGTCTCAGGAGTCGTGGCTGACGGCTACGCGCTCAGTGACGTGGTTGAATCTACCCAGAAGATTCTGGATGAGACCGATATCCCTTCAGAGCTGTCAGTCAAGATAGCAGGTTCGTTTGAGGACCAGCAGGAAATGTTCGGCCAGCTGTTCATACTCCTGCTTCTGATCGTGATACTTGTGTATATTGTGATGGCATCGCAGTTCGAGTCGTTTATGAGTCCGTTTGTCATTATGTTCTCGATTCCGTTCGCTCTTGTGGGCGTAATCATCGGACTTACGGTTACGAATACGCCATTGGGAGTTATGGCCCTTATCGGTGTCCTGATTCTTATGGGTATCGTGGTGAAGAACGGTATCGTGCTTATCGACTATACGATCCTTTGCCGTGAAAGGGGAATGAGCATCGCTGAATCTGTTGTGACTGCGGCCAAATCCCGTCTGCGTCCTATCCTTATGACGACTCTGACGACAGTGCTCGGTATGATTCCGATGGCCGTGGGTCGTGGAGAGGGTTCTGAGATGTGGCGTTCTCTTGGTATGACAGTGGCCTGGGGACTTTCGGTGTCGACTCTTGTCACATTGATCATTATTCCTACCATATACTGCTCATTCTCGACATGGCAGGAAAAGGGAAGGGCCCGCCGCGCTGCCAGAAAGGCAAGGCTTGCCGCGAAATAGCCGGACGTTGAATTTAATCTGAATAAAAATGAAAGGAATATTTATAGTTTATGACCAGGCCTACAATATGGAGGTGGCGGACGCTCTTGAGGAACTTTCCTGCAGAGGCTTCACTATGTGGCAGAACATAGAGGGAAGGGGCACTGTCAGCGGTGAACCCCATCTTGGCAGCCACGCCTGGCCTACGATGAACAATGCTATGTTCACTGTCGTTGATGATGACAAAGTGGACGCAATAATGGATGTCGTAAGACAGAAGGATGAGGAGACCCCGGCTCTCGGAATGAGAGCCTTCGTCTGGAATATCGAGAAGTCATATTGATGACTTGGGCAGGACTTTTGCAATCCGGTTATAAATATTATATTTGTGCCAATGCACATATATAAGTTTGGGTCTCGGTATAACCAAAGTGAACTTTGTTTATACTCTCGACTTTGACTATATTTGTAACCGGATTGTCTTTTTGGCAGTCCTATGTATAATCAACATAAAAATTTTATTATGGAACACGTAGTGACAGATGCTAATTTTGCAGAACTGATTAATACTGACAAACCTGTTGTTGTTGATTTCTGGGCGACCTGGTGCGGTCCATGCCGCGCTTTGGCTCCTGTAATCGAGGAACTCGCAGGTGAGTACGAGGGCAAGGCCGTTATCGGCAAATGCAATGTCGATGAGAACGAGGAACTTCCTGTGAAGTTCGGAATCAGGAATATTCCTACTCTTCTTTTCTTCAAGAACGGACAGCTTGCAGACAGGATTGTAGGACCTTTGCCTAAAGGTGAGATTGCAAAGAAGATCGATTCATTGATGTAGGAATCTGTTTGAACCCCGAAATCATAAAATGGATTCTGACTTATGAGGAAATATTTTATTCTTTTTGTTTCGTTTGCGGTTATGACACTGGCCGCAGACGAAATTTTTGCACAGAGCCGTTATGGTGTAATAGGCGGTGCGACCTTCTCCACAAGCAATTTCAAGGAGATGAACAGGGCTACTATGACACAGTGGCATGCCGGACTGACATATAAGCTGGATCTTCCTTTCGGATTTTCAGTACAGCCGTCCCTTATGTATCAGGTAAAAGGTGCAAAAATGCACAATGTCCTGACTGACGGCGACAAGTTTGACGTAAACATAGGTTATGTCGAGCTGCCTGTGTCTTTCCAGTGGGGACCGGATCTTCTTATATTCCGTCCTTTCCTTGATGTGACCCCTTATATCGGATATGGTATCAACAACAAGCTGATGGCAACTTCCGGAGAAGGGCAGCCGGTGGATGTAATGCGCAACAGGTGGAGCTCTGCAGGTATCAGGCGTGTGGAATACGGAATGGGACTCGGTGTAGGTATTGAAGTCTGGAGGATTCAGCTTGTGGGACGTTACAACTGGAACTTCGGTTCTCTTTATGAAGATACCATCAGGGACAACGAGACCAATTTTGTCAATATCGTGGAATCCGCCTTCAACAGAAGGAATTTCGGAGGTTTCACGCTTTCTGCCGCAATCCTTTTCGGAGGAAAATAGCCGATGGATCTGAATGAGATAAAAGAGTTTCTGGGGGAAGACTGGAGGAGGGTTGAAGAGCGTATCCGTCTGTCGCTTGCAAGCGACATCAAAAATCTTGATCTTACCAACAGCATTATATTGTCCCGCTCCGGCAAACAGCTCCGTCCTGTTCTGTCGCTTCTTGTGGCCAGGGCGTGTTCCGGAGGCTGTCCGACAGAGTACAGCTACCGTTATGCCGCAGCGGCTGAAATGCTGCATAATGCAACTCTGCTCCACGATGACGTCGCGGACAGCAGTGATGAGAGGCGCGGGGTCCCTACTATAAGGTCTATGATGGGGCCGTCAGTGTCTGTGCTGGTGGGGGATTATTGGCTGGTGAAAGCTATGGAGTGCATTTTCAGTGACGAGGGGGACGGAAACAGCCGCGTCACTATGATATTTTCCAGGACGTTGAGCAATCTTGCCGAGGGTGAAATGCTCCAGCTCCAGAAAGCGGAATCTGGAGATACGGATGAGCAGGATTATCTGAGGATCATTTTCAGCAAGACGGCTTCATTGTTTGAGGCGTCCTGTCTTTCTGCCGCCATTTCGGTAAACGCTTCTCCTGAGGTTGAGCGTGCTGTAGGAGAGTATGCCGTAGCTCTCGGGATGGCTTTCCAGATAAAGGATGACATATTTGATTATTCTCCTGTCTCGACGGATATCGGCAAGCCTGTCGGCGTGGATGTCACGGAGCAGAAGATGACGCTTCCTCTTATAGGTGCGCTGCTCGGCTGCGGCGAGGACAAGGCCTGTGAGATAAGGAGGAAAGTGAGTGAGATCGGAGAACATCCTGAGTACAGGGATGAAATCATCGGTTTTGTAAGAGAAAACGGGGGGCTGGAATATTCTTCCGCCCGTCTTCAGGAATATGTGGACAAGGCTGTAATGGCATTGGACATATTGCCTGACAGTATGGAAAAACATTATCTTTCGGAATTGGCTTCTTTTGTAGCTAAAAGGTTGTCGTAATGAGATTTGCGGATATAAAGGGAAATGATGACGTAAAGGCCGCCCTTGTCGGGATGGCTGACAGCGGAAGGATAGCCCACGCTATGCTTTTTTATGAGAATGAGGGGTGCGGTGCACTGCCTCTTCTGCTTGCTTATTTCCAATATCTTAACTGCCGCAACAGGCAGGGAGGTGACTCGTGCGGAGAGTGCCCGTCCTGCAGCAGAATATCCAAACTGATACACCCTGACCTTCATTTTGTCTATCCTGTCAATGCCGGGTCCAAAATCGGAACTTCCGTAAAGCCGAGTTCGGAGGCATACCTGAAGTATTGGAGAGAACTTGTGACGGCCAATCCTTATTTCCTTGAGAGTGAATTGTATGCCGCTCTTGGTATGGAGAAGAAGGCCGGAAATATAGCTGTGGCTGAATCGAAATTCATACTTGACAAATTGTCTATGACATCGGTGGAGGACGGCTACAAGGCAGTGGTGATATGGCTTCCTGAAAGAATGAACGCTGAAGCGGCGAACAGGCTTCTCAAGATTGTCGAGGAACCGCCGGAAAAGACGGTGTTCCTCTTTGTCACGCACGCTCCGGAGAAGGTTCTGCAGACGATATTCTCAAGGTGCCAGAGTCTCAGGGTGCTTCCGCTTTCGAAGCAGGATGTCGCAGAAGTGCTTCACAGCCAATTCAGTATACCTTGTGATCAGGCGGAATCCCAGGCCTGTGTCTCTGGGGGAAGCATAGGCGTTGCCCTCAATATGTTAGGTGACAGGGAAGATTATGATGCATTTATGGATCTGTTTTCCGATATGCTGAATGCAGCTGCTGCAAAGGATCTTCTTACGGTCCTTGAAACGGCGGAGACAATAGCTTCCTGGACTTCGCGTGAAAAACAGAAAGGTTTTTGTACATTTGCAGGGGAATGTATAAGGAAAATATTTATGGTCAAGGAGAATATGGCCGTAATATCGAATGTCCCTGCTGAGGAAATGCAGTTTTTTACAGGCATTGCGGCAAAATGCCAGAAGAATTTCTGCCCGCGGGCGATCGGTTATATCAATAAGGCTTCGTCCCTTCTTGACAGGAATGTCAATCCAAAGATTATATTCTGCGACCTTGCCGACCGCATATTTTTAAATATATAGAAAATCCCCTCTGAAAGGGGTAATTATGACTTATGGAGCAACTGGATAATGAAATAAAGAAGTTCGACTGTTCAAGAGGATGCGTGGTTGAGCGGAATGATGAAGGCGAACTGGACTGCAGCTACCGTCAGGGATGCTGCAAACTTGAGGTTTATGACTGGCTTTCAGGGGTCAGGCAGGAGCAGTATAAGGATTATTTTGAGGTCCGTTTCAAAAATACCAGGAAAGGCATCTATCTCAATACTTCAGGACAGACGGTCAAGACAGGGGATCTCGTAATCGTGGAGGCTGCGACCGGACACGATCTTGGTATAGTTACGCTTGAAGGACCTGTGGTATCGCGCCAGATGGCTTGCAAAAAGATAAGCCCTGACAATCCGGATATCAGGAAAATATATCGTAAGGCAAAGCAGTTTGACATAGAGAAATGGCAGGAGGCCATAGCGAGGGAGCACGAGACTATGATACGTGCAAGGCAGATTGCGGCTGAGCTTGGTCTTGAAATGAAGATAGGAGATGTTGAGTTCCAGGGCGACGGCACGAAGGCGATATTCTATTATATCGCTGACGGAAGGGTGGATTTCCGCCAGCTCATAAAGGTGTTTGCTGAGGAATTCCGTATCAGAATCGAAATGAAGCAGATCGGTGCCCGTCAGGAAGCCGGACTTATCGGCGGTCTCGGAGTCTGCGGACGTGAATTGTGCTGCTCGAACTATATGTCTTCGTTCCAGTCGATTACGACAGCTGCGGCAAGGGTGCAGGACCTTTCACTTAATCCGCAGAAGCTTGCCGGACAGTGCGGAAAGCTCAAATGCTGCCTCAATTATGAGACTGCTGCCTATATGGACGCGCAGTCAAGGATTCCGCGTGTGCTCAATCCTCTTGAATTCGAGGATGGTATGGCATATCTGATGAAGACGGATATCCTGAAGGAGACTATGTATTTCTCATACGACCAGGGTTCATTTGCAAATCTTTACGCGCTGTCTGCATCGGAGGTGAGGGAGATAATAAAGATGAACCGCAACGGTGTACGTCCGGAGTCGCTCAAGAGCGAGCCTGAGGTGACGGCACCGGAGTTTGTTTCGGCGGTAGGTGATGACAGCATCACAAGATTTGACGAATCGCGCAAAAAGCGCAGCAAGAATAACCATAGCCGCAGAAACGGAAAGGCACGTGATGAAAAACCGCGTCAGGAACAGCGTGGCGGGCAGAACCGCAATAACCGTCCGCGCGGCAAGAAGAAAGAGGCATAATGGGAAAGGTGCAGTGTATTCTTGTTCTGTTCCTGGTATCGTGTACCGCGTTTTCCTGCACTTATCCGCTGTCATCGGAATCTTTTGTCAGGGTGTCGGACAGGGATGATGCCGGAAGATATGTCTTCAGTCTTGATATGAGTGATTCTGCGGCGGTCTATACGATAAATTTTTTCACGAGGCTTGACTGCGGTGACAATATGTTCGCAGGTATTGGTGATATCGCCATAGATGTGCTTGTGGAGTCTCCTGGACACAGGAAATATTCAGAACGGGTATATCTGCCTGCATCGGATATTCAGAAAAGGAATTATTTTACAAAAGACTATGATGTAATTTACCGTGAGAGGTTCAGCCCTGCGGAAGCGGGAGTCTGGACTATGTATCTGTCTGTGCCGGATGAGACTGAGCTGACAGGTTTGCGCGGTATAGGGACAAGGATAGAAAAAATACCGTATGGGAAAAGATAAGTTACGCAAATTCAAGGAGAATGAGTCGTTCAGGTGTCTCATTCAGCCTTCTACAGATGAAGTGTTGGGGACGGACCATCCTCTGAAAGGACATTGGGGCGAAAAGATATTCGGAAATGACCGTCCGATTGTTGTCGAACTGGGCTGCGGCAAGGGGGAATATACGATAGACCTGGCTGTCCGCAATCCATCCTGCAATTATATCGGGGTGGACATAAAAGGAGCGAGACTCTGGAAAGGGGCTAAATATGCTGAGGAAAACGCGCTTCCCAATGTGGCTTTTCTGAGGACACGCATAGAGTTCATCGAATCCCTCTTTGCTCCGGGAGAAATTTCTGAAATATGGATTACATTTGCCGATCCGCAGATCGGACGTGAGAAGAAGCGTCTGACCAGCCCTCTTTTTATGCGTAGATACAGGAATTTCCTGCGCAAGGACGGTATCGTGCATCTGAAGACGGACAGCAGGTATCTCCACGAATATTCGAGGGCGATGGCCGAGCAGAACGGATTGAATATACTTGCATGTGCCACTGACATATATGGTGCGGACAGAAGCCGTCTGTATGAGAGTCCGATGGTCTCAGTGTGCGGTGAGGATGCGATAGACGCCCTTCTTCAGGTTCAGACTTTCTATGAGTCGCAGTATCTTGCGAAAGGAATAGATATTACATACCTTTCTTTCATTGCCGACCATCAGGGGGACTATATTTCTCCGGAGTGGGATGAGGACCGTTGGGAGCGGTAGAGGTTATATAATATTGTAAACAAGGATTCAAATATGAAAAAACTCTGTCTGTTGATTTTTCTTTCGGTGGTTTCTCTTGTTGTGTGCGCCGGTCAGTCTGTAAGCGGATTGAAATGTGAACATCTTGAATCTCCGGTGGGGATTGATGCTGTAGCTCCCCGTCTTGCCTGGATGCTTCCCGAGGGAGTACGCAGGCAGGCTGCATATTCCATATCGGTCGGTACGGATCCGGAGGCGGTTTCACGCGGTGAGGGAAATATGTGGAATTCAGGCAGAACCGATTCTGATGATGTGCTGGTCAGATATTCGGGACAGCCTCTGTCTCCTTTTACCGAATATTTCTGGAAAGTGTCGGTCTGGACAGATACTTCTGAAGTATTGGAGTCATCCGTCGCTTCGTTTGAGACCGGAATGATGGACCAGGACAATTGGGAAGGATGCTGGATAAGCGACCACAATGGGCGTGAGCACAAGCCGGCCCCTTATTTCAGAAAGGAATTCCCTGTGTCGAAAGCTGTCAGGTCGGCAAGGGCATATATTGCTGTGGGCGGACTTTATGAACTTTATATCAACGGGGAAAGGATCGGTGACCATATTCTGGATCCGATGTACACAAGATTTGACAGGCGTAACCTTTATGTGACTTATGATGTGACTTCCGCTTTGAAGGAAGGTGGCAATGCTGTCGGTGTGCTGCTCGGAAACGGATGGTACAACCATCAGTCGGGTGCGGTATGGGATTTTGACAATGCTCCCTGGAGAAACCGTCCTGCATTCTGCCTTGACATAAGAATAGAATACGAAGACGGGACTTCAGAGGTGGTGAAATCCGACCTTGACTGGAAGACGTCTTCCGGTGCATTGACATTCAACAGCATATATACTTCAGAACATTATGATGCGCGTCTGGAGCAGGAGGGATGGAACAGACCGGGATTTGATGATTCCAAATGGCACGGAGTGCGGTACCGCAGCGTACCTTCTGCAAACGTGACTGCCCAGCAGACCGTCCCTATAAGGACTGTGACAGAATATAAGGCAAGGAGTCTGAGGAAGCTTGATGACAACAGCTGGCTTTTTGACTTCGGTCAGAATATGGCAGGTGTGACCCGTCTCAGACTTTCCGGAGAAGAGGGAGATACAGTCAGGCTGATACACTCGGAAAGACTTGGTGCAGACGGACATACGGATCTTTCGAACATTGATGTATATTTCCGTCCCAAGGACAGGGATGATGTATTCCAGACCGATGTAGTCGTTTTGAGCGGCAGGGGGACTGATGAATTTATGGCAAGGTTCAACTATAAGGGATTCAGGTATGTCGAGCTTGTCACCGACCGTCCGATGGATATCAATGAAGATGTGCTCACTGCGTATTCCGTGCATAGTGATGTCGCTCCTTGCGGAAGCATATCCTCTTCCTCTGATATGATAGACAGGCTCTGGAAGGCGACCAATATGTCGTATCTCTCCAATCTTATGGGTTATCCCACAGATTGCCCGCAGCGTGAGAAGAACGGATGGACGGGAGACGGACATCTTGCCATCGAGACGGCCCTGTACAATTTTGACGGGATTACCGTCTATGAAAAATGGCTTGCAGACCATCGTGACGAACAGCAGCCGAACGGTGTGCTCCCTGATATAATTCCTACCGGAGGATGGGGATACGGTACGGCCAACGGTCTTGACTGGACAAGTACAATCGCGATAATTCCTTGGAATCTGTATCTTTTCTATGGTGATACCAGGCCGTTGGAGGACTGCTATGAGAACATAAGAAGATATGTGGATTATGTGGACAGGCGGAGTCCGGAGCATCTCACGAGCTACGGACGTGGAGACTGGGTTCCGGTAAGCAGAGGTTCTTCGCTTGAATTGACATCTTCGGTGTATTTCTATACTGATGCTTCCATATTGGCAAAGGCTGCCGCGATATTCGGACGGGATGAGGATGTGAAATATTATTCAGCCCTTGCGGAGAATATAAAGGATGCCATCAACAGAAAATACCTTGACAGGGAAAAGGGAATTTATGCTTCCGGTACACAGACGGAACTTTGCGTGCCTCTTATGTGGGGTATCGTACCTGAGGAAATGAAGGCGTCTGTTGCCGCCAATCTTGCACAGAAGGTCATAGAGGCTGATTATCATATCGACTGCGGAGTCCTCGGTGCAAAGGCTCTGCTGAACGCGCTGAGTGAAAATGGCTATGCTGAGATTGCCTATAGGGTTGCCGTGCAGGACACTTACCCTTCGTGGGGCTGCTGGATCGCCAATGGCGCGACCACTCTTTTTGAGAACTGGGACCTGAACGCTACCAGGGACATATCGGACAACCACATGATGTTCGGTGAGATAGGAGGATGGTTTTTCAAAGGGCTTGGAGGAATCAGGCCTGATCCGTCAGACCCTGGATTCGGACATATATTGCTGACTCCGTATTTTGCTGAAGGACTTGATGCCTTTGAGGCGTCGCACGACGCTCCGAACGGGAGGATCGTATCTTCCTGGACAAGAAAAGGACGCCGTGTTACCTATGATGTGACTGTTCCTTCAAATTCTTCGGCTACATTGTGTGTACGTGCCTCAAAAGTCCGCTCCTTGGACGGCGATGTGATTCTGTCCGGAGGTGAAAACGGCCGGAAAAACAAGACCGGACTGTGGAAAGCAGAGCTCCAGTCCGGCCGTTACATATTCGAGATTACAGATTGAAAATTATGCGTTCAGGAAGAACAGCGTGATCGCTGAGCGTGTCAGATAGGTGGCCAGCAGCATGACTGCCGCCATCAGTGTGATTATAAGTATTATTCCCGGTTTCCATTTGGGCGCCTTCATATTGAATGTAAGCAGGACGCCGAGATACAGTTCGAGTATTGACGCTATCGCGATGACAGACACTGTCAGCCACCATATTGCCCTGTCGCTGATAAGAGGAAGCAGGAACTGCTGAGCCTCGGGATCAAGGTAATTGAAAAAATGTGATTCTGTAAACAGTGATATGAAGTGCGGGGCATTCAGGGTAATGAGTCCGGAGAACAGACCTGAAATGCCGAGAAAAATCAGAAATACTCCAAGAATGATTTTAAGGACATTGCCTGTCGTCTTAAGTATCGGTGATGTCCTTGCTTCATTTCCGAGGTCCCTGACAGGACGGGCTGCTTCTGCTCTGGTCCGGAAATCGTCCAGATCCATAGGTTTTCCTGTCATTCTGCATTTTTCTTCTACGGTCTTTGCGGCAGGTATTGCTATCCAGAGGATTAAATAGAATGCCATCGGGTAGGGGCTATGCACAAAATATGACAATGCTGCGAGTCCCGATAAGATCAGAAGTCTTATGATGACCACATCTATGTTGAAATATATGGAAATGCCGCTGCATACTCCTCCTATGATTCTGTGCTCGATGTCTCTGAACAGACGTTTCGGGGTCCTGGGGTTTTCAGCCGTTTTTCCCGGTGTGCCGGTCCGGCATTCTGAAGAGTGCACGGTTCCGTCTGTGCCTTCTTTGCTTTCATCTATTCCTGCAAGTTCGTCCGGCTCTCCGATACGTTTTATTATTTCATTGATCGTATCTATACATATAACCGTATCCTTGCCGCATTTTTCCATAAGGAGCTCGGACACGCGCTCTTCGATGTCGGAAGTAAGTTCCTTTGCCGTATCCGCATCCGTATAGATCGAACTTATGCTTTTTATGTATGCTTCAAGTTTTTCGTAGGCATCCTGTTCAATTACAAAAGGGTAGCCTCCTATATTTACGTTTTCTGTCTTTTTCATTACAGTGTGTCTTGTGAGTTTTTGATCGTGTCTACGGAGCGTACAAGTTCTTCCCATGTGGCATCAAGCTCTCTGAGCTGCTCACGGCCTTTGTCCGTTATCATATAATATTTGCGCGGAGGACCTTGTGGAGATTCTTCCCATCTGTAGCTGAGCAGGCCGAGATTCTTGAGTCTTATGAGAAGCGGATATAATGTACCCTCTACAATGATTATGTCCACGTCCTTGAGTTTCTGTATTATTGAAGAAGCGTAGTCGTCACGGTTCTGCAGCACGAGAAGAATACTGTACTCAAGTATTCCGCGCCTCATCTGTATTTTGCTGTTTTCTATTATACTGCTGGTTTCCATATATTGTCTGTTATATGTTGGTTCCTGAAAATCTTCTGATGTTCTCCGCTGTCGTCGGGATGCCTCTCAATTCGCATTTTTCCGCTGCCGTACCTGCTGAAGGGACTACAATGCAGAATATGACATATATCCAGAATCCAGACAGTCCGAGTATGAATGCCACGACGAACATAATCCTTATGAGGATTACATCCACATTCAGATAGACAGATAGTCCGGAGCATACTCCTCCGATCATCTTGCCGTCGGGATTTCTGTAGAATCTCTTTGTCGCCGGGATATTTTCATAAGTTTCCATAGTATTGCAGCTGCCGGTTTTCCTGTCGCTTTCTGAATTCGGCAGCCCCAGCTGACGGATTATTCTTTCCACAATTTCCATATCCACTACTTCGCGTCCTTTAAGGTTTTCCTTGAAAAGGTCCGCTATCCTCATTTCAAGTTCTTCCATCACCTCGGCAGAGGATATAGGATCAAGGCTTGCCCTGAATGAGTCGAGATATGCCCCGAGTGCGTTGTAGGCATCCTCATCGAGGATAAAGTTGCGTCTGCCTACGGCAACGCTGATTGTCTTTTTCATAAAATTTTGTCGTTTCTCTATTTTCTGCACAAGCTATTATGCCTGCCATAGTTGTTTGATTGTGCAAATATATGTAAAATTACAATACCTTGTATCGCAAAGTAGTGGAAAATTAAAAATAAATTGTAAACCGAGAGCAGAAACCGCATTGATTCGTATTATGCCGAGGCTGGGGTGGTTTTAGATTGAAAATAATGGAGGCTTCTTTTCAATTTTTAGAAAGATGTTAAATCACCATCCGTGTGTCTGTCAGAGAGGAATGCCGTTTCCGAATATGCATCCGGAGGAATAGCAAGTAAAATACAGTGTAAAATGTCTGCCGTTAATCTTCTGTCAGGCATATATGCAAATAGACCGTCATTTAAGATCGCGCACAATTCTTGAGCAGGGAGCAAAGGTGTAAATAGTTGATAACCAAAGGTATAATGAAATTCAATCTGCTTTGCCCCCGTGTTTTGAGAGGAGCAAAGCAGGTGCATTCGGTTTAAATGGTTGATTTCGTGTGGTTTACAAAATTGCACCCTGCTCGTGTTTTGTATGATATCCTGAAAAATTGTGTGTGCATAAATAAAAAAGTTCCATCAAAATAAATGATCACAACAGTCCATCAAGATATTTCACGTCAAGATGTACAATGCGGGCTATCTGTTTGTATGAACAGCCGAATTCTTTCCTGAGTCTTTTGGAGAGCACCAGTCTGTCGCTCACAGACAATACGGATAGTCTGTCTTTTGAAAACATTGCTTTACAGAACTCTATGGCATTTTTACGCAATTCCTTCTCAGGAAGTACCGCCATATCAGCCATTCCAAGACTTTCGGAAACCTCGGCTTCCTGAGTTGCTGACAAATAATACATATAACGCTTCAAATGACCGAAGAGTCTATTTACCTTTTTATATGAAACGTAATGGCCCGGCCATATCATTCCATTGACGTCTGCAGTCCAATGCGATGGAACACATTGTCTTGTCGATAACATTTCTCTGATTTTTGTAGTTCTGAATTCAGAAATGATATTGCTGAAAGGGGATATTGACCTTTCAGCCCTGAAATATAAATTGGCTGAACTCCACATATAATCAACCGGCAGATAAGGATATCCGGCGGCTATAGGATTACGGAGCACATAGGCGATTGCCGTGAGCAGGTAATCTTTTGTGTCGATACTTTTGATGCCGATACGCATTTCCTCATCAAGACCTCCCCTCCATTTTGCATACCATATTTTGTATCTCCTTATAAAATTGCTGCAGTCAAAACGTGTCCCGGACAGAATGAAATGTACGTGATTGTCCATCAGACAGAAGCACAGCACTTCAACATTGCATTTCAATTTGCATAGTCCTACGGCATTCATACCGGCGGCGAATGCTGCATCATCCAGGAACAGGGAAGCTGTCCTCATTCCGTCAGAAAAGACGTGGTATATATCTTCAATTTTTTCCTGTGTTCCCATAACCTTCCACACAATCATACATCACTATCATTCATTCACCCCCAGTCCTCTACAGCAGTAGAACACTTGTCCGAATACACTGAAAGTCGAGAGCAGACATCAAACTTGCTTGAATATATGTCAAGCCCAGGACGTGTGTATGGACACGAATTGAACAAATATACGTATAATCCTGTCAAAGACAATTGCAATAAAGAAACTTTTGTCTATTTACATTATATTTATGGTAAACTTTTTTCAGGGCGATATACAATTCTTGAGCAGGGAAGAAATTCATAAGGCCTTGGTGGTCAATTATATGGCGAAATTCAATCTGCTTTGCCCCCGTGTTTTGAGAGGGGCAAAGCAGGTGTGCTTTTGTTAAATGGTTGATTTCGTGTGGTTTACAAAATTGCTCCCTGCTCGTGTTTTGTATGATGCCTTATGTGCGTGAAATTTATGGATGTGAGGCTGGCGGGAGTTGATGAAATCGCAGGAAAATTGCTACCTTGCAATGGTGTTGCAGTGTTTCGGCAGACGGAAGATGGCGGGTGGAGCAACAGAAGCAGCAGAAGTTTCAGTCTCTATAAATGATAGTGCTATGGCGAATATTTATTCTGAGAGAGTGGCAGCTATACGTGCCCTGATGATGGAAAACGGTTGGGATGCGGTTGTGATATCTGCATCCGACCCTCACGCAAGCGAATATCCTGCCCCGCGCTGGCGGCAGGTCCGTTGGGTATCCGGATTTACAGGAGAAGCCGGCGATATAGTCATTACTGCTGATGAGGCGGGACTATGGACTGATTCAAGATATTTTATACAGGCAGAAAACCAGTTGGAAGGGACTGGCATAGAGCTGCATAAGACACGTATGCCTGATTCCGTCCCTATTCCTCAATGGCTTGCCTCCCGTGCATCTGTAGTGGCACTGGACGGGAAATGTATGTCTGCTGATGCTGTAGCGGAAATTGAATCCGCATTGTCGTCAGCTTCAGGCGGCGAACGGCCATATCGGGTCGCAGATGTGCCTGATATGCTTGACCGGTTATGGGAAGGACGTCCGCATATACCTGTATCCCCGATAATTACGCTTGATGAGGATATGACCGGAGAATCACGCCTCCATAAGATTGCCTGGTTGAGAAAATTCCTTTTAAGGGAAGAATGCGACAGCATCCTTCTGTCTTCCCTTGATGAAATCGCCTGGCTTCTGAATGTGCGCGGAAGCGATATCGCCTATAATCCTCTTGTGATATCATATCTTTATGTCTCTCTTGACAAAGTGTGCTGGTATGTGCTCAAAAATATGCAGTGCAGACGCGATCAGGACACTGAGGACAGTATTCTGGAACTGGAGGGTGACGGAGTGGAAGTGCTTCCGTATGATGATGTCTTCATAGGCCTGTCGGATATGGAAAATACGGGAGAGAAGATATTTGCAGATACATCGACATTGAACCATAATCTTTACCGTTATATCGCCGGAAGTAATGGCGAAGAAAATATTGTCCGTGGAATATCGCCCGTTCCGCTCAGAAAATCGGTAAAGAACATAAGGGAAATAGAGGGGATGAAGGAAGCGTTTCTTGAGGACGGAATTGCAATGGAGAAATTTCTTTATTGGCTTGAAAACCATATCCATTCAGGCGTTACAGAATGGGAGGCTTCTGAAAAGCTTACATCATTGCGCTCGGAGATCGCCGGTTACCGTGGTGACAGCTTTGAAAACATATCCGCCTATGGGCCGAATGCAGCACTTCCTCATTACAGTACCCCGGAGTCCGGCTCGGCCGTAATAAAGCCGTACGGACTGTATCTTGTCGACTCGGGAGGCCAATATATATTCGGTACGACTGACATTACAAGGACAGTTCCGACGGGTGAGTGCTCGCCTCTGGAGAAGGAGGATTATACCCTTGTCCTCAAAGGTATGATAAGGCTATCGATGGCAGTATTTCCTGAAGATACGGCAGGGTGCCAGCTTGATGTCCTGGCAAGGAATGCCCTGTGGAGAAGCCGGCGCAATTTCGGGCATGGTACAGGTCACGGTATCGGATCCTTTCTCGGAGTGCACGAAGGCCCACAAAGCATAAGGCAGAATCTGAATCCTCAGCCGATGCTCCGCGGGATGATTACATCAAATGAACCGGGAATATACAGGAAAGGGATGCACGGCGTACGTCACGAAAATGTCGTGCTTTGCGTCGGGGCAGGAAGCAATGATTTCGGTGACTGGCTTGAGTTTGAGACGCTTACTCTTTGCCATATTGATACTTCAGCGATAGTTCCGGAGCTGATGGATCGGGATGAAACAAGATGGCTCAATGATTATAACCGTCGTGTATATGACACAATTTCCCCTCATCTTCCTTGTGAAGTGGCGGAATGGCTGTACAAAAAGACCCTGCCCCTTCAGGGGTAGGGTCCTGGCTTGCAAAGCAAACTGTAAAATGTGATTGCCGGGATTCCTTGGCGGTCTCGCCCGCCGGCAGCCCTATTCGTTGTAGCTGAAATTTGTCAGGTTTCCGGCGAGGTAGTTGTCGTATGCCGTCATATCCATCAGTCCGTGTCCGGAAAGATTGAACAGTATTACCTTGCTTTCTCCTGATTCCTTGCATTCGAGGGCCTCTTTGATGGTGGCTGCGATTGCGTGGCAGGATTCTGGAGCCGGGATTATTCCTTCGGCTTTTGCAAACAGGCAGCCGGCTTTGAATGAATCAAGCTGATTGATGTCCACCGCTTCCATCATACCGTCTTTAAGCAGCTGGGATACTATTATTCCTGCACCGTGATATCTCAGTCCTCCGGCGTGTATGTTTGCAGGCGCGAATTTGTGTCCGAGCGTAAACATCGGCATCAGCGGTGTATATCCGGACTCGTCTCCGAAGTCATATTCGAATTTCCCTTTTGTGAGTTTTGGACAGGATGCTGGTTCCGCTGCAATGAAACGTGTCTTTCTCCCTTCCAGTATGTTGTGTCTCATAAAAGGGAATGATATTCCACCGAAATTGGAGCCACCTCCGAAGCAGGCTATTACCATATCAGGGTATTCTCCTGCCATTTCCATCTGCTTTTCCGCTTCGAGCCCGATGACAGTCTGATGCAGGGTGACATGGCTCATTACCGAACCGAGCGTGTATTTGCAGTCCGGAGTCATCTGTGCCAGTTCCACTGCTTCGGAAATCGCCGTCCCGAGCGATCCCTGATATGTAGGGTTGGCTGTGAGAATATCCTTTCCCGCTCTTGTTGACATGGACGGGGATGGAGTTACCTGGGCTCCGAACACTTGCATTATGCTCCTTCTGTACGGTTTCTGCTCATAGCTGATTTTCACCTGGTAGACGGCCGCTTCAAGTCCGAATACATTTGCCGCGTATGAAAGGGCGGTGCCCCATTGTCCTGCTCCTGTTTCAGTGGTTACATTCTTTACTCCTTCCTTCTTGCAATAATATGCCTGAGCTATTGCCGAATTGAGCTTGTGGGATCCTACAGGGCTGACACTTTCATTCTTGAAATAAATATGCGCCGGCGTGCCGAGTGCCTTTTCCAGTCCGTATGCACGTACAAGGGGTGTTGATCTGTAGAATTTGTACATTTCCCTTACTTCTTCAGGAATGTCAATCCACCTGTCCGTCCGGTTCAATTCCTGCTGCGCAAGCTCTTTGGCGAACAGGGGGTAGAGGTCTTCGGCTTTGACCGGTTCTTTTGTGGCAGGGTTGAGCATAGGAAGCGGCTTGTTTACCATATCCGCCTGTATGTTGTACCATTGTGTGGGGAGTTCATTCTCCGGGAGAAAAAATCTTTTGGTTTGCATGATTTATAATGTTTTATGGGTTGATACAAAAAATAAGGCTGACCGTAAAATCGGCCAGCCTTTGTATATCCGTGTTTTCCTTTGTTAACCAATCAGTCCGTTTGCCTGAAGAAAAGCATTGACTGCGACTGCTGCGAATCCGAGGAAAATCACTGTTGCAAATATGTAGCCGATGACATTGAGTCTCTTTGTCCATATCTGGTTGCTCCATCCGATTGTCTGGAACGCACTCCAGAAACCGTGTGTAAGGTGGAACCATATCGCGCCGAACCAGACGAGATAAAGAACTACAACCCACCAGGGCTTGAAAGTGGTCATAAGAAGAAGATACGGATCCTCGGAGTGCTCTCCCATAAATTCCTTAAGCTGCATATCAGCCCAGAAGTGTGTAAGGTGGAATGCGATGAATCCCAGCACGATGATGCCGAGGACAAACATATTCTTGGAAGCCCACGATTCTGCCTTTGCCTTGCTTGATACCTCATAACGTCTGTAGCCTCCGCGTGTCTGGATATTGCCGTATGTAAGGTAGCCTGCATAGATGATGTGGACAATGAAACCTAATGCCAGTACCGGAACCATGACTGTGATTACCGGAGTCGACATGAACCAGCAGCCCAAAGCGAACAGTCCGTCTGCGTTTCCGACCTCAAAATTGCCTGTAAACGTGTCGATTACAGAAAACATATTGATGCTGAGGTGAAGAAGTAGAAAGATAATCAGGAACAGACCGCTGATGCTCATTATGAGCTTCTTTCCGATTGAAGATGTGAAAATGTTTGCCATATCTTTAATGTAAGTTTTATTCAAAAATTCCAACAGACGTGCAAAGATAAAAAATAAATTTAGAAGTGGAGCAAATTCAAAAGACATTCTGTGTTTCTTTTTTGCAAGTCTCAGAATAAATAGATACTTTTGTTTGCTGTAAAAATCAACGTGGAATATAGTATGTACAAACGTGTTCTGTTAAAGCTCAGCGGAGAGAGTCTGGGCGGCCCGCAGGGGAAAGGAATAGATGAGCAGTGGCTTGCAAGATATGCCGAGGAAGTGTCCCAGGCGGTCAGAAGCGGTCTTCAGGTGGCTATCGTCATCGGAGGCGGCAATATTTTCAGGGGACTTTCCGGTGTGGGAAAAGGTTTTGACAGGGTGAACGGTGACAAGATGGGGATGTTGGCGACAGTGATAAACTCGCTTGGTCTCGCGATGGCGATACGTTCATGCGGAATCGAGGCGGAAGTCTTCACAGCGACTCCTATGCAGCCTATAGCACGTCATTATATGCGTGATGATGCTGTCGCTGTGCTTGAGAGGGGAGGTGTCGCGCTTATAGCTGGAGGTACAGGCAACCCGTTCTTTACAACCGATTCGGGTGCTGCCCTGCGTGCTTTGGAGATAAAGGCTGACGCTCTTCTGAAGGGAACCCGTGTGGACGGTGTCTACACAGCTGACCCGGAGAAGAATCCCGATGCGGTCAAATATGATGAACTTACTTTCGACAAGGCGATGGAGGACCATCTGAAGGTGATGGACCAGACAGCGTTTGCCCTCTGCCGTGAAGGCAATATGCCGATAATCGTATTTGATATGAATGCGAGGGGCAACCTGAAGAAACTCATCACGGGAGAGAAGATAGGCACAGTGGTGCACGTATAATTAATAGTAGAAGATAATTTTTTGTTATGATAGAGAAAGCTAAAGAAATTCTTGCCGGTGCAAAGGACAAGATGTCCGATGCCGTGGCATTCCTTGAAGAGGATCTCAAGACTTACCGTGCCGGTAAGGCGAATACATTGATTTTCAACAATGTGATGGTCGATTATTATGGCTCTCCGACTCCTGTTCCGCAGGTTGCTTCAGTAACTACTCCGGATGCCAAGACAATTATGATCCAGCCTTGGGAGAAAAAGATGATTCCTGTCATCGAGAAAGCCATAATGGATGCCAATATAGGTCTTACTCCTCAGAACAATGGCGAGAGCATCCGCTGCACCGTACCTCCTCTTACCGAGGACCGTCGCAAGGACCTGCTCAAAAAGGCAAAAGCTGCCGGTGAAAATGCAAAGGTGGTTGTGAGAAATGTGCGCCGTGACGCTATCGAGCTCCTCAAAAAGGCTCAGAAGGACGGAATGCCTGAAGATATGCAGAAGGAATACGAGCAGAATGTCCAGAAGGAGACAGATGCTTTCGGCAAGAAAATTGATGAGCTTGTCGGTGCGAAAGAAAAAGAAATACTTACCGTCTGATATTGCAGTTACGGGAATCTTTTTCTAAATTTGTGGTGTTATGAGCAGATATTTCCGATTTAGCCGTTTCTGTTTTTACTATTCTCACGAAAGGGTATAGTCCGGAAATTGTGCTTATAACTTGTATTTAGAGGTTGATTATATGGGCTGTCCGGAATCCGGACGGCCCTTTTTTATCGGCGTAATGTTTATTAAAGTCAAGTCGGATTATGAAAAGGGTAGCTATACAGGGTTTTTCAGGCTCGTTCCACGAACAGGCGGCCAGGATGTTCTATATGGAGAATGACGGGGAAATCCCGGAGATCGTGGAATGCGCGACTTTTGAAGGGCTTTATGATTCGGTCGCTTCAGGAGAGGCAGATGCGGCTGTAATGGCGATTGAAAACACTGTTTCCGGTGGACTTCTCCCGAATTTTGAACTGCTCCGCAAATATGACCTGAAGATAAAGGGGGAGGTTTTTCTGCGGATCGAGCAGAATCTTATGGCTCTTCCCGGGCAGAAGATAGAGGATATAAAAGAAGTGAGGTCCCATTATATGGCCATCAACCAGACAAGGCCGTTTTTCAAGCAGTATCCGCATATACGTCTGGTGGAGTCCGAAGACACGGCAAAAAGTGCGGCTGATATCGCGGAAGGCAATCTGGAAGGGGTCGGAGCGGTCGCGTCTTCTCTTGCGGCCGGACTTTACGGTCTGGAAATCCTTGCCCCTGGTATTGAGACATACAAGCAGAACTATACACGGTTTCTGATATTGGATGACGGGATAAAGGTGCCGGAGGAGAAGATAAACAAGTCTTCGATATGCTTTACGCTCCCTCATACTTCGGGATCGCTGGCCTCCGTACTGACTATAATGTCCTTTTACGGGATGAATCTGACGAGAATCCAGTCGCTTCCGCTTCCGGGGCGTGAATGGCAGTATTTCTTTTATGTGGATATAAAATTCGAGGACTATCTGAAATATACTCAGGCGATTGCCGCCGTCCGTCCGCTTATGGAGGATCTGACGGTTCTCGGGGAATATGCCGCTGCCGTGTGATATATGGCGCGCAGTCACAGAAATGATATGAATCAGAAAAACAGATTATATTATGATAATACAACCGGCAAAAAGGACAGAGTGTGTACAGGAGTATTACTTTTCCAAAAAACTTAAGGAGATAGCAGCGATAAATGCGGAGTATGATGCTGCCGGGCACGGGAGGGTCATAAATCTCGGCATCGGTGCTCCGGACGGGATGCCTCCGACGGATGCGATAAGGGCATTGGCGGAGAGTGCGCGGCAGAGTGATGTGCATATTTACCAGAGTTATGTGGGGATTCCGGAACTTCGTGAGGCTTTTGCCGGATGGTATGACAGGTATTATGGAGTATCGCTTGATCCGGCTCGGGAAATTCAGCCTTTGGCGGGGTCCAAAGAAGGTATATTGCTGATTTCGCTCGCTTTCCTTGACCGTGGGGACAAGGTGCTGGTTCCGGACCCTGGGTATCCTACATATTCTTCGGCTTCAAGACTTGCTGAGGCGGAGATTGTGACTTATGACCTATGCGGGGACAACGGATGGATGCCCGATTTCGAGGCTCTGGGAAAAATGGATCTTGAAGGCGTCAAGCTGATGTGGACCAATTATCCGAATATGCCTACGGGTGCTTCGGCGACTGCCGGACTGTATGAGAGACTTGTGGATTTCGGAAGAAGGCACGGGATAATGATATGCAATGACAATCCGTACAGTTTTATTCTCAATGACAGGCCTTTGTCCATATTGGCCGTACCGGGCGCGAAGGAATGCTGCGTGGAGCTCAATTCTTTGAGCAAGGCGCATAATATGTCCGGATGGAGGATCGGTATGGTTGCAGGGGCCGCTGACGTGATAGGACAGGTGCTGAAAGTGAAAAGCCAGATGGACTCCGGGATGTTCCGGCCGATGCAGCTCGCGGCGGTCGAGGCGTTGAAGCAGGGACCGGAGTGGTTTGAAGCTCTGAATGCCGAATACCGTGCGAGGCGGGAACTTGCCGGATATATATTCGACCTGATAGGGGCGCGTTACGACAGGAATTCCGGAGGGATGTTCCTGTGGGGACGCATTGATCCTGATAATCGTATTGCCTGCGGAGATACTGTACGGGACGGTACGGTGACGTTGGGTGAAAAGGTTTCCGATGCCCTGCTGTATGGTGCGGATGTGTTCATAACCCCCGGGTTTATATTCGGACGCAACGGGGCGGACTATGTACGCATTTCATTGTGTGCCGACAGGGATACCCTTAAAAAGGCATACGGGCGGATTTCAGAAATAAATGATTTGGAACATCGGAGCAGATGAAGACGGTTGGAATAATAGGCCTGGGACTGATAGGAGGTTCTATGGCCATAGATCTCAGAAGACGCAGGTTTGCGGAAGAGCTGATAGGTGTCGATTCGGAACCTGTCAATGCGGCTGCAGCGGTCAGGATTGGTCTTGTGGATGAGATTGTCTCTTTTGAAGAATGTGTGAGGCGCAGCGACCTCATTGTGCTTGCCGTGCCTGTCGGAACGGCTGCCGGGATGCTTCCCGGAATATTGGACAGATTTGCCGTGGCTGAAGACGGTGCACGTAAGATTGTGATCGATGTCTGTTCGGCGAAGGAGGCTCTTGTCAGGGCTGTCAAGAATCATCCGATGCGTTCCCGTTATGTGTCTACCCATCCGATGGCCGGAACGGAATATTCTGGCCCTTGGGCAGCCGTGCCGGGGCTTTTTGACGGCCGTGCCTGTATCATCTGCAACAGGGGCGAATCGGATCCGGATGCTGCCGCTGCAGTGGAAAACCTTTATGATGTGCTGAATATGAGACAGATAGATATGGACGCTTCAAACCATGATGTGCATACTGCATACGTGTCGCATATTTCTCATATCACGTCATTCGCGCTCGCGCTTACCGTACTGGACAAGGAAAAGAATGAAAAGCATATATTCGACCTGGCTTCAGGAGGATTCTCCTCTACCGTAAGGCTTGCAAAAAGCAGCGCGGATATGTGGGTTCCGATCTTTTCGCAGAACAGGGATAATGTTGTCAAGGTGATCGATACTTATCTTGAAAGGATGAAGGATTTCCGGAATGCCATTGCGGATGGTGATGAAGATTCCGTCCGTTCCCTGATAGAGGAGGCAAACAGGATCAAACGTATTATAAGATAATAGTAGCTAAAAATCAATATATTATGGCAAACAGACTGGATATCGCCCCTCTTTCGGAGTGGGGAATGTTTACGGAGCCGAGACCTTGCGTGATAGCAGGGCCATGCAGTGCTGAATCTGAGATTCAGGTAATGGAGACAGCCCGTCAGCTAAGGGCGTTCGGGATAAATGTGTTCAGGGCGGGCATCTGGAAACCGAGGACTCATCCCGGATCTTTTGAAGGAGTCGGTTCTCAGGGGCTCAAATGGATGCAGAGGGCAAAAAAGGAATTGGGACTGAAGATCGCCACGGAAGTGGCGAGTGAAAAGCACGTTTTCGAATGCCTGAAATATGGTGTGGACCTTGTGTGGCTCGGAGCGAGGACGACTGCGAATCCGTTTCTTGTGCAGGAGATTGCCGACGCACTCAAGGATGTGGATATACCTGTCCTTGTAAAAAATCCCGTGAATGCTGATATAGACCTTTGGATAGGTGCCCTTGAAAGGCTCAATGCCGCAGGTGTACGCAAATTGGGTGTGATACACCGCGGTTTTTCAGCTTTCCAGAAAAGCCGCTACCGTAATGAGCCGGGATGGCAGATCGCCGTGGAGCTGAGGAGCCGTTACCCGAAACTTCCGTTTTTCTGCGACCCGAGCCATCTTGCCGGAAAAAGGGATTATATACAGGAGATTTCACAGCGTTCTCTCGACCTCGGACTTGAAGGCCTGATGATAGAAAGCCATTGTGATCCGACCTGTGCTCTGAGCGATGCCGGACAGCAGCTGCTCCCGGCCGATTTGGAGAACCTGCTTTATCATCAGCTCGTCGTGAGGGAGAATGATTCGGACAATCTTGAATATAAGGAGAATATAGACCTCCTGAGATCACAGATAGATGTGATCGATGAGAATCTTCTCAATATGCTTGCTTCAAGAATGAAAGTCAGCCGTAAGATCGGAGAGTACAAAAGGGACAACAATATCGCGATTCTCCAGGCTTCACGCTGGGACTCCATCCTTGATGAGATGATCCGCAAGGGAGCTGAGAACGGTCTTGACGAGAAGTTTATAACGGCCGTATTCAATGCGATACACGAGGCTTCCGTCAGGGTGCAGAATGAGATTCTTGAGAATCAGACTTCACTTTAGGGCGGATACCTTTTCTTTGAAAAGCGCGGTTTCCTCCTCGGTGAGGAAGCCGACTTTTATAGGAGCATAGAACATCTTTGCTTTCATACGCTCCGGAATGTCAGTCCTTCCGGAGATTCTCTGGCTGTCTTTTTCTGTGGTTGCGACCAGTGCTGTCGGGAACATTTCCGCAGCTTTTCCGATAAGACAGATGTCTTTGCCGCTGAATGAGTGGTGGTCTCCGAACTGGAAATGTTCCATTATACCGTACCTGTCGCCGAGATATGTGTACAGGGGAGCGTCATTTGCTATTCCGGTGAACAGTATAGCCCTGTGTGAGTGGACATATCTGTGGTCTCCTTCAGGGAAGACCGGTTCAAGCTCGTCATAGTTTACTGTGCTGAACAGAAGCATACCTTCGATTCCGAGATCCTTTTTCCATTTGTCCTTTGAACTTTCTTCCATATAGGCGGGACATTTGGTGACTATCACGATGTCCGCTTTCCTTATCCTTTCAGGAATGTCACGCAGACGTCCGATGGGCAGAAGATGATCGGTGTGAACGGGTCTGTTGTAGTCTACGAGCACGATTGACATAGACGGTTTCAATGCCCTGTGCTGGAATGCATCATCAAGAATTATTATGTCGGCTGCAGGTATTCTGTTGCCTTTGCTGCCGGTACTTTGTTTTGAAAGCATCTCACAGCCGTGGTTCCTGTCCTTGTCCACGGCAACGGTTATTTCCGGAAATTTCCTTTTGATCTGAAGAGGCTCGTCTCCATATCTGTCGGCTGTGCCGTCGGTTTCAACGATCAGGAAACCTTTGCTTTTTCTTTTATACCCCCTTGACAGTACCGCTATATGCTTCCCTTTCCAGGATGGGATTTCCTGAAGTATTCTTATGAGCATTTCTGTGTGCGGGGTCTTGCCTGTACCTCCTACAGTGATGTTTCCTACGCAGATTGTAGGGACCGGGCTTGATGAGCTTTTGAGTATTCCCTTGTCATAAAGCCTGTGCCTCAGACGCAGAGTCCAGTAATATGGTGCTAAAAGGAATTTGTCTACCATCTTCTTTGTAATATCAGTATGCAAATATAGCCAAAGTCGAGAGCAGAGGCAAAATTTATTTTGTTTACAGATTGTATATGTTGGAAGCCTCAGGAGCCGGTGATGAGCCCCAGCGGACAGCTATCGTATCAAGAGTGGAGAAAAGCTCGTCCGGATCGTTTTCAGTCACTAATTTCAGACGTGTCTCCTTGAAGTCCAGCAGCCCTTTGAAATAGCAGCTCAGGTGGCGGCGCATTTCAATGACGCCTATGTGCTCTCCTTTGATTTCCAGCGATTTCGCAAGATGCCTTTTTGCAAGTTCAACACGTTCGGTGACACTCATCGGGGGAAGGATCTCGCCGGTGTCAAGATAGTGGCGTATGTCCCTGAATATCCAGGGATGTCCATAGGTCGCACGGCCTATCATTATTCCGTCCACACCGTACTTGTCAAATGCCTCGGCGGCCTTTTCGGGAGAATTTATGTCACCGTTGCCGATGACCGGTATATGCATACGCGGATTCTCCTTGACTTTCCCGATCAGAGTCCAGTCCGCTTCTCCTGTGTACATCTGGCAGCGAGTTCGTCCGTGGATTGTCAGTGCCTTGATTCCGGTGTCCTGCAGCCTTTCCGCGAGTTCCACTATTATTTTTGAGTCCTCGTCCCATCCGAGGCGTGTCTTGACAGTGACAGGAATTCTGACGGCATCCACTACCATCCGTGTGATCTCGACCATCTTTTCCGGTTCGCGCATCATCCCGCTTCCTGCTCCGCGTCTTGCGATCTTGTTGACAGGGCATCCGAAATTGATGTCGATGATGTCCGCCCCGTGTCCTCCTGCTATTTCAGCTGCATTTTCAGCCATTTTTGCAGCATCAACCATCGCTTCCGGTATGTTCCCGTATATCTGGATGCCGATAGGGGCTTCATAGTCGTATGTGACAAGTTTTGCCAATGATTTCCTGGCATCGCGTATCAGCCCGTCGGAACTGACGAATTCGGTGTACATCATATCCGCACCGAACTCCTTGCAGATGAACCTGAATGATGCGTCGGTGACATCCTCCATAGGAGCGAGAAGGAGCGGCTTTTCGCCGAGATCTATATTTCCGATTTTCATATTGTCAAAACTTTTTTCCGGTGCCGGAATTGTAAATTTCGGCAAAAATACTATCAATTTTTCTTTTTCTTTCCGGAATGACATCTTTTTTGCGATAATGTAAATGCACGGGCAAAGAAAAATTAGTAGATTTGCAGTCTTTGATCTTGAAGCTGTCAGGGTTTTGACTGTAAAAATCCGAAACGGTTCCGAAAAGTGTTTTGAATAGAGAAACTAAGTATTGACTATGGCGAAAATATCGACAATAGGAATCCTCACCTCAGGTGGGGACGCTCCTGGAATGAATGCCGCAATCAGGGCCGTGACACGTGCGGCCATATATAACGGCTGGAAAGTAAAAGGAATATACAGAGGCTATGAAGGCCTGCAGAAGAATGATATCGAAGATTTTACCTCAGAGAGTGTCAGCGGTACCATCCAGCGCGGAGGCACTATCCTCAGGACTGCAAGAAGCCAGGATTTCATGACTCCTGAAGGAAGGGCGAAAGCATACGAGAACATAAAGGCCAACGGGATAGACGCTCTTATCGTGATAGGAGGAAACGGTTCCCTTGCCGGGGCGCAGGTGCTCGCTTCAGAATATGACATCCCTTGCGTGGGACTTCCCGGAACCATAGACAATGACCTGTACGGGACTGATACCACGATCGGCTATGATACTGCATTGAATACCATTATGGACTGTGTGGACAAAATCCGCGACACGGCCAATTCCCACAACCGCATTTTCTTTGTGGAGGTTATGGGGCGCGATGCTGGATTCCTTGCCCAGAACAGTGCGATCGCGACAGGTGCAGAAGCTGCCATCATTCCTGAGGACAAGACTGATGTCGACCAGCTCGCTTCGTTCATCGGGAGGGGAGTCCGCAAAAGCAAGAACAGCAGTATAGTGCTCGTTTCGGAAAGCAAGAAGGACGGCACCGGCGGGGCACAGTATTATGCGGACCGTCTTGTGCACGAGTATCCGGAGTTTGAGGCTCGTGTGACTATTCTCGGTCACCTCCAGCGCGGAGGAAGCCCTACTGCATCGGACCGTATTCTTGCAAGCCGTTTGGGTGTAGCTGCCATTGACGCCCTTAAGGACGGACAGCGCAACATTATGATAGGAATCAAAGATGACCAGATCGTATATGTTCCTTTCAACAAGGCGATCAGGATTGACAAGCCTATTGACAGGGAGCTTATCAACGTATTGAATGTATTGTCAATATAATATATTGGCCGAGCATTTCATGTTTTGAAAATTCCGTAATTTTTGCGATATTGCGAAAATTACGGAATTTTTTTCTGGACAATTCGGGAGGTTGCGATGATTAGAAAAATATGGCTTTTGGCATTGGTGTTATGTGCTGATGCGGTTGTTTGTCTCGGCAGGTACGAAGGACATTATTCTCTGACCCAGATTGACTACCGCGCCAGTCTTTCGCATAGTGCGGTCCTTTCTGTATTCCAGGACAGGTCAGGGCTTATGTGGTTCGGGACATACGACGGGCTCAACTGCTCTGACGGCAACGAGATGACCGGGCTCCGTTCGGGGTATTCCAATACTT
>VSOK01000018.1 GCA_009774765.1 Bacteroidales bacterium
GTTCTTCTTGTGGATGTCAGCCGTTCCAGGCTGTTCGGAACCTCCGGGCAGAACAAGAGGGATCTTATTGCCGAGATCGCCGCTGTGCTTTCATTTTCGGCCATCCTCAACAATGACAAGGTCGGTGCGTTGTTTTTCAGCGAGAAGGTGGAAAAGTTCATCCCACCTAAGAAAGGCCGCAGTCATCTGTTGCATATAATAAGGGAAATAATAGAGTTCCAGCCGGAATATGACGGGACTGACATAGGCGAGGCTCTCCGTTATCTTACAAATGCGATAAAGAAAAGGTGTACGGCTTTTCTTCTGTCCGATATGATAGATGTGGACGAAGAGGGGATGCCGGTATATGAGGATGCCTTGAAGGTCGCGGTCAACAGACACGATCTGTCTGTCATCCAGGTTTATGATCCGCGCGAAAGGACGCTTCCTGATGTCGGTCTTGTGCATATAAAGGATTCTGAATCCGGCTATGCCGCCTGGGTTGACACCTCTTCCAAAAAGATGAGGCAGGCTTATTCCAAATGGTTCTCGACATTCCGGGAAGCGTCTTCCAGGATGTTTATGAAATATAAGGTGGACAGTGTGGAGATAGCCACTGATCAGGATTATGTGAGAAATCTGATGGCTTTTTTCCAAAAGAGATAGGTATGAAGAGTTTATTTTGGTCTGTATTTTTTCTTGCTGCGGTTTTGTTGCCCTGCTCGGCTGTGTCTGCCGCAGGACAGGAGCCTTCCGCTGTAGCGGATACTGTGCTGCGCGGCAGTGTCGTTCCGATGAACGGGGTGTTTCTCAGGCAGCTGCAGGAAAGGGACAGCATTCTTGTCGCGGACCAGCTTTATTACGGGGTAAACCTTGAAAAGGTAAAGGAAGGTACACAGTTCGTGTTTCCTGAGATTGATGCCGGAAAGAATGCGGAATCCGGTCTTATGATACTTTCGGACTGGTATATCGATACCCTGAAGGTAAGAAAGCAGAAAAAAGGTGAGCCGAAACTGCTTGACCTTCAGGCTGGGATAGTGCTTACATCATTTATGGAGGGGGATTATGTCCTGAATCCTGTCACAGTGCAGAGAATATCGGAATTCGGTGTAGTGGACACTCTGGTGTTTGAGCCTCAGAAGTTTACCGTTACCTCTATGCCTGTGGATACGGCTACTTTCCAGGTCCACGACATAAAGGGACAGATCAGATATCCTTTGACGCTTGCGGAAGTATTGCCGTATGTGTTCGGAGGGCAGATCCTTGCTGTGATTGTCATTCTCATAGTATGCCTCATAATGATGTCGAAGAAGAAAAGCTCTGAGGAAGACAGGAGAAAGGATCCTGCGCATATTGTCGCACTGCGCAAGCTTGACGGTTACCGCGGTGACAGGCTTTGGGCGGCGGAAAAGCAGAAGACGTTCTATTCCGGTGTGACTGATACCCTTAGGGAATATATAGTGTCGAGGTATGGAATATCCGCAATGGAGATGACCACCAAGGAAATTTTTGACGGGCTGTCAGGCACGGATGTTCCTGAAGGCATATATGCGGAGCTAAGATCTCTCTTTGAACGTGCTGATTATGTGAAGTTTGCAAAATATGTCGCTTCAGACGATGAAAATGCGGCGGCGGTGCCTCTGGCGGTACGTTTTGTCACATCCACATATCAGAGCCAGGTTGAGGAGGATCCGGCTGCAGGACCGGAAGATGTTGTGAAACCAGAAGATGAGAAGGAGGGCTGATTATGTTTTTTGAATATCCTGAACTGCTGTGGCTTGAGGTGATACCGGTTCTGCTGGTGCTTCATTACCTGTATCTTGAACTGAAGGAGCGCACTCCCCATATTAGGGTGTCCGTGGCGGCTCCGTGGCTTAAGGAAGGTAAAAGCGTAATGAATGCCGTAAGGCATATACCTTTTGTCCTGAGGGTATTTGCCATAGCTATGATAATAGTTGCCATAGCACGTCCGAGGTCATCAGAAGAAATGGACCGCATTGATACTGAAGGTATTGATATCGTGCTTGCTATGGACGTCTCGACCAGTATGCTTGCCCGGGACTTCACTCCGGACAGGATAAGTGCCGCGAAGGATATTGCGATAGAGTTCATTTCACAGCGTCCGTCCGACAGGATGGGAATAGTTGTGTTTGCCGGAGAGAGCTACACGCAGTGTCCTCTTACGACCGACCGTGCGACTCTTATAAATCTGATGAAGGAGGTGACTACTGACCTTATCGAAGACGGTACGGCGATAGGCAACGGACTGGCTACAGCCGTTGCGAGGGTAAAGGATTCGGATGCCAAGAGCCGTGTGGTGATATTGCTGACGGACGGCGTCAACAACAGGGGAGAGATTACTCCGCAGATGGCGGCTGAGATAGCGAAGACTTATGGCATAAGGGTATATACGATAGGTGTCGGAGCGAAAGGAGTCGCTCCGTATCCAGTGATGACCTCCTGGGGTATAGATATACAGAAGGTAAAGGTGGAGATCGACGAGAAACTGCTTGAAGAAATCGCATCCGCTACTGGAGGACGTTATTTCCGTGCGACCGACAATACCAAACTTATGGAGATATACAACGAGATCAACAAGATGGAGACATCAAGGACGACGATAGACAGCTTCCCTGTCTATAAGGAGCTGTTTACTGGATACGCTCTTGCCGCTTTGATTGCACTTCTTCTGGATCTTGTTCTTAGGTTGTTTGTAATCAGGAGATTACCGTAAAGACAAAAGATTATGTTGAATTTTGCACAGGCACAATATCTTTTCCTGCTTCTGCTTATACCGTTTTTCTTTATTTTTTATGCGGTGATGCTGAAGCTGAGAAAGCGCAGGATAAGACGTTTCGGGGACGAGTCTCTTGTAAAGGAGATAATGCCGTCGTCGTCCGTATCAAAGGGATGGGTAAAGACAGTCCTGTTCTCTGCCGCATTCTTCTTTTTTGTGATAGGGCTTTCACGCCCTCAGATAGGAGCGAAACTCAAAGAACATCAGACAAAAGGAGTCGAAATAATGATTGCCTTGGATGTTTCCAATTCCATGCTTGCCCAGGATTATTCTCCAAACAGGCTTGAAAGGGCCAAACTTTCCATATCAAGGCTTGTTGACAGGCTCAGGGATGACCGTATAGGATTGATAGTCTTTGCCGGAAACTCTTTCGTACAGCTTCCGATCACAACTGATTATGTTTCTGCCAAGATGTTTCTGAACAGTATTTCCACGGAGTCAGTACCTGTTCAGGGTACGGCAATAGGGGAGGCCATAAATACGGCGGTACGCAGTTTCAGCGCGCAGAGCGAGAAGAGCAGGGCGATAGTCATCATTACTGACGGCGAGAATCACGAAGATGATCCTGTCGCTGCCGCAAAGCAGGCCGCTGAGCTTGGGGTGAGGATTTTCACCATAGGCGTAGGTTCTCCTGAGGGACAGCCTATTCCTGTGGACGGTGAACTTCTCAGGGACAGGAATGGCGAGATAGTGGTGTCACGTCTTGATGAGAAAGTGCTGCAGGATGTCGCGGAGGCAGGAAACGGGGTCTATGTCCGTGCCGGAAACCGTGAATTCGGTCTTGCGCCGGTCGTGGAGAGAATCCGTCAGATGGATGAGGAGGAGTTCAGTTCCGTCATCTTTGAGGAATTTGATGAACAATATATGTACTTTTTTGCCATCGCGCTTGTTCTGCTTGTGATAGAAATGCTTATAGGAGAACGCAGGGCAAAGAAAAGACTTTTCAACTGATTGGCTATATGAAAGGATTGAAATACATAATTCTTGTTCCTGTATTTTTTGCGGTCGCTTCCGTCGGACTCAATGCCCAGACGGACCGTAGGGATGTACGCAAAGGGAACAGGGATTTCAGGAAGGAGAACTACAGGGAGGCTGAAATCGATTACAGGAAGGCCCTTGTAAAGGATTCTTTGTCATTTGCGGCAAATTATAATCTCGGGAATACTCTGTACCGTTCTGGCGATATGGAGCAGGCACGCAAAAGTTATGAAGCCGTCAAAGAGTCGGCCGGAGCTTCTGTGTACGGTGCCGATTATTATTACAATATGGGCAATGCGGCTGTAGCCGTGCAGGACTGGCAGGGGGCGGTAGAAGCCTATATCCAGTCGCTTTTGAGGAATCCTGGTGATTTGGACGCCAAAGAAAATTATATCTATGCCCGTGAAATGCTGAAAAACAATCAGAATAATCAGAACAACCAGAATCAGAATCAGGACAACCAGGATAATCAGGATAACAAGGACAATCAGAATGACCGGCAGAACCAGGATGGCAATGATGACAAGGATAAGAAAGATGGCAGCCGGAATCCTGATGACCGGAACGGGGACAGTAATCAGGACCGTCAGCCTCAGCCTCAGGACGCCAAAATAACTCCTCAGGCAGCCCAGCAGATGCTGCGCGCCATCCAGGCCAAGGAGAAGGAAACTCAGGAGAAGGTCAACAAGGAGAAGGCGGAGGCAATGAAATCAAGGCAGAAAGAGAAGAATTGGTAAAAAGGAGATATTAGGGGAATGAAAAAAGTATTTTTGATGTTTTTCCTTGCTGTGCAGGCATTTATGATGTCTGCACAATCCACGTTGAGGGTTGAGGCCCCCAATATGGTAGCGGCAGACGAGCAGTTCAATGTAACGTTTATTCTTGACGGTGAGGACAGTCCTTCCGATTTCACCTGGGATCCGGGGAATGACTTCCAGCTGGTATGGGGACCCCAGAAAGGACGTTCGTCAAGTCTTCAGATCATAAATGGGAAACGCACGAAGTCCACCCAGCATACTTTTACATATATTCTTCTGCCGAAGAGTACCGGAACTTTTATGATTCCCGGGGCCTCGGCAAAGGTGAAAGGCAAGGATGTGGTTTCACCGGATGTGCCCTTGGAGGTCGTCGGAGGCGGAAATGCCTCTTCTTCGGAAGGTGATGGCGGTGCGCCGGCAGGAAATGCCGCATCCAACGGTACCATTTCTGAGGATGACCTGTTTCTCCGCTTTACCATCAATCGTAAGGATGTAGTTATAGGTGAGCCTATAGTGGCGACACTCAAATTGTATTACAGGGTAAATATCGGAGGATTCGAGGATGTCCGTTTCCCTTCATTCAACGGATTCTGGAGCCAGGAGGTTGAAGCTCCGACAAATCTTGAGTACAAGCGTGAAAACGTTGACGATAAAATCTACAATACTGTAGTATTGAGGAAATATGTCCTGATTCCGCAGCAGACTGGTACATTGACTATTGAGCCGGCGGAACTTGTCTGCCTTGTAAGCATGCGTGTAGCACAGTCCCGCGGAGCAAGTATATTTGACGGATTTTTCGATGACTACAGGACTATACGCAAAAGGGTGACATCAAGCTCATATAAGGTCAATGTGTCTCCTCTTCCTGCCGGTGCTCCGGCGTCATTCGGAGGTGGAGTCGGTGAATTCGACATTACAGCCGCACTCAGCAAGGATTCCCTCAAGACGCATGAGGCTGCATCTCTTGTCATTACGGTCAAAGGACGTGGAAACGTGTCATTGCTTGAAGCTCCCAAGGTGTCGTTCCCTCCGGATATGGAGGTATATGATATAAAAGTAACTGAACGTACTGACAAGAAGAGCGGAGGAACTTCCGGAAGCAAGATTTATGAGTTCCCTTTCATTCCGCGCAGCTATGGGGATTTCGTCCTTGATCCGATACAGTACAGCTATTATGACATCAATACTGGCAAATATGTTGTCTTGAGCACTCCCGCGATCAGCTATCACGTATACAAAAGCAAGGATTCCATTGTGCCGGGAGGAGGTGTCGTGCCTTCACGGGCCGACAGGACCGGTGTCAAAAGCCTTAATGAGGATATAAGGTTTGTTGCGACCAAGCGTCCTCATCTGTCATCAAAAGGGGATTTCTTTGTCCTTTCAGGATGTTTCTGGGGATGTCTCGGAGCACTTTGTGCTATGGCGGCGCTTATGTGGCTGGCATTCAGGAACATTGCCAGGCGCAGGGCGGATGTTGCAGGCACAAGGACAAGGAAGGCGAGCAAGATCGCCGTAAGGCGTCTTAAAGCGGCAGGGGATTATCTCAGGCAGAATCTTTATACTGCATTTTATGAGGAGCTTCACAAGGCTTTGCTTGGATATATTGCCGACAAGCTCAATATTTCAGCTTCTGAGCTGTCAAAGGAACAGATATCATCCCATCTTTCCGCAGAGGGTGTCCCGGCGGAAACTATAGATGGATTTACTTCTCTTATAGATGAGTGTGAATTTGCAAGATATTCCCCTGATGCGGGACACGATGCTATGGCAAGGCATTATGAGTCCGCGGTCAAAACGATATCTTCAATAGAATCTGATATGAAAGGAAAGAAAAAAACAGGCCGGTCAGCCTGTATGTTGGTTGTGCTGCTTATGATGTCCGTGTCTGTGACCGGCTATGCCGCGGAAAAGGATATGTATATCGACTCGTTGTGGAACAAGGCTACCGCAGCCTATACTGAAGGGCTGTGGTATGAGGCCGCATCCTCATACAATGCTGTTGCGGCCGCAGGACTGGAATCACCTGAGCTGTACTGTAATATAGGAAATACCTTTTTCAAGTCTGAAAACTATCCGTCAGCCATTCTTTACTATGAAAGGGCATTGAAACTGGATCCTTCATATTCAGATGCAAGATACAACCTTGAAGTCGTTTCTGGTCTTGTGCAGGACAGGATCGATCCCGTACCTGAATTTGTGCTCAAAAGCTGGACAAGGAACCTTTGCTATGTGCTGGATTCTGACTCCTGGGCCATATTGAGCCTTGTGTTTTTCGGGATATGCCTTGCTATGGTGCTTCTGTTCTTTCTCGCTTCGGGCACTGCGGCCAAAAGTACAGGCTTTTTTACGGCTATAGTGTTTTTCCTGTTTGCCGGAGCGTCTTTGGGATTTTCCCTCTGGCAGAGGAATGATTATATGAAAGCCGATAGCGCAATCGTTATGAAACCTGTCACGTCTGTGAAAAGTGCTCCGTCTTCAGGGGCGTCTACGGATTTGTTCGTGCTTCACGAAGGTACCAAAGTCAAAATTTTGGATGAGGTCGGGCAATGGAGGAACATTTCCCTTGCGGACGGACGTCAGGGATGGATGCTTTCTTCGGATATGGAAATAATCTGAGCAAAGAAAAGACCGATGATTTTTTCATCGGTCTTTTCTTTATGTATCCTAAAGCAGAGGGGAGAACAGTTTGAGAGTGACTTGGAGTGCCTTATGGTACCATGGTCTTCTGT
Source organism: Bacteroidales bacterium (assembly GCA_009774765.1). GTDB lineage: Bacteria > Bacteroidota > Bacteroidia > Bacteroidales > UBA932 > Cryptobacteroides. The sequence goes on from VSOK01000018.1 coordinate 7,242, forward strand.
TCCACTCGTCAAGAGTTATCTGGTGGCATTCCTTCATATCGTTAAAGAAAATCTCCCTGTTCATCCTGGCCATATTCTCATCGTAGATATACGAGTTTATTTCATAGTTCAGCTCAAGCGAGCGATAGTCCATATTTGCCGTACCGACAATTGATACATAGTCATCTGATACCAATGTCTTGGAATGGATGAATCTGCCTGTCTTTTCATATATCTTTACTCCGGCTTCAAGACATTCTTTGTAATATGCCTTGTTGACAGGTCCCATAAAGAACAGGTCGGCCTTCTGAGGAATCATTATCCTGACATCCGCCCCTTTGAGCGCGGCTGTCTTCAATGCCTGAAGAAGCGATTCAGGAGGTACGAAATATGGTGTCTGTATGTAGATGTAGTCCTTGGTATGCTGTACGGTCCATGTTGTTCCCATAAGCAGAATCGGCCATTGTGAATCAGGTTCGTCAGGCACGATCTGGACAAGACGGTCATTCTCTTCAAATGCCTCGTGCTCGGGATAATAGGGCGCGAAGTCTTCGTCTATCCTTCCGCCGGAGGTTATGAATGAGTTCATAAAGCTGTACTGGAGGCTTGATACGGCATTTCCTGTAAGACGGATATGGGTGTCCCTCCACCTTATGAAGTAGTCGTCGCTTATGTTCATACCTCCCGTATAGCCTATATTCCCGTCTATCACTACGATCTTCCTGTGGTCGCGGTAGTTGAGCTTGAAAAGCGAAAATTTGGGATTGGTGAATTTGACGACTTCCACACCAGCATCCTTCATCTCATTGTAGTAGTGCGGATCGATTGCTATATTTGCTATATTCTCGTGTATGAACCTGACTTTTACACCTTCCCGTGCCTTCTGCATCAGGAGTTTCTTTATCTCTTTGCTCCCGTCATCCTTACGGAAATAAAAGTATTCCATATGGATGTGATGCCTGGCGTTTTTGATGTCTTCCACCAGGGCTTCGAATTTTCTTTTGCCGGATGTGATGATTTCTATGTTGTTGTCCTCGCATACGGTCGTCCCGTTGCAGCAGGACAGCAGTCTGGACAGCTCCCTGTATTCGGGCCTGATCTTGTCTTGTGTGTGCTTTCCGAAAAGCAGCAGTTTCGTGCTGTCATCCGCATACTTTTCAAATGTCTCCAGGAATGTACGGTGGTTTTTCAGAAAGTAATCCGGTTTTCTGGTCTCCAGACCGAATACGACATATAATACGACTCCGACAGCCGGTAGAAGTGCCACTATCAGTATCCACGCGATTTTTTTGCTCGAATCGCTGTTGCTGCCCATAATGACCAGTATTGTTCCGCATATCAGAAGGAACAGCATATTTGACGCGATATGTGACAGGAAAGTTAGCATCGGAGTACGGTTCGGGTCAGATCAGTTTTGCAATCAGGGTAGCCGAGGTGCAGGACAATACTTCCACCTCCACATAGTCTCCTGGCTTATGTCCTGGAGCGGCGAATACGCATACTTTGTTGTTGCTTGTACGTCCTGTGAATTCTTCTTCATTCCTTTTGGAGGTTCCTTCGATCAGGACCTTATGCCTTTTGCCGACTTCTTTTGTGTTGCTTTCCAGGCTCAGCCTGTTCTGCAGCGCGATGATCTCGTTGAGGCGTGCCGTCTTGACCTCAGGCGGAACGTCGTCAGGGTATTTCCTTGCGGCAAGTGTACCTGGCCTTTCTGAATACTGGAACATGAACGCCGAGTCGAACCCGACGGCCTCCATCAGCGAGACCGTATCCTTGTGGTCCTGTTCGGTCTCTCCGCAGAATCCGGCTATCACGTCTGTTGAAATGCCGCAGTCCGGCATTACGGAGCGTATTTTCCCGACTTTTTCAAGGTACCATTCGCGGTTGTATTTTCTCCTCATCTTTTCGAGCATCGTGTTGCTTCCGGACTGCACCGGAAGGTGGATGTGCCTGCAGATGTTCTCGTACATTGCCATAGTGTATATCACTTCATCGCTTATGTCTTTCGGGTATGAAGTGGAGAATCTGACCCTCAGATCTGGACTCACCTTTGCCACCATTTCAAGCAGCTGTGCGAAATTCACATTCTTGTCCGCGGAATCAGGATGTTTCCAGAGATATGAGTCCACGTTCTGTCCGAGAAGGCACACTTCCTTGTAACCGTTTTCAAACAGCTCCACAGCTTCCCTTACGATGCTTTTGGGGGCGCGGCTTCTTTCCGCCCCGCGCGTGTAGGGAACTACGCAGTAGGAACATACGTTGTTGCATCCCCTCATTATGGATATATACGCGCTGACTCCGTTCCTGTCCATTCTGACAGGTGAAATGTCCGCATACGTCTCCTCGTGTGACAGAAGCACGTTTATCTGCGGCTTGTCAGGGCTGATTTCCCTGATAAGGTCGGGAAGCGAGCGGTATGCATCAGGGCCTGCGACAAGGTCTACAGTATGGCCGTCAAGCAGTTTCTCCTTCAGACGTTCCGCCATACATCCGACAATTCCTATAATTACTCCGTCGCGTCTTCTTTTCTGGAGACGGAACTGGTCGATCCTTCCCCATATCCTCTGCTCTGCATTGTCGCGTATTGAGCATGTATTGGCAAGAATCACATCAGCCTGTCCGATATCTTCCGTCAGAGCGTACCCTGCATCCTGGAGTATGCTTAGTATCACTTCGCTGTCATTCATATTCATCTGACATCCGTAAGTCTCTATGTAGACTTTAGGTCTTGACGGGTCGGTTATAGGTTTTATATTCATCTTTCGTGTTTTTCTTTGCTTATCCTGCAAATATACACGTTTTAATTAAATTCTTGCTATCTTTGTACGTTGTTGTAATGAGATATGAAAAGGATTGTTGTCAGGAAAATATGGCTTTGGGTACTGCTGGCGGCGGTTTTGTCATTGAACGGATGCGTTAACTTCAATGATTTGAAGATTACGTCATTCAAGGTAGACAAGGTTTTGCCCCAGGGCTTCAAGTCTGTCCTGTGGTCCGCTTACGTGGGGGTGGACAATCCTTCCGTAGAGTTTTCGCTGTATGATATTTCCGGTACCATAAAGCGCGGAAGCGCGCCTTTGGGGGATTTTTCCGCAGAACCGGTGACGGTGAAAGGCAGGACAGAAGGAACATATTCAGTGAAGGGCTCTCTTTCGTTGAACAATTCCGTCTCTGTCGTTGAACTTTTTTCAATGCTGTCGGATTTCAGGATAGAGGACTGCACTGTCGATCTGTCGCTTAAGGTGAAGCCGCGCGGCGGTATCGCCAGGAAGGTAGTGATGAAGGATGTTCCTGCAAGTTCTTTATACAGGATGATTAAAAACAGGCTTATATGAATATAAGATATGCTATATCGGTCATAGTGTTTTGTCTGACGGTCTCCGGTGTCCGTGCTTTTGCTCAGGAGGCGGTAGCTGATACGATACCCTCAGGCTATGAACTCGTGGATTCATTGGTATATGTCCCGGCACCTCTGCTGAATACGGAACTTGCCGGTAAAAATATTTTTCTCGAGCTTCCTCTTGTGGAAAAGGGCGGGGCGTCAGATGTCCGTGTGCACCAGTCACAGGGCATATCCACGGCGATGAATACTCATTTCCGTACAAATTCCTCCCGTTCGGTCTGCGGATACAGGGTCAGGATATTTTTTGACAACAAGCAGACTTCAAGATATGCCTCCGAGGCGGCATTGAAAAGATTTGTGGAGCAGTACAATGATGTGGCGGCATACAGAAGCTATGTGAACCCCTATTTCAAAGTGACTGTCGGGGATTTCCGGACAAAGTCTGAAGCTATGCAGCTTCTCCAGAAGATCCGGGGGGCGTTCCCGTCCGCATTTATTGTAAAGGAAAATATAAATTATCCTGTCGTGGACAGGGAGCGTCCGGTTGTGGAGGATACAGTCAGAGTATTGAGGCCGGTCTTGGAACGGTAATTTTATTAAAGGTTTTAAAAATCAGGTGATATATGCTGAAGCAAGGACTTGAATTGAAGCAGACACAGAAGCTGTCTCCGTTGCAGATTCAGACTATAAAGCTTATAGAACTTCCTACCCAGGAACTTGAGCAGCGCATCAGAAAGGAACTTGAAGAAAATCCTGTTTTGGATGAGGATGCTGCGAATGAAAGGGAGGATGGAGATGACAATGCACCGAGGGAGGTGTCTCTGTCCGAATACAAAGAGGATGACTCCATACCGAGCTATAAACTTAGAGTCAACAATTACGGCAAGGATGAACGTCCGCAGTACAATACTTTTTCGGTCAAGGAAAGTTTTACCCAGAGCCTTATGGACCAGCTGGGATTCCGTTCTCTGACGGAGCACCAGTATCAGGTGGCATCTTTTATAATAGGAAGCCTTGATGATGACGGCTATCTCAGAAGGGATATCGAGAGTCTTGTAGATGACCTTGCATTCCGTGCCGGCATAGAGACCGATGAGGCTGAAGTGGAGCAGATGCTGAAGATAATCCAGGATTTCGAGCCTGCCGGAGTCGGTGCCCGTGACCTGCGTGAGTGCCTTCTGCTTCAGATATGCCATCTCAGGCAGACACCTGATGCTCTGAATGCCGCACGTATTCTCAAAGATCATTTCACGGAGTTTACCAACAAGCATTTCCAGAAGATAATGTCGCGTATGGGGCTTTCCGAGCAGGAACTCAAGGCTGCCATATTGAAGATCGTCAAACTTAATCCTGCACCTGGCGGACAGATTGATGATACGTATAATGACCAGGCCCAGCAGATCGTCCCGGATTTCGTCCTTAATCTTGACAACGGAGAACTGAAGCTGACGATGCCGAGATTTTCGATACCTGAACTCAGGGTGAACCGCAAGTATGCCGACATCCTGCTTGAGGCGGCAAATTCATCGGAACGCGAAAAGAAGGAGGCGGCTACGTTTGTGAAGAAGAAACTTGACTCTGCAAAGTGGTTCGTTGAGGCGATAAAGCAGCGTCATAATACTCTGGAGAGCACAATGCGGGCAATCGTGGATTATCAGCACGATTATTTTATGGACGGGGATGAGAGCCATCTCAAGCCGATGGTCCTCAAGGATATTGCAGAGAAGACAGGATTTGATATTTCTACCATTTCCCGTGTGGTCAACAGCAAGTATATCGAAACCCATTTCGGCATATATTCACTCAAATATTTCTTCTCGGAAGGCCTTGAAAACCAGGATGGTGAAGAGGTGTCTACAAGGGAGCTCAAAAAGACCCTCCAGGAGCTTGTGGACGGTGAGAACAAACGCAAGCCTTTCACGGATGACCAGCTTGTCGCTGAAATGACAAGTCGAGGCTATAAGGTAGCCAGAAGAACGATAGCCAAATACAGGGATCAGCTCAATATCCCTAAGGCGAGACTTCGCAAAGAACTTTAACAAAAATGCGGTTCCATTGATCTGGAACCGCATTTTTTATATCTTGTCTCCGTATGCGAGGTCTCCTGCGTCTCCAAGCCCCGGGACGATGTATGAGTGGCTTGTCAGCTCCTCGTCAATTGCTGCAACCCATAGGGTCACTTTGTCTCCTGGCAGGCTTTTCTTCAGATGTTCTACGGCATCCGCGCTGGATACCGGACATACGAGATGAGTATGGGCCGGTTCCCCGTCTTCGCACAGGCGGTTGTAGGCTATTACAAGCGATGCTCCTGTGGCAAGCATGGTATCGGCAAGTATCAATGTCTTTCCTGTGAGGTCTGGAGAACTTGCATATTCAATGTTGATGTGGAAACTGTCTCCTTTGTCGTACTTTCTGTAGGCTGCGACAAATGCGTTCTGTGCGTCGTCAAAAAAGTTGAGTATTCCCTGGTGCAGAGGCAGTCCGGCACGCAGTATGGTCGCCGCCACTATCTGTGAATCTGCAGTAGGTACATTCGCTATGCCGAGAGGGGTCACTACCTGCTTTGTGGAATAGTCGAGTGTCTTGCTTATTTCGTATGCGAATATTTCTCCGAGCCTTTCAAGGTTTCTGCGGAAACGCATTCTGTCTTTCTGGACGTTCTTGTCGCGCATCTGCGCCATAAAATTATTCAGGACACTGTTGTTCTCTCCGAGGTTGATGACTTTCATATTCCTTGTTTTATGTATTTTGAAAAGAGGTTGTGAATGAACCTCACCGGAATGCAGATACAGGATTATGCCTATATTTGTGCCGGTGCACAAATATAGGCAAAAATCGGTATATATATGCCGGCTCAAAAATAATTTGGCCTCTCATATCTTATACTGCAGTGTATTCCTGCTCGTCCGAGAAACTGTAATATCTGCCGTCCGCTATTATGATATGGTCTGTAAGAGATATGTCAAAGGTCTCGAGAGCCTGTTTGAGTGCCTTTGTCATCTTTATGTCAGCTATGCCGGGATGAGGGTCGCCTGAAGGGTGGTTGTGCACAATTATTATGGCTGTGGCCAGTGTCTCCAATGCCCTGCGGACGACTTTTTTGATTTCCACTATGGTTTCGCTCTGCCCTCCTATGCTGAGGCGTTCCTTTGTGATTATCCTGTTGTTGCGTGCAAGATAGAATATCCAGCATTCCTCGTGCTGAAGCCCTCTCATAGCAGGTACCATCTCCCGGAATACGTCTTGTGACGATCTGATGATATTGCTTTTTTGAGGGGATTCTCCGCACATCCTTTTCCCGAGTTCAAGTGCCGCAATTATTCCTATCGCCTTGCTGGTCCCGATGCCATCGATGTTGCACATCTGGTCCACAGACATCGAAGATGCCCTGGTAAGGCTGCCGTCGGACATTTTCAAGAATGCCTGGGCTACTTCAATCACGTTTTTCTTTCCGGTGCCTGTCCTGAGCAGGATCGCGATAAGCTCAGCGTTGCTCAATGAAGATGCTCCTTTGCTGAGCATCTTTTCTCTCGGTCTTTCATCCGAGCACAGATCTTTGATTTTCATCTCTCTCCTCCGTCTTCTCCCGCATAAGCGCAATTGCCTTTGCAAACTTAACAAAAAGGACGGTAATACAAAAGAGACCTGACGGATTGTTTTCCATCAGGTCTCTTGTTCTGTTGTACTGTACGCCGGTTACGCGCAACAGTCCGATTATTCAACAAAGGCAATGATTTCGCCTTTTGCTACAGTGTCTCCTTGCTTTGAACAGATGGCAACAATACGGCCGTCCGTTGCCGGAATTACCTCTTCCATACCGTAGTATGTCTGTATATAGCTTATAGGCTGTCCTGCCTTTACCTCGGTACCCACTACAGGGGCTGTAGATGCGTCATCCACGTCGACCTGCCAGATAAGCTGTCCTTTCACCGGAGCCTGTACCGGCTTTGCGTGAGGATACTTCTCTATGATGCTGTCAACATCGTACTTAGGCATTTCCACTACAGGTCGTGTGATCACGATAGGTGCACCGGCCTTTTCCCTTGCCGCCTCGAGGTCTTTGTTGAACCTTTCCTTGGCGATTCCGCTCTTGTAGTCGCGGTACTGTCTTTCGTGCATCGCGAACTCGAACAGCTCTTCCTGGTCTTCACCTTCGTCCCAGCCTTCCTCTTTCATCATTGCCTTGAACTTGTCAAGTTCGTTAGGGAACGCATCCTGAGGGTTGCCTGTGTAGAATTCAAGTCCTTTGCTCTTTGCAAGCTCAACGATTTCAGGCGCAAGCTCGCCAGGCAGTTTACCCATCTTGCCGAGAATCATATTCCAGGTGTCCTTGTCTATGGTCGTCCAGCGAGGCTGTCCCTTGAGGATGTTCATCAGATTCATCAGGGCAGTATTCTTGACATACTGGCTGAACGGAGTCACGAGAGGCGGATATCCGAGGCGTGGCCATACGTATTCCACTTCCTGGAACAGCATTACCATAAGGGTGTCGAGTGACACTTCTGCCTTGCCCTGGGCGCGGAGGGATGCGTTGATCGCTCCGTGGAAACCTTTCAGGTCGGCCATCATCGAGCCCATCATTCCTCCAGGGAGACCGCATCCGACCAGGAGCGAACTCATGTGCGAGTTGTTGGGGTCGATCCAGTATCCGAGGAATTCGTCGATGAATTTCTGGGTAAGACGGCGGACTTCCATATATGCGTTCATGTTCAGGTCCTTTACCTGGAAGCCGTCAGCCTTGAGCATCTCCCTGATGGTGATCACATCCGGATGCACCTTTCCCCAGCTGAGAGGCTCTACCGCAACGTCGAGATAGTCGGCTCCGGCCCTTGCGACCTCAAGCATCGATGCAGGAGAAAATCCAGGACCTGTATGTCCGTGGTACTGTACCTTGATGTGAGGGTATTTCTTCTTGATCTGGCTGGTCAGCTGTCCGAGGAATGTCGGGCGTCCGATACCTGCCATATCCTTAAGGCAGATTTCGTCGCAGCCGTATTCCACGACCTTGTCCACGATTCCCATATAATACTCTACGGTATGTATAGGTGAATTCGTGATTGAAAGTGCAACCTGAGATATCATGCCGCCTTTCTTGGCGTATTCTACAGAGAGCCTGAGGTTGCGGTGGTCGTTGAGTCCGCAGAATGACCTTGAAATATTTGTGCCCTGTTTGCATTTCACCTTGAACATCAGTTCTCTGACGTCTGCAGGTACAGGGTTCATTCTCAATGCGTTCAGACCTCTTTCAAGCATGTGTGTCTGGATGCCGACCTTATTGAAAGGTGCAGTCCACTCACGTACCGCCTTGTTCGGATTCTCTCCGAAAAGCAGATTCACCTGTTCGAATGCACCACCGTTGGTTTCGACTCTATCAAAGCAGCCCATGTCAATGATCGCAGGGGCGACTTCTTTCAATTGGCTCACCGTAGGAACATATTTTCCTGACGACTGCCACATATCTCTATAAACTAACGAGAATTTAATTTCACGTCCCATATTACTATATGTTTTATTATAACAACCTGCAAATATAACAAGAATCTGTTTACATCCATCATTTGTCGTATGTTGCATTACGAAAAAGTTGAATATCTATTGCCGGATAAAATATTTTTCCTATATTTGCAGTCCCAAATGAATATGGTGCCCATAGTTCAGTTGGTTAGAGCGTCAGATTGTGGTTCTGAATGTCGTGGGTTCGAATCCCACTGGGCACCCTTCCAAGAGAGCGACTATTTTAGTCGCTCTCTTTTTATGTAAACATCTGTAAATAAGCACTATCCATAATTCAAACCAACTTGCGGCAGTGGTTTTTCTTTATCTGTTCTGAATGTCGAACAATCCATCGCCATTGCATTTGTCAGTATAAAATTCGTACATTTGCCTGTAAATGTTGTATATTTTTTCTGGTATAATGGACATTTTCTCGCCCGCTCTGTGTCAGGGCTGCGGCTTGGACCGCATGGTGCTTGGAATCGGAGGTAAAACCACTGTGTCAAATATTTTTCTTTGTGAGCGTAAACAGGGATGTCTAAAAAGCAAAGACACCTTTCTGAGAGCTGTCGTCCCGTTGTACTCCGTGCCCATCGGACAGAAAAAGGGCCGATGGGCACACCAGTCAAAAGGTAACTGCCTTATAATCAATCACAAAATAAAAAGCAACGTGGCCATCAGACATTTTCCCGTCTGATGGCCACGCTTCGGCAAAAATACAGTTAATTATAGACACATACTTTTAATGGTGATCCGGAATCGGGCTCACCGTAAAATTCGGGGTGTTTTGTGTTTTGCTGTCCGGAATACAAAAGTAGATTGAATGGTTCTTCCCATATCTGCCACCTTCAGTCGCAATGGGGTGATATTCAATGAAAACATACTTAAGGTGGAAAAAACAGCATCCACCTTCAATTGCAAATGATTGATAATCAGCATAAATTGACTGAAGGTGGTGACTAGGAGCAGATGGGGCTCTGCAATGTGCTGTCTGTCAGTTGGTTGCAAAACAGTATCGCCCATATAAGATATACTGTTTTGTAATTTGTTGAGTCTCATTTGATTGCAGAGACCCATCTGCCCGGAATGCCGAGCCCGGCCAATCACGGTGGGGTCTATCGACCACTGTTGGTTCTGTTCGTTTTTTCGGTTTTGTTGATTTTGTCGGTTCTGTCGATTTTATCGGTTTTGTCTATTTTGTCGATCCGGATGATAGCTGAATCTTTGTATATGAATTACGGATAATAGTACCCGAATGAAGGTTTCCTGAGGACGGTGTTTGGCAAAGACATAAAATCTCTATAGTTTTGCCTCGTGTTGAAAATGTTATTCATAACGGCAGAATCAGATATATGGATGAAATCATAAGGATAGATACGGTAGATGCCTACAACAAGTTTTTCGGGCTGGAGACAAAGCATCCTCTTGTCAGCGTAATAGACCTTTCAAAGGCGACTAAATGGGCGGATGAAGCCTGGTTCAGCTATGGCGTATATGCGATATTCCTGAAAAATACCAGATGTGGAGACATAAGATACGGACGCAGGACGTATGACTACCAGGAGGGTACGATAGTGTGCTTTGCTCCAGGTCAGGTTACTTATTCCGAACTTCCTCAGGGAGACCGCCCGTCCGCATACGGAATCATATTTCATCCGGACCTGATAAAAGGCACTCCTCTTGGCCAGGAAATAAAGAATTATTCGTTTTTCTCCTATGAGACGAATGAGGCTCTGCATCTGTCCGAGGATGAGAGGCATACGATAATGGAATGTCTGCATAAGATAGACAAAGAGCTGGAACATGCGATCGACAAGCATAGCCGCAGACTCATAACGTCCAATATAGGGCTTCTGCTTGATTATTGTATGCGGTTCTATGACCGCCAGTTCATCACAAGAAGCTATGCGGGCAATGATGTGACCACGAAGTTCGAACAGCTTCTGAACGAGTATTTCGACAGCGGTACACCTAATCTGAACGGTCTTCCTACTGTAAGATATTTTGCGGACAAGGTCTGTCTTTCGCCCAATTATTTCGGGGACCTGATAAGCAGGCTGACAGGGAAAACGGCTTCGGAACACATCCAGCTAAAGGTCATAGATGTCGTGAAGGAGCAGCTTCTGTCATCCGGCAAGACAATGAGCGAAATAGCCTACGACCTGGGGTTTCAGTATCCCCAGCATCTGAGCCGGATGTTCAAGAGAGTGACAGGCACGACACCGAATGCTTTTCGCCGCAACAGCTGACATTTTGATTTGTATGCTGTTCTGGCTACCTTTGCCGTGACTAAAAAAATCACAATGGACCAGTTTGAACAATTGCGTGCAGGGGAGTGGATATACGGCATAACCCCTGAAATCGGAAATGAGCTGTTAAGGGCTGAGGATATGTGCTTCAGGCTCAACAATATTCCTCCGTCGCACAAAGCCGAACGCGAGGCTGTCATAAAGGATCTTTTGGGATATATAGGTCCCGGATTTTTTCTTCACAGCCCGTTCAGATGCGACTTCGGTTTCAATATCTCGATCGGAGAGAATTTTGTCGGAAACTACAACATCACAATACTTGATGAAGCTGAGGTGGTCATAGGTGACAATGTGTTCATCGGTCCGAATGTCGGGATATATACTATAACCCACGCGCTTCAGCCAATGCAGCGCAATGAAGGTATAATGCGTGCGATGCCTGTCAGGATTGGCAACAATGTATGGATAGGAGCCGGTGCGGTGATTCTGCCCGGTGTGGAGATCGGAGACAATGCGGTCATAGGAGCGGGAAGCGTTGTGACCCGTAATGTTCCTGCGTCGGTGCTGGCTGCAGGAAATCCCTGCCGTACTATCAGGCCGGTTGAAGATTCGGATCATGTCGTACCTGTAGAGTTGAAATGATGGAGGCATTGGAGATGAACAGCGGGGTTGAATCAGCTGTATACCGGCTGCTTGACCGTATCGGTGCGGACTATATGAAAATTGAACACGAACCGGCTGACACAATGGAAATCTGTGCCGGGATAGAACGGCATCTTGGAGCTCCTATATGCAAGAACCTTTTTCTCTGCAACCGTCAGCAGACAGATTTCTATCTGCTTATGATTCCTGCCGGCAAAGTCTTCAAGACGAAATATCTTTCTTCCCAGCTCGGATGCGCGAGGCTTTCTTTCGCATCGGAAGAGCAGATGGTGGAGTATCTTGGGATACGCCCCGGATCTGTGTCTCCGATGGGGCTTATGAATGACAGGGGCGGGAAGGTGCGTCTGGTCATAGACCGGGACCTTCTTGTGCTGGATACATTCGGATGTCATCCCTGCGTCAATACTTCCACGGTGCGGCTCAGTATGAGCGACCTTATTGAAAAATTCCTTCCTGCGGTTGGGCACGGCTATACAGTCGTGGATCTTGCCGGCGAGTAGCCAGACTGTACGCCCTGTTTCGGCAAAGTTCAAGTAAACTTGACTCTGCTCTCGGTTTTTGACTATATTTGTCCTGGAGGACATATATTACGTCCTGGTCTCGGCATAGTGAAAATAAATTTTCCCTCTGCCCTCGACTTTGACTATATTTGTCATCCGATATTTGGAGTTTTACAGACATTATGTTTTACCATATACGGTTTTAATAACAAATGAGACATCTGTTTTTATCAGTAATTTTATCCGCAGCATTTCTGACAGCTTCTGTCACTGCACTGGCGGACGAAGGAATGTGGCTTCCTTCGCTTATTTCACAGCGTATCTCAGATATGCAGGACAAAGGTTTCAAACTGTCCGCAGAAGACATATACAGCATCAACCAGGCTTCTCTGAAAGATGCCGTCGTGCTGTTTGGACGCGGATGCACCGGGGAGATCATATCTTCCGAGGGTCTGCTGCTGACCAACCACCATTGCGGCTATGGACAGATACAGAAGCACAGCTCCCTTGAACACGACTATCTCAAAGACGGATTCTGGGCGATGGACCGTTCGGAAGAGCTTCCGAATGACGGTCTTACTGTCAGTTTTCTGGAAAGGATGGATGATGTCACATCGGCTGTCCTTGACGGGTATTCTGCCGGAATGTCCGAGGCTGCGAGGGATTCTATAGTCAGGTCCAATTCTGCCAGGCTGATAAAGAATGCTACGGCAGACGGGAACGGCCTGAGGGCCACTGTGGAGTCGCTTTATTATGGGAACAGCTATTATATATTCATATACAGGGAATTCAGCGACGTCCGCCTGGTCGGTGCTCCGCCTTCGTCCATCGGAAAATTCGGAGGTGATACGGACAACTGGATGTGGCCGCGCCATACCGGGGATTTCTCCATTTTCAGAATCTATGCTGACAAGGACAACAATCCTGCGCCGTATTCGGAAGACAATGTACCTTACCGTCCGAAAAGATATTTCAAGATATCGTTGTCCGGGGTAGGAGAGGGTGATTTTACTTTTGTCTACGGCTTCCCGGGAAGGACTCAGGAATATATAATGTCCGAAGGTGTCCGGTATGTTTCGGAAGTGTCAGATCCTCATAAGATTGCCTTGAGGACGAAAAGGCTTGACATCCAGAGGAAATATATGGAATCAGACCGTGCGGTAAGAATACAGTATGCTTCAAAGAATGCCGGAGTTGCAAATGCCTGGAAGAAATGGCAGGGGGAGATGAAGGGTATCAACAGGCTTGGAACGGTGCAGGCAAAGCGTGCATACGAGAAGCGTTTCTCCGGATGGGCCGAAAGTGCCGGATACGGGGATGTTCTCTGGAAACTGGATTCTTTATATAAGGCGGCTGAGCCATATTCATTTATACAGGATTATTATATGGAGACGGCATATACTGTCGAACTGGCACGTTTTGCGCGCAGTGTTATGTCGCTCAACTCAAAGGGGGCATCCGAGGAAGAATTTGATGCCGCTGCGGATGCCTTTTACAAAGACTATTATATGCCTATAGACAAAGAATGCTTTGTGGCTGTTATGGATGCCTTTGACAGGAATGTGCCGGAAGATTTCCAGCCTGCCTATTTCAGGGATATGATGTCGGAATATGGCAGTGCTGCCGTATGGGCGGATGCTCTGTTTGCAGAATCTATGTTCACCGACAGGTGCAACCGTATGCGGTTTACGGATTCTTCAGCTGTCGCTGATGACCCTGCCGTCGTGTTCTCTATGGAGTTCTCAAGATGGTACAGCCGTGACATTTATCCGGAGCTGTCACGTATCGGACGTGAGATTACTCTGCTTAACAGGGAATATATGAAGGGGCAGATGGAGTTCGAGCCGGAAAAGGCATTCTATCCTGATGCGAATCTGACATTGAGGGTGGCATACGGTCAAGTTGCCGGATACAGCCCTTCGGACGGTATATATTATGAACCTTATTCCACCATCGACGGTATAATGGAAAAGGACAATCCTGAAATATATGACTACAATATACCTCAGAAACTGCGTGAACTGTATGCTTCGGAAGATTTCGGGAAGTGGACGGAAGACGGCAGGGTACCTGTCTGCTTCATAGCGACCAACCATACTTCGGGAGGAAATTCCGGCAGTCCCGTGATAAACGCTGACGGAAACCTTGTCGGTATCAACTTTGACCGCGTATGGGAAGGTACTATGAGCGACATCGCGTTTGATCCAGCCTATTGCAGGAACATATCATTGGACATAAGATATGTGCTGTTTATAATAGACAGGCTTGCAGGGGCGGCTCATCTGATAGAAGAGATGGAATTTGCAGACTGATATGGAAAATTTCTGGCTTTCTATGCTCTGGTTCTGGGCGGCGTATATTCTTGTGACCTGCGTCGGAATCCTTCATTGCATATTCAATATAGTTGTGCTCAAGATGAAACCTATGGATGAGCACAGTATGGGTGAGGGCTACGAAAAGACCAAGCCTTGGCATCCTTTATACAATCTGGTGCTGTATCCTGTTGCAGGATGGCTGTATATGAAAGGCCTGTCTGATCCTGCCGTGTGTGATGCCCTGATCGCCGGAGCTGTGTGGACTGTGATATGTGTCGTTTTCGACCTTGTAGGATGGGTTCTTGTCAAACACCCGTGGAGTTTGTCGTTCAAAGAGTTCTATGTTGAATATCAGCCGTGGATAACGATGATCTATATCATCATTTTCTTCGCCCCTCTCATCGGTCTGGTCTTCTGCTGAACCAGGGACTCGAACAAGTCGTGGCATACCTGTTTTTTGACAGATTGGATAGATACCAATCAGTTATGGTAAAGAAAAAAGGGGACATCTTCATCAGAAGATGTCCCCTTTGTGCGGGCGAAGGGACTCGAACCCATACGCCTCTCGGCACCAGATCCTAAGTCTGGCTTGGCTACCAATTACAACACGCCCGCTGAACTGATCTGCCCGTTCCCGGGGCAAACAGATTACAAAGGTAAATCCTTTTTGCCGATTTTCCAAATCATTTTCAGGAAGAGCCTGTCAGATTTTCCTGAAAGTTACACAGCACCAGTTTTCGATGGAATCGTGTCCCGCATATTCCAGTCCGGCAGTCTTGGCTGCTGTACATATCATTGGCATATCTTCCACGTAGAATCCGCTTGTAAACAGTAGCCCGTCTTTTCTGATACAGCGTGAATATGTCGCCATATCCTGAAGAAGTATGTTCCTGTTGATGTTGGCAAGCAGTATGTCATATTTCCCGGCCTGAAGCAGGGAGGCGTCTCCGCAGTAGGTCTCGACGCGCTTTGCTACCTTGTTGCTTCTGGCATTGTCGTATGCCGAAATTGCTGCAACGGCATCTATGTCGATTCCGTAGACGTGACGTGCCCCCATCTTTGCGGCAAGAATGGCAAGTATGGCCGTACCGCATCCCATATCCATCACTACCTTGTCCCTTATCTCGGGCTCATTGGCAAGAAGCGCACGGCACATCATATATGTCGTCTGGTGATGGCCGGTACCGAATGCCATCTTAGGGTCTATGGTTATATTGAACCTTGTACGTTTCAGCCCTTTATGGAAAGAAGCCTTGATTGTACATTTCCCGTCGACGACAATAGGAGTGAACTGGCTTTCCCACACCGCATTCCAGTTGGTTGCCGGAAGAAGGGTCGCAGTGAATGAGGTCGTGAACCCATACTGGTCAAGACCGCTCAGCACTACTTTCAGATCCTGCTGCGAATACAGGTCTTTCTGTATGTAGCATTTCAGATAAGGCTGTTCCATAGAAAATGACTCAAATGGAAATTCTTCCAGTTCAGCCATCAGTATTTCTGCATTTTCATCGCTGTACGGGTCAATCTTTACAGAGACCTCGATATATTCCTGACTGTTCATACGTTATATGTTCTGGTTGAGCTGCTGCTCCTGTTCATTATTGTCTTCTTCAAGCTGTTTTGCCTCATCCTCAGACAGTTCCTCTATGCCTGTGTCGGCAGGATTTTCATAATTTATGTCTTCCTTATGGGCATTGATGAGCTTCTGGCTTTCGTTTTCACGGATTGCCTGCTCGACTCCTCTGGAAAATATGTTCCTGATGGACTGGCTCAAGTTCAGTTTTGTCTGGTCCACTACTGCGGAGAATACAGGAATATTTGCATTCTTGTATTTCGCTTTGCCGATTTTGAATCTGAAGTTGTCAAAATCGCCCCACAGGTCCACTCCGAAACGGATAAGCAGAGGTGATTTGAGAGCTGATATGTGATATTTGAATGTCTGGTCGAGATTCTGTATTCCGCTCATTGCAAGTGAGTATCTGTCAACCGAAAGCAGGAACGGGAATATCTCGATCCTGTTGTCGGATATGACTCCTTCCACAGACATGTCGTTGATGTTTATGTTGTGTATATCCTTGAATTTGAGCATACGGGCTATCTTGAACAGGGATTCGCTCTCCTGCAGGGCGAGATCTTTTCCGCTTATACGGATCACTCCGGTGAGAGTAGGCATAAGTATGCTCATAGTCGTGTCGATGCTTGCTGTTGCGGCAAGTTCGCAGTCAAGCATTCCTTTGAAAGATTTGAGCATAGGCATTATAGAATCTACGGCAGGCATCATATCGATTACCTTGTCTGCGGTTATGTCCACGAGGTTGATGTTGAATCCTGTCTTAAGATTCTTTTTGGTGCGTGTCGAATAGAATCCCTCAAAATACAGGTCTCCCATATTTGTGGACGCCACCGTATTCTTTATCTGGATACATCTTTCCTTCATTGTGATCTCTGCGGCAATCCAGTCCATATCAAGTTTTGAATATGTGGCATTGGATGCTTCAAGGACAATATTCGCCTTTACGTTGGACGGAATTACAAACAGGGATGATTCCGGTACGGCATTTTCCAATGTGTCTATTACTACGGCGGCGAGGTATTCCTCATCATCCATTTCCGGATCATTTGAATTGCCCGGTTTGGACGAATATCCGGATCCTATTGACAATGCGCTCAGCAGTTCGTTGACGTTGAGGCTGTCCGATGTCACTTTCAGGTTGAGAGCAATCGGACCGTTGCGCAGCAATGCTCCGCGGATGCCGCTCAGCTTTCCTGTTGCCGCTATATGTGAGCGGCCGCTTGTCAATGTGAGATGGTCAAGGGAAACCGTATTGTTCGTTATGTGTCCGCTGAAGTCTTTGACGCTGGTCCTGAGAGGGAAGTATGGTGTCATGACATTTGCCCTTCTGAAAGACATGTTTCCGTCAAAACTCCATTCCTTGTAATATTTCGTGAATGCGTCATCAAGCTTGAAGTCGATGTCGTTTTTCCGGAAGTCTTTTTCTGTCAGCCATTCAGGTATTGTTCCCGCTCCGCGGATTTTCCTGAGGTGGGAGAAAAGCGAGTCTTTCGGAATGTCTGGATACTTTTTGGCGACAGAGTCGACAAACGCCTTTGCCAGATGTTTCCGGTCCATTGTATTCTTTGTCGCGGAGGCATTGAGCTTCAGATTGTTCAATGAAAACCGGCTGCCATACGAAATCAGCCTTATGCCCCTGTTCTCACTTGTGAATCTGAGTACGGGGACATTCTTGTCTTTTGCGGACGGGGAGACTTTGAATACGTTGTCTGACCTGTTGATGTATATTCTGCTGGAATCGCTGTCCGTAACGGAGAGACGTCCTATTTCCAGCTTTCCTCCGAAAGGATAGAATGATGAAGAGTCCATATCGTTGAGGATTGCCGCATCATTCTGTGCCTTGAGCGCAAGACGGCGTCCCCTGATGTCGAAAATGTTTTTATAGTTTATGGCCGTACTGTCTACCTTTGCGACCAGGGCAATCATTCTCGTCCCTTGTGTTATGCTGCTGTCCCTCGTGTTGCCGACTGTGGCAAGTACTATGTCAAGGCTGTCGATATGTACGTTGACAGAATCTTTTTCAGAGCTCAGGTAAAGCCTGTCGCTTTTTACGAATCCCCTCAGGTCGCTGTCCGCGAATTTGTACGGATTCATCTGTGACTGCCTTATCTTGCCTTTCGCCTCGGCTTCAAGGACTCCGGAGGCGAATATTTCTTTTTCAGGGCTGATGAATTTCTGCAGCGTGTCAAGCAGCATTGATACTTTTCCGTTTACATCGAACAGAGGATCCTTGCCGAGGATATCATACGCTGAGCCTTTAACCGAAAGGTCGACGGATTTCCCTTTGAGATACAGGTCGTTGACATCTATATTGTATCTGATGCCGTCTCCTTTGGCCCTGATGTCGGTTCCTATTTTGCTTCCGGTGCCTATGCCGTCGTATTCGATTGACGAATCAGGAATCCTCAGTGTCATATCGATTGAAGGCAGACGGTCTCCCGAGAAATCGTAATATCCTTCAAATATGGCGTTCATCACAATTACTGCATCGGTATCCAGAGCGTCGGCTCCGCTCCATATCCCTTTGCCGCAGTAGTTGAGGACATCCTTGATCCTGCATCTGTTGACGGATGCGTCACCTTTCAGCCATAGGTTGCCGGTCATATATCTTATGTCAGCATTGGCTTTTATCGGTATGCCTGCTATTTCTGCCGTAAAATCGCGTACTGATACAGCCGGTACGGAATCTTTCGGGAAATTTATATGCGCATCGGCTTTGACAGGCAGTGTCATACGTCCTGTCGTCCTTGTGGCGATAGTGGTTGAAGCAAGCAGGCTGAGATCGATATGATTGCGGTGCTGCCGTATTCTGAATCTGTCAAGTTTCAGGGAAATGGTGTCTGAAGCCATTCTTCCCGCGACGACCAGTGTGTCTGCCGTGAAGCTTATCCTGTTCCTGTGCGTCTTTCTTGTGGACAACCTTCCCTTGAAATCAAGGCCGTTGAGGTGCAGGGCTGTAAAGAGTGTGTCTTTGGGGCTGCAATATACTATGAACGGCTTCTGGTCGAATACGATTTTTTCCACTGTGATCCTGGGCAGCGGCCCGGAACCGGACCGGCCTTCTTCTTCATTGCTGTCCGGATCCTCAGATGAAGCCTTGAATATGTTCCAGTTGGCGTCATTTTCCGAATAGTGCTTTGCGAAAATTCTCGGCTTGCTCAGTTCCAGTGACGGTATCCTTATATGACCTGCGATCAATGACGCGAGGTCTATTGATGTAGAGAATCTCTTGAATGATGCAAGCGTGTCCGCATCTGGTGAGTGCCCGCTTCTGAGAAGTCTCCCGTCGGGTACATTTCCGTCATAGAATGTGAACCTGTCTGGAGGATATGTCAGTGAAACGTCTTCAAGGGTTACGTTCAGATTCGGGAAATTGGTTATGACAGATGCGGATGCGCGCCCGAAATGAAGCTCTCCGTCTATGTAGTCACAGGCAGCCCTGTTGACCAGTCCTGTCAGTATGGCAGGGGACAGTGCGGCCTGTAGGACTATGAGTATCACAAGCCATATTCCTATGCCCCACGCGCATATTTTGAGAAGGGTCCTGCCGCCTTTATGTTTGTCTTTACTGTTTCCCATCTGACCTCAATTGTTAAAATTATTGTTGTCTATGAACGATTCTATTGATTTGCGGTATGCACCGGTGAGATCTTCCACAATTTTCCTGCGGTCGTGCCTCCGGGATGCCGTTTCAGCCGCTGCTTTCCCGAGCTGTTCCATTCTTGTGCCGGAACGGCTTGTGCTGTCTATCCAGTCCGCAAGAGCTTCCGCTTTTCCCGGAGGAATCAGTATCCCGTCATATCCGTGCGATACGAGGGAAGGTATCCCTCCTGTGCTGGTCGCAATGACAGGCATACCGAGCATCTGTGCTTCGCATACGCTGTTCGAGGAGTTTTCGATATAGGACGGATGGACATATATGTCTGATGACAGCATTTCACGTACAATATCTTCTTCGGAAACTATTCCCTTGAAGATAATACCGCAGTCTGCGGCCTTTATTCCTGTCTTTTTTTCGAATATTTTTACTATCCCGGAGTCGTTGCGTATTCCGGCGACTCTCCACTCAAAGTCTGTGCCCCTTTGCCGGAGTATGTCCGCCGTCCTCAGGACAAGGTCAAGGCCTTTGTACGGAACTTCTGAAATTGTGGACAGGAGTATGGTCCTGTTCTTGCCGGGACGGTACTTCCATTGTCCGGCATTCCTGTAGAAAGGCTTGCGCAATGTCTCGTTTACACGAAAATATTCGGCACGGGAGTATTTTTCACAGATGTTTCTGTCCCATTCCGTCCTTCCCATTGCGGATCTCATCACCGACAGATATTTCTTTTCATTTTCTGCCCTTGTACGGAAATCTTCATATAGATGTATGAAGCCGTTTCTGAGAATGACTTCATTGACGAAAGTCCGTGGTACTATCATATCACTCCCGCTGAATCCCGGGGGATAGAAGTATGGTACAGTTTCGTTGAGTATGCCCTGGATATGGATGATGACAGGCCTGCCGGTTATGCTTGCCACGGCAGAGGCAAGTTTTGATTCGCATCCGAATATATGGACAATGTCGGGAGAGAATTCCTTGACGATTTCTCCTATCCTGTCGTCGTAGTTTTCCGTATTTCCTCCTGTCCAGTTGCGGTAAAGCTTTCTGAATCCGGATAATTGCCTTTTCCTTATCCGAAAATATGTGATGCCGTCCCTGACAATGGCGTCCGAATCTTCGCTGCTGAGGAAAGCTACTCCGAGGGTTATATCCTTACCGTATTCCGCGACCGCATCCTGCAGGGATGCAATCCACCCCTTGCCGTTGTAGGCACGGTCCCCCTTCTCATTGAAAAGGGTATTGGATGATGATAACCAGAGCACTTTCATTTTTTCAGGTCAAAACGCAATTCCACAAAGATAAGTATAATATTTGTCGTGTGCGGATTCTGAAACAAAAAACGGCAACCTGATAATCAAGGCTGCCGTCTATATTTCATAAACTTCAGTTGAGCCTACTGCTCGTCCTGAAGCTGGAGATGCTGAACATAAATCGCTTTTTTAATCTCGTCTCTTCTCTTTACAGATGGCTTTACGAAAGCCTTTCTTGCGCGAAGCTCACGGATAGCACCGGTTTTCTCGAATTTCCTCTTGAATTTCTTGAGAGCCTTTTCAATGTTCTCGCCTTCCTTGATTGGAACAATAATCATAGCTTAATCACCTCCTTTTTATTTGCGGCTGCAAAGGTAATCAAATTATTTTGTTTGCAAAATTTTTAGCTTATTTTGAAATAATATTTTCTGACCCAATATTCAAACAGAGGATCAAGCACTACAGGCTCGTCCTTTTCATTGAATGTTATGATTTCCTTTTTCTTGAGTGCGTCTTTCACTCTTCTGACATTTGCGGATGAATTCAGCGCGTATTTTTCAATGACATCCGTAGAACTGAACCTTACCACTCCGTCCAGAGCCGCTTTCAGCAGACTGAGCTGATGGTCTGTCAGACTGTCCGTCATCGCCTGGAATCTCGGCTCGTGGATGCTCAGCATTGCATTCAGGGCATCAAGCATGATTCCTTCGTTTATATATCCTTTGGACAGGGAGTTGCAGATAGCGGTGAAATGGTTGATGTACCAGATGTTGTTCCTGAACAGCTTGCACGCGCCCATCGCCTGGTCTTTTTCCACAACCTTTCCCTGTGAAAGGAAGCCTCGTGATATGTGCTCCACGATATCCCTGTCGTCTATCGGCTGCAGAGGAAGATGCTCCACAAGCCGGTGGAAATACTTTTTCTCTTCAAATATGTATTTCATTGCGTTTGTCCTGGAGCCGGACAGGATAAATGTACATCCTCCTCCGTTTTTTGTCTCCCTAAGGACGGCTTCCATCGCTTTTATGACATCATCACCGCCGTCGTCTCCGAGTATGTTCTGAAACTCCTCTATGATCATGATCATACGGATTCCCTTTTCTTCGGCAATGCTGCCCGGAAGTCTCAGCATCATCTCGATGTCATAGATGTCAGGGGCCCAGTTGAGTGACACCACCTCGTCTGACTCTGAGAATCTTTTTCTGTCAAATACGAAGTGTGTGCCGGACAGGTGCCGCCCGATAATGTCCGCGTATTCTGCCGGAGAAGATGACGTGCTGCGTATTACGGCATTGCCGAATCCAGTCAGAAAGTCGTGGATCGTCCTGATGTTGAACATATTGAAGTCAGAGACGTTGAACTGCTGGCCGCTGAGGCGCATATTGAACAGCGTCTGCTGTATGACTGACTTTTTCCCTGTCTTGGGCGGCTCATAGATAACTATGTTCTCGCCGGCTGCGATCAGGTTGGCAAGGGCGGTGCATTCGCTTTTCCTTCCTATGAAATTTTTACCTGTGACATAGCAGTCATATATGAAAGGGGCGTCCATATCCTATAATGTTTTTTTGCTTTTTGACGGATGGCCTATGATCTGGATGTCTATGTCGTCTATCTTGAATCCTCTGAATTTCCTGTGCCCCAGATGTGATTCTATAAGCAGCATAAGGTCCTCGTCAATTATATCCTTGAATGTGTGGTTCTCGCTGTCGTACAGATGTATGTGCTTGAATGTGTTGACATCGAAATACATCTTGTTGTTCGCGCTCATTCTGCGCTTGTATATCCCGAGGCCGGCAAGATTGGTCAGTATGTTATATACGGACGCTACCGTGACGTTGGTGCTTGCCGATTTGCGGATTTCTTCAGTCACCGTATCTGCGGAAGCGTGCCCGAGTCTCAGCATCGCCTCGTGTACGGCAAGCCTTTGCGGTGTCGCCTTCATCGCGTGCCTTCTGAGAGCGGACTTGAACTGCTCTATCCCTGAATTTTTTGCGTTCTGTGATAACATTTATCTCGATTTGATGCAAATGTATGAAATATCGGATTTTAATCCAAATGATATTGAATAATTCCAAATTAGATCGCGGCAGGAAAATTGTGTGTCTTTTATACGCGGAATCTCAAATGTTTCTGACTGATTTTTGCTAAATTTGCAGGATTTATTGTAGTTGTAAAACTAAAACATTATTGCTTCGGATATGATAAAAATCAACCGGAAAAATTTCAGGGAATTCGGTGCCTATGCCCTGGTTACAGGAGCCGCTTCCGGTATGGGGCGTCTTTATGCGCACAAGCTTGCCCTGAAAGGCTATAATCTGATTCTTGTGGACATCAATTCGGACAGGCTTGATGCTGTCTCCGGGGAAATACGTTCATTGATTGCGTCTGCCGGTGACTGGAGGGCTGAATATGCCGGTGCCTTTGACCTGAGGACCATAGTTCAGGACCTGTCGCGTCCGGATGCTGCGCGAAAGGTTGCGGAAGCGTCTGAAGGATGTGAAGTCGAGGTGCTTGTCAACAATGCCGGCATTATGTACAGCCGTCCTATAATCGAGACTGATCCAGCTGCGCTGTCGCTGATGATGATGGTGCACACCTACACCCCGCTTATGCTGTGCCGTGAATTCGTGCCTGCTATGGTGGAGCGAGGAAACGGATATGTGCTCAATGTGTCTTCGCTGGCGGCCTGGATGGACTGGCCTGTAATAGGGATGTACGGAAATACCAAGCGTTTTGTCAAAGGGTTCTCAAGGTCTCTGCGCGTTGAATGCAGGGGTACTGGCGTAAGCGTAACAAATGCATATTTCGGTGCGGTCGATACGCCCCTTATACCTTTGAAGCCGTCACTCCGCAGTCTGGCCCGCAGTCTCCGTGTGATGATAGATGCGGACAAGGCTACGGACAAAGCCCTCAGTGCTACATTCAGGCGTCGCAAAGGTACTATGCCCGGCTTTCTCAACAAAGTATTCCTGCCTTTCATAGTTATGCTTCCGGACCGGTTGCTTGCGTTTGTGGTTAACAGGTTCAGAAGATATGTGACGACCGGATGATAATTACATATATACGTCTTGGTCTCGGCGGAGGCAAAATTTATTTTGACTATGCTCTCGACTTTTGCTATATTTGCACTTTTGCGTAGATTGGAAATTTTATGGAAACAGTAAAATGCCTTATAATAGGAGGAGGACCTGCCGGATATACGGCTGCGATCTATACCTCAAGAGCTGATCTGTCTCCGGTGCTGTATGAGGGAATACAGCCGGGAGGACAGCTTACGACCACTACTGAAGTGGAAAACTTTCCCGGATTTGAAAACGGTATTGACGGCAATCAGCTGATGGCTGCCATGAAGGCTCAGGCTGTGCGCCTGGGTGCTGACATCCGTAACGGGCTGGTCACTTCAGCAGACCTGTCATCCCGTCCGTTCAAGATAACCGTAGACGGTGACAAGGAGATTTCTGCCGAGACACTCGTGATCGCTACGGGAGCTTCCGCCAAATATCTCGGCATTCCGTCGGAAGAGAAATTCCGTGGTATGGGAGTGTCTGCATGTGCTACTTGTGACGGATTCTTCTACCGCAAGAAGGATGTAGCGGTTGTCGGAGGTGGAGATACCGCCTGCGAGGAGGCCACCTATCTTGCTTCCCTTTGCAGGAAAGTTTATATGATAGTCCGCAGAGATGTCCTCAGGGCTTCTGCGGCAATGCAGGATAAGGTGAAGAATACCCCTAATATAGAAATCCTCTGGAACTGCAGCACGGAAGAAATTCTCGGTGATGCTTCCGGAGTTACAGGGGCGAGGATCGCGCGTAAGGATGGCGGGACTTTTGAAATCGCCGTGGACGGATTTTTCCTTGCCATAGGCCATCATCCGAATTCTGAACTTTTCAGCCAGTGGGTGAATGTTGACGGGACAGGCTATATAATTACTGAGGGCAAGACTTCCAGGACAAATGTTGAAGGCGTCTTTGCCGCAGGGGATGTCCAGGATCCTTCCTACCGTCAGGCAGTCACAGCCGCCGCTTCAGGATGCCGTGCAGCTATGGATGTGGAAAAATTTCTTAACAGATAGTTAGTAAACGTAGATTGTAAATATGAAATATAAAATAGTTATAGCGGTAGTTTTGGCAGCATTCGCTGCAAATGCCTGCAAATCACAGTATGAGGCACTGCTCAACAGCAACGATACGGATGCCAAATACGAGGCTGCGTTCGATTATTTCAACAAGCGCAAATATTCAAAGGCCGCCGCTCTTTTCGAGTCGCTTTCAGTGGCCGTGTCAGGTACGGAGAGGGATGACACAGTAAGATATTACTGGGGATTGAGCAACTACCGTTTCAAAGACTATGTGACAGCCGAGACCAATTTCAACAATTTTGTTGAAAGCTATCCGAGGAGCCCGTTCTCTCCGGAGGCTCGTTTCCTCAGACTGGACTGTCTCTACCGCTCCACACTGAGATATGAACTGGACCAGAGTCCGACATACAGGGCTATGGAGGCGATTGCCCAATATATGATAGAATATCCCAATTCGACACATCTGTGGATATGCCGCGAGATGATGAATGACCTTCAGACACGTCTTGACACGAAGGCGTTCGAAGGGGCCAGGCTATATTACCACATGGAGGATTATCTTGCCGCGAGGGTCGCATTCAGGAATGTGCTGAAGGAAAATGCCGATAATATGTACCGTGAGGACATTCTGTACTTTACCGCTATGTCTTCTTATAAATATGCCAAGATGAGTGTCCTGAAAAAGCAGAAGGAACGCTATCTCGTGTTTGTGGACGATTATCTTAATTTCATCGGCGAGATACCTGAGTCCAAGTACAGGAAAGAGCTTGACGCTGTGTACAAGAAGGCCCAGAATGCTCTTGGAAAGGATACTGTTGAGGATGAGGATATGGACAAGAAGGAAAAGGAATTCCTTAAGGAGAGAAAGAAGCTTGACAGGGCTGCAAAGGCTGCTGAAAAGAAAACAGCAGCAAAAAAGAAATAAAAAAATGAAACCCGTGTACAAATCGGATGTATAATAAAGTGGAAAGAAAATATTAATGATATGAGCAATACCAAAAAAGTACCTGTAAATACTATTACAAGGGATCTGTGCAATCTCGCTGCACCTACAGAGAACATTTATGAAACCGTAGTGATCCTTTCAAAGAGGGCCAATCAGATTGCGATCGCAGAAAAGAAAGAGCTTACCAAGAAGCTTGAGGATTTCAAAAACGACCGCGATACAATGGAGGAAGTCTTCGAGAACAGGGAGCAGATCGAGATTTCCAAATATTATGAAAGACAGCCTAAGCCGAGTCTTGTAGCCATCTCCGAGTTTGAGGACAATGAGATTTTCTACAGGATGGCAAAGGAGGACAATAACTGATATAGATGCTCAAGAGGCTCCAAGTAAAGAATTATGTTTTGATAGACTCTCTGGAAATTACGTTTCCTGAGGGTCTTGTCATCATTACAGGACAGACAGGAGCCGGAAAGTCAATATTGCTCGGCTCCATATCGCTTGTGCTTGGGGCGAAGGCGGATGCTTCCGTAATAGGTGAATCCGGGGACAAATGTGTCGTGGAAGCCGAATTCAATGTCCCTTCCGACAACATTGCATTGAGTGCCCTTCTCGAACGGAATGATGTGGAATGGGATGAAGGTCATCTTATACTGCGCCGGGTCATCGGGCGTTCAGGCAGGCCGCGCGCCTTTGTCAATGATTCGCCTGTATCCGCATCTGTGCTTTCCGCGCTTTCAGCCGAACTTATAGACATTCATTCCCAGCATCAGACCCTGCTGCTTTCAGACCGTCGTTTTCAGATGTCGGTACTTGACCATTTTGCAGGTAATGCTGAGCTTCTGAAGAAATGTTCTTCTGCATATTCTGAATATCTTTCACTGAAATCGGAAATGGAAGAACTGGACGGACGGATAGCACGTATTGAAGATGAACGTGATTACAATGAAGCACGTTTCAGGCAGCTTGACGAGGCTTCTCTGAAGGAAGGGGAACTTGGCCTCCTTGAGGAGGAGCAGAAACAGCTTGCCAATGCGGAGGATATAAAGGAGAATCTCTTTGCGGTAGAAGACCTGTTTTCTCCGGAAGCCGGGACAGACAGGATGCCTCTGGATGCCGTCTTGAGGGAAAGCGAAAAACGTCTTGAGAAAATATCTTCATTCCTTTCTTCGGCATCTGCTCTGGCGGAAAGGATTTCATCCTGCCGTGTGGAACTTGGGGACATATTGTCTGATGTCTCTGATATGAATTCCGGGATAGAAGTCTCCCAGAGCAGGCTTCAGGAGGTTGAAGAGCGTATCTCTCTGATATATGGCCTTATGCAGAAATTCTCCTGCAAGACTGTCGGAGAACTTATTGCCGTAAGGGATGAACTGAATGAGGCTTTATATGATTCATCGGTGCTTGAAATGCGCAGGGATGAACTTATGCGTTCATTCAAACTTAAAAAGGAAGAGCTTGATGCTCTTGCCGCACAACTGCATTCTGCACGTGTAAAGGCTGCTCCGGGGCTGGCTGAATCCATTCAGAAATCCATACGTTCTCTGGAAATGCAGTATGCCGTTTTTGAGGTGGAGGTAAATGATGCCGCCCTGTCTGCCTCAGGAACTGATTCCATCGTATTCAAATTCTCGTCTACAGGACGGAATGCCGTGGATCTTTCAAAATGCGCCTCAGGAGGTGAGATGTCGCGCATCATGTTGTGCCTTAAGGATCTGATGGCCCGTTATACAAATATGCCTACAATGATCTTCGATGAGATAGACACAGGTGTATCAGGAAGCGTGGCAGACAAGATGGGCTCTATGATATGCAGTATGGGGGAGAATATGCAGGTATTCGCCATAACTCATCTGCCTCAGGTCGCAGCAAAAGGAGAGGCCCATTATCTCGTGTCAAAAGATGTCGACCCTGAAAGTCTCAAGACAGTCACTACAATCAAGAAGCTGTCCGATGAAGAGCGGGTGCTCGAACTGGCCAGAATGCTCAGCGGAAGCACTCTTACCGATGCCGCTGTCGCCAACGCAAAGGATCTGCTCGGCCTCAGGTAGAATTTCTGTTATCTTATCACCCTGACTTTGTAGTCCGGCGTATAGACTATACGCCTTGTTGCTTTGTTGACAAGACCTCCTTCGGAAAGCAGTCCGGAAGCGTTTTCCGTGTCAGCCTTTATGGATCTTGCAAATCCGAAGTCTGACTGGAGCATAGGCATTCCGGTATCCTCAATCCGTTCTTTCCACAATGAGCCGTATTTTGAGCACAGACTGCAGAAATAATACATTATATCATATCCCTGAAAAGCGAACGGGGTTGGTTCCGTGTTGTACAAAGCTCTGTATTTCAGTATGAAATCCCTTACGCGAGGGTCATCGTAATCTATATAGTATGACAGTGATGAGTGGAATTCTGCGTTATGCAGGTTCTCCACATCGATTGTCTCAAAGCTTCTGATTTTGGATACTCCATAGAGGGTTACCTTGTATCTGTTGT
This sequence comes from Bacteroidales bacterium, assembly GCA_009774765.1. Lineage (GTDB taxonomy): Bacteria > Bacteroidota > Bacteroidia > Bacteroidales > UBA932 > Cryptobacteroides. The sequence goes on from VSOK01000018.1 coordinate 35,722, forward strand.
GTATCATAAGGTTGAGATTCCTTATGACGTCGTTGACAAACGCTTCGCTGTCAGATGCTACTATCACTCTGTTGTTGCCTTCTGACGTCATCTTTCCGGCAAGTGACTCCAGTATATTCCTTCCTTCAAGAATGCTGTATGAGAAAGAGGAATATCTTATTCCGCTTCCGGATATGATCTGTTTGAATCCGGCCAGGTCTTCAGTGTCTTTTACGGCTTTTTCATAGATTACTATGACGCTGTCCCTGACACCTTTCTCTTCTTTTATCCATTTGACGATATCCTCGTATTGTGACATGGATGAAGTCGGTACCTGTATGAAGTTGCTGTGGATTTCTGCCAGCTGCTCGGCCCTGTGGTCAAGAGGTGATATTATATATGAGGACTGTGGAGCTTTTGCAAACAGTCCGGATATGTCATTCTTTGAAACAGGTCCGATGATCACATCGCTTTTGGCAAGTCTTTCCGTGGTGATCGGAAGGACGCCTCCGCCGACGTCATAGACGCTGAGGTCTATGTTGAGACCTTTGTCGCCAAGGTCCTTTGACGCAAGCAGAACCCCGCTGTAGAAATCCATACTGCTTTCGCTCTGTTTTTCTCCCTGTGTATTGAACGGAAGAAGAAGCACAGCATTGATCCTGGTGATAGGGTAGTAGACCGGAGAGGTCTGCAGGCTGTTTTCTGACGGTTCAGCTGCCTGGTCTTCCGGCTTTGCAGGAAATGACGGGTCTGCAGATGCAGCACCGGTATCTGACGGCTGCTGAGGAAGCCCTGCCATATATGCCTCCGGATTCGTCGGTATTCTGAGCTTCTGCCTGTTGGTCAGTTTTCTGCCTGTCAGCCCGTTGAATTTCATTATTATGTCAACGCTCACTCCATATTTTTCAGAAATGACATTCAGGTCCTCATACCATTTTACAGTATGGGTAAAGTAGTCATTCCGTTTCTTTTCCTGTGCCTTGGCCTTTTTCTCCTCCTGGGCTTCTTTTTTTGCCGCCTCTTTCTGGAGAGCCTTCTCTTCTTTTAGCGCAGCCCTTTCATCCTTCTGGGAAACCTTGTCGTCTTTGGACTCTTCCTGCCTGTCGGTGACCGGAATCAGAATTATGGCATTTTTTTTCAGCCCGTTTTCTTTCAGTGCAGGATTGGCGGCATAGATATCCTCGACCGGGACTCCGTATGCCTTGCTTATGGAAAACAATGTCTGCTTTTCCAATACTATATGCGAATAGAAAATTTTGCCGTCGACTTTGACCCTTTCCTTTGACACAGTCACTTCAGGGGCAATATAATCCTGAGCATACAGTCCGCAGGCAAATGGCGGCATAAAGCCGGCCAAAGCCACCAATATCATCAAAAATGCCTTTTTCATAATTACATATCTATAGTTTGTCCGCAAACTCAAGCAGTCCTGCACAGAAATTTTTCCAGGAAAGCCTGTCCTTTTCAGACTTTATATTCCTGATGCACCTTTCCTTTGTTTCCGGATTGCTGAAATATTCTTCAATTTCCTCTGCAATGGCTTCGGGAGTGCAGGCGTCTGCAACAATTCCCGTGCCTCTGTCCCCGATTGTCTCTTTAAGTCCTCCTGTGTCAGTGACGATCATAGGGACTTCGAAATGGTAGGATACGGAGCTTATTCCGCTTTGTGTCGCACTTCTGTATGGCAGTACCGCCACATCTGCCGCAGAGAAGAAGCTGCTGACCTCATCGTCTTTTATGTATTTGAGAAACAGATGTATATCATCCCTGTTGCCCAAATCTGAAATTATCTTCTCATATTTTTCAAACGAACCGTAGGGCTCTCCTGCCACTATCAGCTGGTATTTCCCGGAAAGCTTGCCGAAAGCCTCGAGCAGGATGTCAAGTCCTTTGTAGTCGCGGATAAGCCCGAAGAACAGTATGTTGCGTCTGCCGCTCTTCAGTCCAAGCTTTGCTTCCGCGGCCTCCCTTTGCTCCTTTTCTCCGAAATGGGAATAAAGTGGATGCTGGAGGACGGTGAATCTGGCGTCAGGCTTCAGTTTGAGCAGATCTTCGGAGACAGCTTTGCACAATGTAACATAACCGTCGCTTCCGGAGAGGAAATACCGGGTCAGCGGCGTGTCAAAAAATCGTTTTTCGTGCGGAACAACATTGTCGAGCACCGATATGACTTTGCAATGCTTTTTCAGATGTCTTGTGATATACCCTAATGAAGGTGCGAAATATGACATCCAGTACCGCACTATGACAAGATCCGGTCCCCATTCCCGTATCGCACGCAATGTGCTGTGATAGGAAAAAGGATTTGCCGTATCCAACAGGGACTCGCTCTCTATCGGTACGGCAATATCATCTTTTGTCACATACTGTGTCCTGCCCGGAAAAAGGAATTCAGGATATTGTCTCTTGAAGTTGAATGCCTTGACAATGTTGCCTTTGCTCAGTTCGCTGTACAGACAGGCGTTGAACTGAGATATTCCTCCTCTGTAGGGGTAAAAACAGGACAGTATGGCTATTTTCAACTGTTGTTATTTTTTGTTCTTTACGTATTCTTCGTTGAGGCCGGAAAGAACGTCGTCAGTGATGTCAAGAGACTTGTCTGCGGTCAGGACAGGCGCTCCTCCCTGGTTGGTGAGGATCATCGCGTACTGCTTTGTCTGGTTGTACTTGTCAAGATATGTCTTGATGGCATCCGCAAGCTGGTTCATCATGACAACCTGCTCCTCCTGGATCTCATTCTGCTTCTGGGCAGCGTAGTTGTTGAACTCTTGCTCCTGCTGCTGAAGCTTCTGTCCCTGTGCCTCTGCCACAGAGCGTGTCATAAGGCCTTTGTTGATCTTGTCCTGGAATGCGTTTACATCATTCTCGAGCTTTTTGCCTCTGCGTGTCACTTCTGCCTGAATGTTCTGGACTTTTGTCTCCACGACTGAACGGAGATCGTTTGCCATATCATATTCCTGGAGAATCCTGTCAAGGTCCACATATACTATAGAACCTTTTTCTGCGGATGTCTCTGAAGCAGCGGTCTCGCCCTGTTCAACATTTTTGCTGTCCTTTGTGAGGAAAAGCACACCGAAAACAATAGCAACGACCAAAGCCAGGCTGCTGAGAATGATAGATAAATTTTTCATCGTTATTTAGTTTTGTTGTTAATCATTCCGTCCGTGCAGAAAAACTTCCGGATGGCACGGATATTTTACAAAGATAATCAAAAAATCTTAATTTTTGAGAGGTATGCCCCGATAGTTGCTTCAAGACCCAGATACAGGGCGTCGCAGATGATGGCGTGTCCTATGGAAACCTCGTCGGTCCACGGAATCATTCTGATATAATATTCAAGGTTGTCGAGGTTAAGGTCGTGGCCTGCGTTGAGCCCGAGCCCGCATTCCTTTGCCGTTTTTGCTGCTGCAATGAACGGGGCTATCGCCTTTTCCCTGCCGGTGCAGTATCCTGCCGCGTATGATTCCGTATAAAGCTCCACCCGGTCGCATCCGCAGAGGGCCGCCCCTTCCACCATCGCGCTGTCAGGATCCGTGAAAATGGATGTCCGGATTCCTTTTTTCTTGAATTCACTGCATATTTCAGCAAGAAATCCGCGGTTGCTTATCGTGTCCCATCCTGCATTGGATGTGATGGCATCGCTGGCGTCCGGGACAAGTGTCACCTGGTCCGGGACGACTTCCAGCACAAGGTCTATGAATGACGGTATGGGGTTACCCTCGATGTTGAATTCGGTCTTTACCGATGGCCTTATCGTCCTTACGTCAGAATATCTGATATGCCTTTCGTCAGGTCTCGGATGCACCGTAATGCCTTCGGCTCCGAACCTTTCACAGTCGATGGCGGCTTTTGCCACATCAGGCATATTGCCTCCCCGGGCGTTGCGGATTGTGGCTATCTTGTTTATGTTTACGCTGAGTTTTGTCATTCCTATGGTTTTTAACGGGCGCAAAAATAGATATTTAATTCCTGTTTAGACAAATTTTATTGCCGCTTCTTATAAAAAATCCAAAACATCTTCTTAATTTTGAGCCGTGTTTAGTAAAAGACATCGTCTTTGTGGAAAGGGAAATATGCGAATCGCTACGTATTTAAGGAATTACCGTATTGAAAATGACGACAGGCTTTCTGCCCTGCTTTCGGCTTTGGAGGCTGAAGGTTGTGATGTCCACAGGGTATTTGCCCCGGAGGACATTGCCGATGATACGGATTTTCTGCTGAGCATAGGAGGTGACGGGACATTCCTGTCTGCCGCCAAACTTGTGGGGGACAGGGGAATACCTGTACTCGGGGTTAATCTCGGACGGCTGGGCTTCCTTTCGGAAAACAGGCCCGATGCAGTGGCGGAGGCTCTTGTCTCGGGGGAATATACGATAGAGAACCGTACTCTACTGAAGGCTTCTCTTTCGCGCGTCACCGGCAGCGGGGATGTTGACGGCTGGCCGTTCGCACTGAATGAGATGACTGTGCACCGCTCGGGCGCGGCTATGCTTGGTGTTGATGTCAGCATAGACGGAGTCCTGCTTCCTACATATTGGGCTGACGGGCTTTTAGTGGCGACTTCGTCCGGTTCTACTGCGTATTCACTGAGTGTCGGAGGGCCTATAGTGCTGCCGGAGTCAAAGGTGCTCATAATATCCCCCATAGCGTCCCACAATCTGAATGTCCGCCCTCTGGTAGTGCCGGACACGTCGGAAATCAGCATTTCGTTGCGTTCAAGGGACAGGAAGGTGATGCTTACTATGGACAACAGGACGGTTGAGATTGACCGTGATATGGAGATGACGGTTTCGATGGCACAATTTTCGCTAAGACGCGTGCGTCTCAACAGTTCCAATTTTATAAATGCTCTTACCGGCAAATTGTTTTGGGGTGAGGACATCAGAAATTCAACAGAACATTAACTATGAATGAAGAAAAGAAGATACCTGTCCACGTGGCTATGATAATGGACGGGAACGGAAGGTGGGCGCGCGAACGCGGCGAGGAACGTATCCGCGGCCACGTGGAAGGAGTGGAAAGTGTCAGAGCCTGTACGGAAGCGGCTGTCGAGGCCGGTGTACGGTATCTTTCACTTTTTGCGTTTTCTGAGGAGAATTGGAACAGGCCGGAGCCTGAGGTGCTTTTCCTTATGGAGATGATGGTGAAGTCTATCAGCAATGAACTTCCGGTGCTTATGAAGAACCGTGTCAGGTTTGTCGTGCTCGGCAACAGGGCAAGGTTGGGAGACAGTCTTAATTCTGCAATTGATGAATGTATGGAGCAGACAAGGGAGAATGACAGGATGACACTGATCATTTTTCTTAGCTACAGCGGAAAATGGGACATCCTCCAGGCTGCAAAACGTCTTGCCGTGGAGCTTTCGGAGAATCCTGACCGTATGGAAAGCATAATGTCCATGGAGGTGGGAGACTTTGACGGATATCTTGTCACATCCGGCATTCCGGACCCTGATCTTATTGTCCGTACATCCGGGGAGAAGAGGATAAGCAATTATATGCTGTGGCAGAGCGCGTATTCGGAATTCTTCTTCACGGACACCCTGTGGCCGGATTTCAGGAAAGAGCAGTTCATGGCCGCTCTTGACGACTACGCCAAACGTGACCGCCGTTATGGTAAAGTGAAATAAAATGCTTATATTTGCAGTTTTGAATTAAGATTTAAAAGATGAAAATTAGCCGAATGATCTTCCTGGCAGTGCTGCTGTGCGCAGCGATGATGCCGATGATGGCTCAGCAGCAGGATGGAGGAGTTACGATAGATTATAACAACCCGAAAAAATATATAGTCGGCGGAGTTACTGTCGAGGGCAACAGCTATTTCGGACCGGATCAGATCATACAGCTGACCGGTCTTCAGAAAGGTCTTGAAATCACCGTTCCGGGCGATGACATTTCGTCCATCGTAAACAGGCTGTGGCTTCAGCGTTACTTCGAGTCTGTCGCTGTGTCCATAGACCATCTGAATGCGTCCCGGGATACGGCTTTCTTCAAAATCAGCATAATAGAACGTCCTAGGGTGTCGAGATGGACTTTCAGCGGAGTCAAAAGCGGTGAGGAGAAGGAACTTCGTGAGAGGCTGCGCCTGAAAAGGGGAGGGGAATTTTCTGACTATGTCGCAAATACCGCGACGGACATCATCAAGCGTTACTATAAGGAAAAAGGTTTCCAGCTTGTAGATGTGGATGTCCAGACAAAGAAGGATACACTTGTCCGCAGCGCGATCCGTGTGAATTTTGCCGTAGACAAGGGAACGAAGGTTAAAATAAAGAAAATCACGTTCGACGGCAATGACAATGTGAAGGAGACCAAGCTTGTGCGTTCTATGAAGAAGACAAAGGACAACAGGCTTATCAACTTCTTCAGTTCCAAGAAATTCAACGAAAAGGAATATGAGAATGACAAGAGAGGTCTCATCAGTGCTTTCAATGAAGCGGGATACAGGGACGCCAAGATTGTCAAGGATACTATTTATTATATAGAGCCGAACCGTCTTGAAATAGACTTCAAGATTGATGAGGGAAAGAAATATTATTTCAGGAATATAACCTGGACCGGCAACTCCGTATATACTTCAGAGTCATTGAATGATGTCCTTATGATCAAGAAAGGTGATGTCTATGATGTCGTGACGATGGAGAAGAGGCTTTTCGGAGGCGGGAAACAGAACGAAATCGACGTCTCCAAGATATACAGGGACAACGGATACCTGTTTTTCAGCATACAGCCGGTGGAGCTGAACGTTGAAGGTGATTCGGTGGATGTCGAGATGAGAATAGTGGAAGGAAAGCCTGCGACTCTCAACAATATCATAATCAACGGCAACGACCTTACCAATGAAAGGGTGGTGCGCCGCCAGGTATTTACACGTCCGGGCTATCTTTTCAGCCAGACTGATTTTGAACGTTCCATAAGGGAAATCGCTTCTCTGGGGCAGTTTGACCCGGAGGCCATTTCCGATCCTACCACAGGATATTCAATAGTTCCAAACCAGCTCAACAACACGGTTGACATTGTATATAACGTGACCGAGAAGCCTTCAAGCCAGCTTGAACTTTCCGGAGGATGGGGAGGAAACACTTTTGTGGCGACTGTTGGAGTCAGCTTCAACAACTTCTCCACAAGGAGACTGCTTGACAAGACGGCGTGGAGACCCGTTCCTCTTGGAGATGCGCAGAACCTTGCGATACGTTTCCAGACCAACGGAACATATTATACGAGCCTTTCGGCAAGCTTTATGGAGCCGTGGCTCTTCGGAAAGAAGCCGACCTCTTTGAGCGCGTCGCTTTATTATACAAGGCAGACCGATTCTTATCTTGCCCTCGGTATGCTGAACAACGACAGGTTCATGGAGGTATATGGAGCTGCTCTGGGAATCGGAAGCCGCCTCAAATGGCCCGACAACTTCTTCGTGCTGTACAACCAGCTGAGCTGGCAGACATACAGGCTTCAGGACTGGGCATACAACTTCCTTTTCGAGACAGGTATGTCACATAACTTGAGCTACACTTTGAGCCTCAACAGGAACTCTACGGACCAGCAGATATACCCTCGTCAGGGTTCTGACTTCAGCTTCTCGCTCCAGTTGACTCCTCCTTATTCCCTTTTCAGGAAAAAGGACCACAGTCTTCTCGATGCAAACGGCAAGCCGATGAAGGTAGGAAGCTGGAGGGACGTCAATTACAATGCGCAGCATTCCAAAGACCGTTACCGCTGGATAGAGTACCACAAATGGACTTTCAAAGGGGCTGTATATACCAAACTTGTCGGAAACCTTGTCCTGATGGCAAAGGCGCAGTTCGGATATCTCGGATATTACAACAGGAACTGGGGATATTCTCCGTTTGAGGGATTCCTTGTCGGAGGTGACGGTATGTCAGGATACAACACATACGGATCTGAAGTCATTTCACTCAGGGGATACAGCAATTACGCCCTTACTCCTATGACTACATCGGCATACAATACGACAGGTTCTGCCTATGCGGGTAACGTATATGACAAGTTTACTGTGGAGCTCCGTTATCCTGTGGTGCTGCAGCCGCAGTCTACTATATTTGCGCTGGTGTTCCTTGAAGGAGGTAACTGCTGGTCTGACATCAGGGATTTCAATCCGTTCCAGATCAAAAGGTCTGCCGGTGTCGGAGTCAGGGTGTTCCTGCCAGTGGTCGGACTTCTCGGTGTTGACTGGGGATGGGGATTCGATACTCCTGCAAACGGTTCAGGAGGAAGCCAGTTCCATTTCGTGATCGGACAGCAGTTCTGATGATTTTTATGAAAACAACAAATTAAATGAATATGAAAAGGTTTATCTTAATTGCAGCTGCCGCTATAGCTTGTGCGGCTGCATCGGCACAGACTCCGAAATTTGCTCATGTCAATTTCAATGAGCTTATCCAACTTATGCCAGAGATGGACTCTGCAAGAGTTCAGTCGGATGCCGCCCAGAAAGAGGCAAGCGAGACATATCAGGCTATGATCGAGGAATTCCAGAGCAAATATGCCCAGTTTGAACAGAAACAGGCGTCATGGACTCCGGCTGTAAGGCAGAGCAAGCAGAATGAGCTTTCTGAGATCCAGACAAGAATCCAGGAATTCGAGCAGGCTATACAGCAGGATCTCCAGCAGCTCCAGAGCCAGCTTATGGCTCCTATCTACCAGAAGGCGCAGGAGCAGGTAAATGCCATTGCAAAGGCAGGCGGATATATTTTCGTCTTTGATTCTTCACAGGTGCTTTATATTGACGCATCGCAGAGCAAGGATCTTACTTCGGAGGCACGCAAGGCTCTCGGTATTCCTGACGACAGGACTCTCGAGTCTCTTCAGGCTGAACTCCAGGCACGTGCCCAGGCTCAGCAGCAGTAGCATAACATCCGAATGACATATTTTGAGATTGGCCGGGACGTGTTTCCGGCCAATTTTTTTGTTTTTTGCCGGAGCCGGAAACCTGTTGAATATTTCTTGGGAATTATCATCACCGTAATGATATTTTATTTATATTTGTGTCAAATTTTAAGATTTTAATTATAATTCATAACAATAGGAATGCAACATAAGGTAATAGATACTAAAGATGTTGTTGTACGATTTGCAGGAGATTCGGGAGACGGTATGCAGCTCACCGGATCTCTTTTCGCTGATATGTCGGCTGTGTATGGCAACGTACTTTCTACTTTTCCTGATTATCCTGCTGAAATACGTGCTCCGCACGGTACGGTGTCCGGAGTTTCCGGATTTACTGTGCATATCGGCAGTGAAAAGGTACATACCCCGGGGGATTTCTGCGATATGCTTGTCGCAATGAATCCTGCCGCGTTGAGGGCAAATGCCAAATGGCTCAAAAGGACGGCTCTTGTTCTGCTTGACGAGGACACCTTCGATGAGACCGGTCTTGCCAAGGCCGGATTCAAGGAGAACCCTATCACTGAGCTCAACATTGAGGACAGGACCATAATTGTGGCTCCCATAACGACATTGACGCAGGAGAGCCTCAAAGACAGCGGTCTCGACCAGAAGAGCATAGTCAAATGCAAGAATATGTTTACGCTCGGAATGGCATGCTACATCTACAGCCGTCCGATGGAATATATATTCAGATATCTGGAGAAAAAGTTCGCGAAGAAGCATCCTGAGCTGATAGCCCCGAATATAAAGGTGCTGAATGACGGGTACAATTATGCGGCGAACATACAGGCAATCCCGAATACATACCATATCGAACCTGCCCTTATGAAGAAGGGACTGTACAGGAATATCACCGGAAACCAGGCTGTGGCGTGGGGGCTTCTTGCCGCTTCGGAGAAGTCCGGGTTGCCTTTGTTCTGCGGTTCATACCCTATTACTCCGGCGACAGCTATCCTTGAGGAGCTTGCTCTGCATAAGAGTCTGGGTGCAAAGACGCTGCAGGCTGAAGACGAGATTGCCGGAATATGTACTGCGATAGGTGCCGCTTTTGCTGGAAATCTTGCCGTGACGACTACTTCCGGTCCAGGGCTTTCGCTTAAGTCGGAGGCTCTCGGGCTTGCGGTGATGACTGAACTTCCGCTTGTAGTTGTGGACGTGCAGCGTGCAGGTCCTTCAACCGGAATCCCGACCAAGACAGAGCAGTCCGACCTGAACCAGGTGCTTTACGGACGCAATGGAGAGTGCCCTATGGCTGTTGTCGCCGCCCATTCTCCGGCGCATTGCTTTGATGCCGCTTTCTGTGCCGCAAAAATCGCTCTTGAGCACATGATGCCTGTCGTCCTGCTGTCGGAGGGATTCCTCGGCAACGGGTCCGAACCGTGGCTTATTCCGTCTATGTCGGATTATCCTGAAATCAGGCCTCCTTTTGCAGTAAAGGAAAATACGCCTTACCATCCTTTTGAAAGGGATCCGCATACATTGGCCAGGAAATGGGCTTTCCCTGGTCAGAAGGGCTTTGAACACAGGGTAGGAGGTCTTGAGA
>VSOK01000019.1:0-40100 GCA_009774765.1 Bacteroidales bacterium
GGAACAAAGTTGTGTGACGCCCGGTGTGTTGAGACTGCTGAACCTGTCAATAAACATCGTGCAGTCAGGGCTCAGGGATATTTTATGCCATCCTGATGCTTCTGTCATGCGTGTCTTCTTGCCGTTCCTGATGTTTATCTTGAAAAGGTGGTTCTCTATCGGTGAAACCTCGGCAGAGGTGTAGTATACATATTTACCGTCATTGTCAAGGTATTCCACGTCAGCGTCCGCTTCGGTAAGACGTTTTACATTGCCGGACAGGTCGCATATATAGAGATTGCGGTATCCGTCCCTGTTGTTGGTCCTGTAGATGAATCTGTCCGTGCTGCCTTTTATGAAATGTACCGGATCAAGAGGCTCGACATATTTTTCATTGTCCTCCGTAAGCAGTGTCCTGACAAATTCTCCGGTAGCGGCATCATACATATTCAGTTTAAGATGCTTCTGGCTCCTGTCGAGTACCTGTATGAAGATATGCCTGTCGTCCGGTGACCAGCTGATGTTCGTCAGGTAGCGGTCAGCTCCGAAGTCGTCAGCCTTTATATGGACGGTATCCTTTTTTTCTATGTCATATACGCACAGCCTGAGAATCTCGGATGACATTCCGGCCATAGGATACACGAGCTGGCGCAGAGTTCCTGTGCGTGAATTTATGTCAAGCAACGGGAAACGTGTCACTGCACTTTCGTCTTTTCTGTAGAATGCGATCCTGTCTTTTGAGTTAGACCAGAAGATTCCTTTGTCGATTCCGAATTCATTGCGGCTTACAATCTGCCCGTAGCTTATGTTCTCGTTTTCCGGTTCGGCTATGGTGACGGTTTCACCGTTTCTGCCGATAAGGTATATCCCGTTGTCCTTCAGAGATACTGTATATCTGTCTTCGCTTTCTTTTCTGGGGAGATCTTTGCGCTTGACGGCCTTGTATCCTTTCCCGTCGGAGGCCCAGACATAGCTTTCATATTTCGGACTCAATTCGAAAGAAAGTATTGTTTCCTCCATTGTGAGGATTTTTCCGGACGGATCGTTGGCCTTATGGATGCCGATCACCCCGCAATTCTCAAATATTGATGTGTCCTGTGCGGACATATTGAAAGCAAAAGCTGCGGTAAGGAATATCGCAGCTGCTGATTTTATTGATTTGGACATTTTACAGATTGATTTTGGTGTTGTCATATACAGTGCAGCATCAGTTCACTGCTATTATCCTGTCTACTATGTATTTCTGCTGGCCTTTCCACGGGAGTGCACCGAGATATTCCTTGTAGTGCAGCTCGACCGTTTTGCCGCTGCAGCGCATAAGTGAGTCAGCGACAGCCTCATCGGTTATCGAGAAGTCGAATTCGTATGACTGCACTACGGATGCTGTGCCTTTGTTCCCTTTGGCGAATCCGGCCTGGATCGCCCTGCCTTCGTATGTCTTGAACAGATAGCCTTTGTACACCACGAAGTTCAGTTCGCCGGCTTTGACGCCTTCGCCGAACACGAAATAGAATCTGAAATAAATGAATGCCGCAAGTGCCAGCGCCACCGCCAACGAAGAAATAAGGAGTATTTTTCTTTTCATTTTGAAACTGTCGTTTATAATAACTTTCATCTATATTATAACCTCGCAAAGATAGATAAAATCTCCGGAAATGCCGACTATGGAAAAACGATAAAACTTTCTTGCATTTCCAGTTTTCTACAGTTGGTTCCGATATCATTCTTCTATTCCGTGTTGTTCCAAGAAGAAGCGTTTTTGCTGTTCTATTTCTCTGCTCAACTCTTCCTCTGTCGGCATATAGGCCATATATTTGGCTGCAAAAAGTTGTTCGCTACCGTTAAGGACAGAATATTTTGCCATTACCTTGTCTGTCTCCGTACATAGCAGTATGCCTATTGTCGGGTTATCATTTTCATCTTTTATAAGGTCGTCATACATCCGTACATACATATCCAATTGTCCGACATCCGCATGTGTCAGAGGGTGTGTCTTAAGCTCCAGTAACACGTAACGTTTGAGCTTGATGTTGTAGAATACGAGGTCAATATAAAAATCACCGGTGTCCGTTGAAATGTGTTTCTGCCTGTCGACAAAAGCAAAACCACGTCCCAATTCCATAATAAATTGTTGAAGATGATCTATTAAGGCCTGTTCCAACTGGCTCTCGTCATATTTGCTGTCCTTGCGAAAGCCTAAAAACTCGGCAACTACAGGGCTCTTTATATATTCCAACGGGTCATTGGCTTCGATGTCCGGTGCCGGCAATGCCAGTCTTTCCCTTGCACAAGCCATCCGGCGGCCATAGTATTGTGTTCCGATGTTGCGACTGAGTGTTCTTGAACTCCACATCTGTTCCGATGCCTCTTTTACATACCACTCTCTGGCTTTAGGGTCTGCAACTTGTATAATCGTGCGGAAGTGTGTCCAAGTCAAATTGTGAACGCGCGCGTTCACAATTTCCAAATCATTGAAACACAAGTAAAATCGGCGAAAGTAATCCAAATTGCGTTTGCTGAATGCACTACCGTATTTAGGTACCAGCTGCTCTGCCAATGTTTTAATCAACCGGGTACCATACTGCGCACGGACTTCTCCATGCTGCTCTTCTTCCACTATTCGCCGTCCGATATGCCAATAGGTAAGTACAGCGACCTGATTGGCTGCCGCGTATGCCTGTTGTCTGCCTTGTTCGATGATACCCCGAATATCAGAAAAAAGTTTATCAGTTGTCATATCATATTGCTGCTTATTCTTTTCCATAACCTAAAATTCTTTTATTCCGTGTCAACTCGTCAGAAAAGGAAGCCGGTGTTGAGGTAGAACGCGCCTTTTTTGTTGTCCTGCCTGTTGAAGGCCTGGGCATATTCCAGAGCGACTATAAAGTTCCTGTTTATGATGATTCTGAAACCGGCTCCTGCCGCAAGGTGGATATTCTCCTTTGTGCCCGGAACATATTTGGCGTACAGTTCTGGAGCATATCCTGTCCTGTTGGTCATATCCATCCCTTTGAACACTCCTGCACCATCACAGAAGCCGCTGAGCGCGAGGCCTACATTCTGACGCCACAGATGGAAGTCAATGAATCTCCACCTGACTTCAGCATTGAAGAAACCTGTATGCGGTCCCTGTACCCTGTTGTACATTATACCCCTGACAGTACGGTAGCCTCCGATGCCGTCCCTGTCATAGAGGGAGCCGACCACAGTGAAGTAAGGAAGCATATACCACGGGGCGTTCTTGTTGAGGAATCCCTGATAGTCAAGCCTGTATGCAAATACGAACTTGTCCCTGAAAATAGGGACGTAATGTCTGAACGTGACATTCACCTTGCTGTACGGATTGCTTGACCCCAAAAACTTCGGTGCCGCTATGAGATGGGCGTCAACCCAGAATCCACGGGAAGGGGATGCCTCGAAATCGCGTGAATCGTAGACAAGACCTATTCTCAATGCGGATGAGAACTGGTCTCCTGTCTGTGATTCCGGTATTATGCCCCATTTCTGATACAGGTCATAGAGAGCTTCCGGTTCAGGTTCACCTTCTGCAGTCTTATAGAAATCCTTGTATTGTCCGGTATTGAAATAATTGAAATGGTAACCTGCCTCCCAATAGAAATTCTTGGCTATTTCTCCTATAAGGTCCACTTTCATATTTGCGGTGAGGCGTCCGTGCCTGTAGAAACCTGTAGGTATTGACGGGTCATAGAAACTCTGGTATCCGTTGAATCCGAAAAATTCCAGAGCGGTGTCTATGAACGCGCTTCCGGCTGCGCACAGCCTCAGGTTGTAATCCGGTGTGACGTGCTTGTTGTCATAGCTTACCACATATTTCTGAGTACCGATCCTGCCCTGTTTGACGTATGCGGACGCTTCGATATACCACTGTGACTTAGGCACCGGATATGTCTTCCCGTCACCGAAATTGAAGATATTGAGCAATGCTCCGAACTGGAATCCCTTGTCATTGTCAAAGGCTACGACGGGAAGAGGACCGTATGACAATCCTGTCTTTATTATGTCGCCGTGCTCATTGTATACGACAGGTTTCCTGGATTTTTTCTTTTTTACTTTGAGCGTGTCGCTCTGTGCGGTGTCTTCAGTCCCGAAGGATCCGTTTTCTGCGTATGACGGGAAGCAGGCCATAATGGCCAGTATGGCTGATATTATTGCTGTCCTTTTCATAATTCTTTCAATTCTTTGTATTGGTCCTGTAGTTTTTTGTCTGCGAGAAGTCTGTAGTCCGATATCAGAATCCTTGCAAAGTTCTTGTATTCATAGAATCTGGAAAATGATCCCAGTGTAATCAGGAGCAGAAGCGTCGCGTACTGCCAGGGGAGTGTACAGAAAAACACAGCCGCCCATATTGCTGCCATTATAGGGCTGAGCACAAGCCTTGTTCCGAATCTTGCCGTATTGTGGAACGCTTTGTCCTTTATCCTGTATCTGCACAGATATTCGGCTATAGCCCACATCGGAAGGCACATAATGGCGCACCAGATGAAATAGGGAAGTCCTGCCGCGGCAGCCAATGTCCTGAAAGCCGTTTCCCGTCCCGGACTTTCGTGTCCGAAAGAGAAATATGATACTTTCGCATCGGTTCTTCTTTTATCAAAGGATTCCGCTTTCTCTGAAAGTACGGCCGCTGATTCAGGAGAACCGGCAAAAAGACTTTCCAGCCTGCCGATATTTCTCTGATTCGATTCCAGAAGTTCTTCCGGATCTGCCGTGGAGGATGCGGAAGCCGCTTTTGTCAGAGTCCATTTGCTTTCATAATACCGGTCGTCCTTTATATATGTTATCAGGCCGGAGATTCTTTCTTTAAGGATTTCCCTCAACTTGCGGTAAATGTCGGTTTCGTTAAGGCCTTCGGATGTCTTTAGAAATTCCGTGACATTTATCGGTTTGCCGTAACTGATGATCGAGGTTGACCTGTATCTGTAATAGTCTCCGTATTCAAGTCCTACAGGTACGACATATACGGGTTTGCTGTCACCGAACCGTTCAGCGGCGGCTATGGCTATCCTGAAGATGCCTTTCCCTACGGGAAGAAGCGAACGCATAGTCCTGTGTGTCCCTTCGCAGAACATACAGAATCTCATTCCGTTGTCAAGGACTTCTATAATGTCCTCCGTAGTCTTTTTGTTCTTGATGACATTATGCAGCCCGTCCCTCATCCTGACCATAGGAAGTATTTTCAGGAAATTCATAATCTTCGCGACTGACGGCCTGCGGAAGATGTCCGCCCTTGCACCGAAGACTGTGCCGTCCTTGAATGCACGGAGTATTACCAGGGCGTCCATAAGGGCGTTGCAATGGTTTGGCGCAAGTATGACCGCCCCGTCTTCGGGAATATTCTCCTGTCCTCTGACAATTGTCTTGCTGTATGAATTGCGTGTAAAATGGTCCACATACGGCCTCAGAACCATATATGCTATGTTCTTCTTGTATACCGGCCTGCTCATACCTTTTTGCTCCGGTTGAAGAAAAAGGCCACTGCAAGACCTGAAATTATATGCCATATACCCCACCATGCGGTAATAACAAGCATACCTCCGTGAGGTGGAAAGCCGGTAAATATTCCTGTACCGAGCAAAAGGACCAGGCCGAGTCCGGAATTCTGGATACCGGTCTCGATTGTCAGTGTCCTGCGGTCTTTTACAGGGGTCTTGAACAGAGTTCCGACACTGAATCCGATTGTCAGGGCAAGCAGGTTATGTATCAGGACTACAAGGAAAATGTATTTGATGCATTTCATGAATGCGTCTATATTCTGGCTGAATGCCAGGACTACCATAACGATAAAAAATACAATTGAAATGTATTGCAGCGGCTTTTTGAGCTTGTCCGCTATTTGGGGCAGATAATGCGAGCACAGGATGCCGAGCGCAAGCGGAATGCCGAGAAGGATGACGACAGTCTTGAACACTTCCCAGAATTCAATGTGCAGCTCCGGAAGTTCAGTTGATATTTTTGTCGCATATCTCAGATACAGACCTCCCCAGAACGCGAAGTTGGCGGGTGTGGTAAACATGGCTGCAGCCGTACTGAATGCAGTCAGGGATACGGAAAGTTCAGTATTAGCCTTAGAAAGTGACGAGATGAAATTTGAAATGTTGCCTCCAGGGCAGGATGCCACGAGAATCATACCGAGTCCCATCATAGGAGATATCCAGTCTTTCATCAGGACTGCCAGTATGAATGTCAATGCAGGAAGAAGGATCATCTGGCAGCAGATGCCGAGGATTACTGATTTCGGCTTTTTCAGTACGTCAAGGAATATTGCCGGCCTGATGCCGAGCGCAACTCCGAACATCACGAATGCAAGTACAATATTGATGGTATTCATTCCGGTCTGGTTCATATTGACTGAAATGCCATCAATTAAAGATGCTAATTCTGGTTTCATTCAGGTTTGTTTTACACGTTTGGCGTGCAAAGGTACGATATTTTTATCCGTATTCTGAAATATCAGTGCAATCCTGGACCGGAATTGTCTGTTTTTGTTATAATTCAATGATACCTGAGCATACAAGAAGACCTATGAACGGTGTCTGCTGGCGTTTGATGTAGGGTCTGACCTTTGCCGTATTGATCACTTCAAGTGTTTTTATCCTGTCGAACGCGGCGATGAAATCCTTGCCTGTGAGATATTCGCCTTCATCGGCACGCTTGGTCCCTGCAGTACCTCCTTTCAGAAATATGCAGCTTCCTACAAAAGTGGCGGAATACGGGATTCCGGTCACTGATTTGAATGAATTGTTTGCTTTTACATAGTTGACGACAATCTCCCAGGCCTGGGCACCGCTCAGATTCAGATACTCATTCTTTATTTCCATAACTTTAAATACCAGACTTTCAAAGTTATGGATTTATTTTGGATTTGCAACCCCGCATCAGCTATGTCATCTGAAACTAAAGCAGATTTATCAGCTCTTTCATCTTTCGTCTTGCCGATGCCTTCTTGTACAGTATTTCATACACCATATCTGCGATAGGCATATCTACCTTGTGCTTGAAGTTTATATGTCTTATGCAGTCGCTTGCGAAATATCCCTCAGCTACCATTGTCATTTCATTCAACGCGCTCTTTACCGTATGTCCACGTCCGATGAGAAGCCCGAGACGGCGGTTGCGGCTGTAATTGGAATAGCAGGTCACGAGAAGGTCACCGAGATAGGCCGAGTTCATAGTGTCCCTTTCGTCAGGATAGCTCTCCATAAGGAATCTTGTCATTTCCTTTGCGCAGCTCGAGATAAGTACAGCAAGGAAATTGTCCCCGTATCCGAGCCCCAATGCGATTCCTACTGACAGGGCATAGATGTTTTTCAATATTGCGGCATATTCCACTCCATAAATGTCTGTAGAATAGCTCAGCTTTATATAATCAGTTGAAATCTTGCTGCCGATAAGCTTGGAGTTGTCGGGATCCGTACATACTACTGTAAGATATGACAGTTTCCTGCGTGAGACCTCTTCCGCATGCGAAGGGCCGGAGATTATTCCTATCTGTCTGTAGGTGAGGTCGTACTCGTCGTGCAGATATTCCACGACAGTCTGGTAGTCGCCCGGGATTATACCTTTGATCGCAGAGACGATGAACTTGTCTTTGAGCGAGACCGTCATACCTGCCAGAAAATCCTTCAGATAGGCGGAAGGAGCCGCCATGATGATTATGTCGGCGTTGGTGATCACTTCATTTATGTCGCTGCTGGGGCGTATGAGGTTTTTGTCAAACTCAAGATCATTGAGATATTTCGGGTTTTTCCCGTCAGTGAGCAGACTTTCAAGCACTTCCTCATTTCTGACATACCACCAGACTTCTTTCTCGTTTCTGACAAGAAGACTGACTATCGCCGTAGCCCAACTGCCGTATCCGATTACGGCGCAAAGGGAATTTTCACCTAATTTATATTCCATATCATTATGCGTTCAGCTCATGGAGCTTGATAGATTTAAGAGTACACAAATACAAAGGTATGTTTTTTATCTTGTCAAATCAAGCCGGATGCCAATATTGTTGCCTTGTGCGTCTTGGTATGCAAATTGATAATCTGCCGACGGAATCAATGATGAGACCTGAATTTTTGTAAACGAAGTATAAACAAAATCTGATATTATGAAACGTATTTTTACATTATTGGCGGCCGGGCTTGTTTCAGCTGCCGCTGTTATCCCGGGATATGCCTGTACAGGTATAGCTTTGACGGCAAAAGACGGGAGCCGTGTTGTCGCAAGGACTACGGAATGGGGATCTTCCGTACTGAACTGCAATTATGTGGTAGTGCCAAGGGGACACCGCTATCAGTCATTTACCCCTACCGGTGTCAATGGGGTGGAATACACTTCAAAATACGGTTATGTAGGTATATGTACTGAACTGGATGAATTTGTAGTGGAGGGTATGAATGAGACAGGCCTGTCTGCCGGACTGTTCTTCTTCCCTGGATATGGTGAATATGCCGAATACAATCCGCAGCACAACTGCCGGACTCTTTCTGATATGCAGTTCGTTTCCTGGGTGCTTTCCTGCTTCTCTTCAATAGATGAAGTGGTCGGGGCTTTGTCTGATATAGAACTGGTTACTCTTCACAATGCCATAGGTTCAGTACATTGGAGGATTTCAGAGCCTTCAGGAAGGATGGTCGTATTGGAAGTGGTCGGGGGAGTCCCTCATTTTTATGAGAACAAGCTTGGAGTGCTTACCAATTCTCCGGGATTCGAGTGGCAGATGACCAATCTGAACAATTATATCAACCTTTATCCAGGCACTGTTCCTGGATATGATCTGATGGACGGGGTAGGGCTGCGCTCGTTTGGAGCAGGAACCGGAATGCTCGGCATCCCAGGTGATGTGACTCCTCCTTCACGTTTTGTCCGTGCCGCTTTCTATGCCGCTTCTGCCCCTCAGCAGAACACAGGACATCAGACTGTGATACAATCTTTCCAGATTCTCAACAACTTTGATATACCTGTCGGGGTGGAGCATCCTAAAGGTGAATCTCCTGAAGGTATGCTGAGCGCGACCCAGTGGACGACAGCATCTGACCAGAAGGCCTTGTGTTTCTATTACAAGACTGGATGGAACCAGACAATAAGATGTATTGATCTCAAGTCGGTCAATTTCGGAAAGACGTCATATCAGTCCCATCCTTTGGATGAAGTAAAGGAGCAGCCTGTTCAGATGCTGAAAATCAGATGATGCCTTTGCCGCCGGTTTCCCTCCATTTCTTTGGAGAGCATCCGGTGAGTCTGGTGAACTGTGTATGGAAATTGGAGCGGTCGCTGAATCCGCACAGTTCGCCGACAAGCTGTATCGAAGTGCCTTTGTCTTCAAGCAGCATTCTTTTGGCGTCATTTATCCGGAGTTCTGTTCTCCAGCTGCGGAAATCCTGGCCTATATTGGTCATAAAATAAAGCTGGAGCAATTCTTTTGTAGTATCAAGCTCAGCCGCGATTTCTTCGCGGCTTTTGTCGTATTCCCTGTATTTCTTGTCCGCTACCCATTGGGCGAGGTTCTTTTGGATGGCCTTGAAGGCTTTTTCCATCTGTTTCCTGTCATATTCAGTGTCTTCCTTCAGTGCTTTCTCACGTTTGTTCTTCGGAGGGAAAAGGTTCTGTCTGGACAGGGTCTTGTGCGCGAACGCGTCAAGGATCATTTTGTGGCTTCCGATGAAACTTATGAAGTTGGCGGTAAAATACAGCATAAACAATACATACCACGCTATGTAGATTTTCATGAAGCTTGTCGGAATCATCATATACACAAGCAGACAAAGGTCCGTCAGCATCGCGATTATATAACAGAACCTTATCCATCTGATCTTGTGTTCCTCTTCGTCATCATAGTATGCGTTCAAAGCCTTCTGTGATTTTTTGTAGGCCTTGTCAAACATTATTATATAGAATATGCTCTGTGACGCGAAGAGCAGCAGGGAGGCAGCCAGGGATATATGGTAAAGTATCTTTTCTGTGCCGGTCGCCATCTCCAGAAGCAGTATTGACGACGACGTGATAAGGAATATGTTGACTATGAAGGTGTTGCTCGATATCATCTTGTCGTCAAGGAGGTTTATCATCGAATATGACATGGCCAGGGACGAGAATGACACGGCAATCAGCATTGTCAGGGACGAGAATCTTTCGTATTCCCAGACTTCCGAATACTTGTTCAGCGTAAAAACCATCATAAAGGCGCACACTATGAATGAGACGGCTATGGTGGTCTTTGCGTTTGTGATGTTTTTTGAATATTCGGTGGCAGGTACTTTGATAAGCATCAATATAAAAGCCAGCACGCACGAATCCGTGCATGCTAGCCATTGTATTGTCCTTATGTCTGTCAGGTCGGTTAAGAAATCCATCGTTTTATAAGGTGGAGGAAACGGCTGCGGTTTTCCTCCTGATATTCGGTAGCAGGCAGTGTGCTACCAGCCGAGTACGTATGAGAAGATAAGCGGAGCGACTATGGTCGCGTCTGATTCCACGATGAAGCGCGGAGTGTCGACGTCGAGCTTGCCCCAGGTAATCTTTTCATTAGGTACGGCTCCTGAATATGAACCGTATGATGTCGTACAGTCTGAAATCTGGCAGAAATATGCCCAGAGAGGCGTTCCTGTCCATCCGAGGTCCTGCTCCATCATAGGAACACAGCAGATAGGGAAGTCACCGGCAGTACCTCCTCCGATCTGGAAGAATCCGACTCCCTGTCCTGCAGAGTTGTTCTTGTACCATTCTGTAAGGAACATCATAGTCTCGATACCGTTTTTGATCATAAGAGGATCGAACTCGCCTTTGATCACGTGTGCGGTGAAAATGTTGGCTGTAGTACAGTCCTCCCATGCAGGAACCACGATAGGAATGTTCTTTTCGCAGGCTGCAAGAACCCAGCTGTCCTTAGGGTCAATCTCATAATACTGCTCGAGTACGCCGCTGCGGAGCAGTCTGTAGATGACCTCGTATGGAAGAAGTCTTTCTCCGTTGGCCTTCATGTCTTTCCAGATGTCAACGAGATGGTCCTCCAGGCGGCGGAATGCCTCCTCTTCAGGGATACAGGTGTCGGTGACACGGTTCATGTGGTTCTCAAGAAGCTCTTTCTCCTGTGCCGGAGTAAGATCCCTGTAGTTTGGAACCCTGTAGTAATGGTTGTGTGCCACAAGGTTCATTATATCCTCTTCAAGGTTGTTTGCAGAGCAGGAAACAATCTGTATCTTGTCCTGACGGATCATCTCCGCAAGGGAAAGTCCGAGTTCCGCGGTACTCATCGCACCGGCCATGGCGAGCATCATTTTGCCGCCTTTGTTAATATGCTCGTCGTATGCCTTTGCCGCATCGACAAGAGCAGCAGAGTTGAAGTGACGGTAATGATGTGTAATAAATTGTGAAATAGGTCCTTTTTCCATTTCCATCAGATTTAGATCAAATTATATATTTGTCAGTTAATTCAATTCAAGGCGCGAAATTAGCGATTTTTTCCCTAAATTTGCAATCGTTTTGACTAATAATTTGACCCGCTGGGCTAATATGTTGGATGCCAATAAAATAGAATTTTTTGAGAAGGTAGAGACTCCATTTTATTTTTATGATATGGATCTGCTGCGCCGTACTGTCTGGACGGTGTCGCAGCTGTCCGCGAAATATGGCATAGAGGCTCATTATGCCGTCAAAGCCAATGTTGAGAGAAGGATACTGGAGTACATCAGTTCGATGGGGCTCGGTGCCGACTGTGTAAGCGGCAATGAAGTCCGTTTCGCATCCGTATGCGGATTTGCCCCCGAGAAGATCGTGTTTGCCGGTGTAGGCAAGAGCGACAGGGAAATCGCCGACGCGCTGAAGCTCGGGATATACTCGTTCAACTGTGAATCACTGCAGGAAATATATGTAATAGACGCGATGGCTGAGAGGCTCGGGAAAAGGGCGCGGATAAGTGTCCGTATCAATCCTGATATCGACGCGCATACGCATGTCTATATAACTACGGGGACATACGAAAACAAGTTCGGGATTTCGGCTCACGAGTTCGATGAGCTGATATCGCTTGTCGGCAGGTGCAGGAATATAGATTTCACCGGTCTGCATTTCCATATAGGTTCACAGATAACGGATGTCGAGAATGTGTTTTCACTTGAATGCGAACGCGTGAATGCGATCGTCTCGTATTTTGAATCCCGTGGTCTCAAGGTGGACGACGTGAATCTCGGAGGCGGTCTCGGGGTGGATTATGAAGATCCTGACGGGAATCCTGTCGCTGATTTCGACAAATGGTTCGGGATTGTGGCGGAGAAGATCGACCGCCGTCCGGGAAGAAGGATACATCTTGAACCGGGAAGGTCTATAGTGGCGCAATGTGCCAGCCTTATCTCACGTGTGCTTTTTGTGAAGGTAGGGGAGACCAAGAATTTCCTTGTGCTGGATGCCGGTATGAATGATCTTATGAGACCTGCGCTTTACGGGGCTTATCACAAGATAGAGAACCTGTCCGCCCGTCTGCGTCCGAACCTTCCCCAGTCCCAGATATATGATGTCGTGGGACCTGTATGCGAGTCAAGTGACGTATGGGGTGCCGGAAGGCTTCTTCCTCTGAGTGTCCGCGGTGACCTTATGGCCGTCAGGTCGGCTGGTGCATACGGCCAGGTTATGGCGAGCCGGTACAATCTGCGCGATTTCGCGCCTGCCGTCTATTCGGATGATATGCACGGGGCGCGCCTGCGTACTGAATATTTTGAAAGATAATAAGAATAAAGAATATGTTTGAGAATTTAACCGAACGGATTGAAAGATCCTTCAAAATCCTCAAAGGTGAGGGAAAAATTACGGAAATCAATATTGCCGAGGCTCTGAAGGACATACGAAGGGCATTGCTTGATGCCGATGTCAGCTATAAGATTGCCAAGCAGTTCTGTGATGATGTCAAACAGAAGGCTCTCGGACAGAATGTCCTGACTGCGGTCAAGCCTCAGCAGATGATCGTGAAGATCGTTCACGACGAACTTGCCGCCCTTATGGGAAGCGAGTCATACGATATCAATGTCAAAGGACAGCCTGCGGTTGTCCTCGTGGCAGGTCTCAACGGTTCCGGTAAGACCACATTCTCCGGAAAACTCGCCCTTAATGTCAAGAGCAAGAGGGGAATGAAGGTTATGCTTGCAGCCTGCGACACTTTCCGCCCGGCAGCAATTGACCAGCTGAAAGTGCTCGGAGACCAGATAGGGGTACCGGTGTACACAGAGACTGATGTAAAGGATCCTGTAAAGATAGCGAAGAACGCCATTGCACAGGCACGCAGGGAAGGATATTCAGTGGTGATCGTCGATACTGCAGGACGTCTTGCGGTGGATCAGGAGCTTATGGATGAGATCTCCGCTCTCAAGAAGGCGGTGGAGCCTTCGGAAACCCTGTTTGTGGTGGATGCTATGACGGGACAGGATGCAGTGGAGACAGCCAAGGCGTTCAATGACAGGCTTGATTTTGACGGAGTCGTACTTACCAAGATGGACGGAGACACCCGTGGAGGTGCTGCCCTCTCCATCAAGGCAGTCGTAGGAAAGCCGATCAAATTTGTCAGCTCGGGCGAGAAGATGGAGGCTTTGGATGTGTTCCATCCGACACGTATCGCGGACCGTATCCTCGGAATGGGTGATGTCGTGAGTCTCGTCGAGAAGGCTCAGGAGCAGTTTGACGAGAAGCAGGCGCGTGAACTCAAGAAGAAATTGGCGAAGAACCAGTTTACCCTTATGGATTTCTACAACCAGATCCAGCAGATAAAGAAGATGGGTAATATCAAGGATCTCGCATCGATGATTCCGGGAGTAGGCAAAGCCCTCAAGGATGTGGAGATGGACAATGATTCCTTCAAAGGCATCGAAGCCATAATACTTTCGATGACTCCATACGAGAGGGAGCATCCTGAGGCTATCAACGGAAGCCGCCGCAAAAGGATCGCTGACGGAAGCGGAACGTCAATTGCAGAGGTAAACCGCCTTCTGAAGCAGTTTGAGGGCACACGTTCGATGATGAAGAGCGTCATGACAGGCAACCTTCCAAAAATGAGAAGACGTTAGTTTTTCAACAGGTTGAAATCATAAATGAAAAGTCAGGAATACCGTCTCGGCAGTCCTGACTTTTTTTGTTCAAATATTTATGTCCAATTATTAGAAGATGTTTCTTGAGAATGCAGATCATATCCCTTCATTCAGACAGGAAGGGTCTATCCCGAGCAGCTTCATCTTTTTGAGAATCTGCGGAAGTTCCGTCTCGATGAAATTTTTTCTCTGAGCCTCGAGCACTATGCTTTTGGCTTCGGCACTGATGAAATATCCTATTCCACGCTTGTTGAAGATAATGTCATCATTGGTCAGCTTTTCATAGCTGCGCATTACCGTATTGGGATTTACCCCTATCTCTGCCCCGAAATCACGTACAGAAAGAATCCTGTCGCCTGGAGAATATTCTCCTCCAAGGATTTTTTCGCATATCGAGTCATAGATCTGCATATATATAGGTTTGTTTGAATTGAAATCCATAAGATCAGAATTTAATTGTTTTTAATCTGCAGTAGACCAGTACTGCCAGAGCTGTCACTATGGTAAGGTCTATGGCCATATCTATCCATCCGAATCTTTGGATATTTACGGTAAAGTCCCCTATGTAGGCGGCATCGTAGCCTAATCCTATCATATTCATAGTTACAGGTATGGCAATTGTGGAAAAGAGGAATCCTGCGCATATCATGACAAGTATTGTCTTGGCTATCTTATGTTTGCGGAAGTATACGGCTCCAAGGAGAAATGTAAGGATTCCGCCGGCAAAGTCGTCCAGAGGGGTTAACATGGACATTATTATGTCTATGTTTGAGGATAATTCCGTGAGACAGAATACATATTCCTTGTCCAGTGCGGCCAGTATTGCGTCCGCTCCCAAGAATATGCTGCAGAAAACGGCAGGTATCACGACAATGCTGTTGATTATCATTGAAAGGAATTTTTCAAATGTCGATGCGGGAAGCAGTATATATGAAGCTCCCATTCTCCTGTCGGTTATGTGCCCGTAGCATTTATGCGGCATGGATATGACTATCGCCAATGATGACGCGATGAATATCAGTAATGTCGTTATGCCGGAAATCAGTGTTTCCCACCCTTCGCCGATAATGGTTCCGATAAGTCCGGATATAATGTAGTATATGACTCCGGAAAGGCTTAGCAGAATCAGGCTGAGTCCGTAGTTCCGGTAACATCCTTTGATGTCGGCAATGAAATATGTTCCGAATCTTTTGAAATTGAATATCTCATTCATAATCTACAATTGTATTTTGCGTGTTTTGAAGTAGACGTATATAAGACAGCATACAGCCGCTGCAGTCTGGAAACAGTACCAGAGACATTGCAGATTCCTGTCAAGGAATTCTACGGCTGATCCCATTTCCACTTTTGCCGCAATGACCGCAATGATGACGATAAGCACGACAAACGAGAGGATGGCAGTGAGGAATGTCCTTGAACCTTTGTTCCTTTTGAAAAGCACGGCTCCACAAAGTCCTGCAGAGGATACCATATACGGTAGAAAGAATTTTGACATCACCAGAACCTCCAGGGTGTTTGCTCTTTCGGTAGATTCGCATCTTATTAAAGCCATACCGATCCTGCTTATTATGGAGGACTCCGTATGGGCAGGGAACAGCACTGTTATCAGCCAGTCCGTACCAAGATATACTGCAGTGAATGCAAGTGGAAACAGCACTATGCTGTTCAGTATTGTACTGACGTATTTTTCGCAGTGTGATGCGGGAAGCATCTGCCATACGGCACCCTCCGCCCTGTCCGTGATTTTCCCGTAAAGCAGGATTGGGGTCATCAGGAAATATGAAACGGATACTGCGGCCAGTATCATATCATTGACCGACAGATGGGTGTTCCATTGCTCCGAACCGCTGAGTATTGCGAGCAGTCCGATGACTGTGAAATGGAACATCGGCACAAGACCTGCGAGGAGTGTAATCAGCCAATGTCTCCGGAAAGCATTTTGGAAGTCGAAACTGAAATATCTGCAGAACCGCTTCCAGTCGAATGTCTGTGAACGATACATAAGCCTTATTTTTTCATCATACCTTTTATCAGATCCTTGTGCTGGTGGACCGTGTTGAACAACGCTTCGATGTTCACCTTGCTTTCTTCTCCTGTAAGGTTGGGATAGACCTGTATGCTGCCGCCCGGTGTGATCTCGCTGTAAAGTGCTCCTTCATATCTTTCGTTGCTGTAGTCGAAGAACAGCTTTCGGGAGATTTCTTCTGTTGATGCATTCAGGAGTACGTCCTGCCTGTCAAGGATGATGATAGGGTCGATTATGTTTTCGAGATCACGTACCTGATGCGTTGAGATCAGTATAACGGAATCTTCAGCAGTGTATTTTGTCACGGCTTTGCGGAACTGCGCCTTTGACGGTATGTCAAGACCGTTGGTAGGCTCGTCCATATAAATGTATTTGCAGCTGCAGGCAAGCGCGAAGCTGATATATGTCTTTTTCAACTGTCCGAAAGACATCTGGTCCATACGCTGCTGATGGTCATTCTCGAATATTTCCATCAGTGCCGTGAATTTTCCCGGATCGAAGTTTTTCCAGAATTTTCCGTATGTCCTCGCATAATCTGTAGCTTTCATCTGCATTGCAGGTACCTCATCGCTAAGATAGAACTGGTTTTCCAGAAATGACGGCTCTCTTTTGTACGGATTGTGCCCGTCAATGTCTATTGTTCCGCTTTTGGCTTTTTTAAGCCCGCACAATAGTGTCAGTAGTGTTGTCTTGCCGACTCCGTTCTCTCCGAGAAGCCCGTAGATTCTGCCTTCTTCAAGAGTCATTGTGATATTGTTCAGTACTGTTTTTGAGCCGTAGCTGAAACTGATGTTGTCAATCTTTACCATATTCCATTATAATTTAGATTTTCAATCTACAAACACTCTCGCCTCGGCATAGCCAAAGTAAAATTTTGTATCTGCTCTCGGCTTAAGCGTTTATTCTATACTTCGTTTACAATAAATGCTGCACGGTAGTTGTCCCGGTTTAGGTGTCATAGTGAATTAGTACACAGCAAAGGTAATTATAAAATTTAAATCTGCAACTTCTCTCCTGCCCTTGATTGAAAATTGTTTTTAAATTTGTAAGGATTATCACAACAACCTTTTAAATTGCAATATATGAAAGTCAATGCTTTCTATGCCGTTCCGCTTGCGGCCTTGCTGGCTGCTTCGTGCATTTACGGAGCATATAACCCAAATACAGATTCGGACCAATCCGATCCTGAGCACATCCTGCTGTATGATGAGCCGGCGTCGTTATGGGAAGAGACGCTTCCTCTCGGTAACGGACGTCTCGGGATAATGCCGGACGGGGGCATAAAAAAGGAAAGGATTGTACTTAATGAGATTTCGCTTTGGAGCGGCTGTGAGACGGATTATGCAAATCCGGATGCGGCGGCCAGCCTCCCGGAGATAAGGGAACTTCTGCAGCAGGGGCGTAATGTGGAGGCGCAGGAGCTGATGTATGAACGGTTTGTGCCCAAAAAGCAGACAGACGGAGGTACATACGGAAGCTACGAGGTGCTCGGATGGCTGGATATTGATTTTGGCGTTGACGGGAACGGGCTGTTGCCTGATGTCTCTTCCGGAAGTTATCGGAGATGGCTTGATCTGAAGACAGCTACGGCTTTTAGCGGATATTCCGCGGATGGTGTGGACTATATGAGAAAATACTATGTCTCGAGGGACAAGGATGTTATCGTCATTGAAATCGATGCTGTCGGTAAGGGAGTGGCAGAGTTTGCCGTCAGAATCGGCAGGGACGGACGAGGGGACTGCCGCCTGACAGAAAACGGCTTTCTCAAGATAAGCGGGAATCTGGACAGCGGAAAGGAAGGCGTTACTGGAATGAGCTATGCCGCTTATGCTGGTGTTGTCGCCTGTGGAAGCGATGCTGAGGTGTACGGTGTTCCGTCTGATGATAATTCAAATGGGAGTGTCCCGTCTATAAAAGTAACAGGTGCCGACAAGGCGTGGATTGTCGTGTCTGCCGCGACAAGTTTCTTTGAAGGTGACAGATATGATTCAAAGGCGGAGAATGACATTTCTGCCGTCGTCTCCCGTAATGTGATAAAAGATGCCTGCGGGATCAGGCGTATGACAAAAAAGATGGACAGGCTCCATAATGCGTCCGTGGAGAGTTACAGAAGATTGTACGGACGGGCATCTGTCAGCATCGAGTCATCTGCAGGGACTGAGGGACTCACTACAGATGAGCGTCTTGATGCTTATTCCAAAGGTGCGGAAGACAATGCTTTCGCTTCTCTTTATTATAACTATGGGCGGTATCTTCTGATTTCAGGCACACGTGAAGGAAGCCTTCCTCCCAATCTTCAGGGATTATGGGCAAATACATTCGCAACTCCGTGGAACGGAGACTATCATACCAATATCAATGTGCAGATGAACCATTGGATTGCGGAACAGGGCAACCTGTCCGAACTTCATCTCCCTCTTACGGAACTGGTCCTTAAGATGATACCGAGCGGAGAGAAGACTGCGTCCGACTTTTATGGTCCTGATGCCGACGGATGGGTACAGCACATGATGACGAATGTCTGGAACTATACCGCTCCTGGAGAGCATCCGTCCTGGGGAGCTAC
This sequence comes from Bacteroidales bacterium, assembly GCA_009774765.1. Taxonomy (GTDB): domain Bacteria; phylum Bacteroidota; class Bacteroidia; order Bacteroidales; family UBA932; genus Cryptobacteroides. The sequence goes on from VSOK01000019.1 coordinate 18,653, forward strand.
CAATACCGGGGGAGCCTGGCTTTGTGCACACCTTTGGGAACACTATGCTTATACTCTTGATGAGCAATATCTTGCGAGAATATATCCGGCTCTTGAAGGTGCTTCGAGATTTTTCCTCTCGACTATGATACGTGACAGGAAATATGGATATCTTGTGACTGCGCCTACTTCATCTCCTGAGAATGAATTTCTTTGCGACGGCAGGAAAGTTAGCATCTGTATGGGACCAACTATGGACAATCAGCTGATAAGGGAGCTGTTCACGAATACTTTGACCGCTTCCGGTATTCTCCGTAAAAGCGGTGCGGACTATGTCAGGGACTCGTTTGTTGATTCTTTGGAGACCGCTGTCTCACAGCTTCCTCCGCACAGGATAAGTCCTGACGGGTATCTTATGGAATGGCTTGAGGATTACGAGGAGGCTGACATTCATCACAGACATGTTTCCCATCTGTATGGTCTGCATCCGGGCAATCAGATTTCTCCATCGGCCACACCGGAGCTGGCAGAGGCCTGCAGGAATACTCTCAACCGCCGTGGAGATGAAGCTACGGGGTGGAGCCGTGCATGGAAAATTAATTTCTGGGCAAGGCTCGGGGATGGTGACAGGGCTTTGAAACTTCTGCGGAGTCTGCTTCATCCGGCTTATCAGTATGCCGGTGGAAAGGCCGGTGATCCTGTCGGCAATAGGGATGCTTCGGGTTCTGTGGATGCCGATGGTTCTGGAGATGCTTTGGGGGCTGTAGATAAGGGTGTTTCTGTCGTCTCAGTCGTTTCAGGGACATATCCGAATCTGTTCTGTTCGCATCCTCCGTTCCAGATAGACGGCAATTTCGGAGGCGCGGCCGGTATATCGGAAATGTTGCTCCAGAGCCACGAGGGATTCATCAATATCCTTCCCGCCCTTCCTTCCGAATGGGCGTCCGGAAGTCTTGAAGGGTTCAAAGTGCGTGGAGGTGCATCCGTAGACCTTGAATGGAAAGACGGAAGGCCTGTTCTGATGACCCTTACCGTAGGTCCGGCGCGTGAGAACATAATCAAAGTCCCTGAAGGTATGTGCATTGTTCAGGACGGCAAGACCCTGAGGACAGATAAATGCTGCCAGCGGACCTCGGCTGGACTTTTGACCGGACTTCCTGCTGGCGGGCAGAGGCCGCGGGGAATGCGGGGAACGCAGGGAACGCAGGGAACGCAGGGAACGCAGGGAACGCAAGGGGCGCATGGGGCGAACACTGACTGTGTGGACGCTGTCTGCGGCGGTTTTGTCACTGTGGCCGCACGTCCCGGCACCGTGGTTGAGCTTCGGTTTCAGCAGATTGCTGCAGACCGGTAACCAATGATTTGTTAGAGATAGCGGAGGTTTGGTTCCCAATGTCCTTGATTGCGTGACATTGGGAACCTCCTTTGTCAGCATTGGGTTGATAGTCATTGCTTTGCGATGCCTGTTCGTTCCCAATGTCCCTGTTTTTGTGACATTGGGAACCTCCTTTGTCGGCATTGGGTTGATAGTCATTGCTTTGTGATGCTCGCTAGTTCCCAATGTCCCTGATTATGTGACATTGGGAACCTCCTTTGTCAGCATTGGGTTGATAGTCATTGCTTTGTGATGCTCGCTAGTTCCCAATGTCCTTGATTGCGTGACATTGGGAACCTCCTTTGTCGGCATTGGGTTGATAGTAAGTGCTTTGCTATGTCTGTTCGTTCCCAATGTCCCTGATTATGTGACATTGGGAACCTCTTTTGTTGGCATTTGGTTGATAGTCATTGCTTTGCGATACTCGCTCGTTCCCAATGTCCTTGATTATGTGACATTGGGAACCTCTTTTGTTGGCATTTGGTTGATAGTCATTGCTTTGCGATGTCTGTTCGTTCCCGATGTCCTTGATTATGTGACATTGGGAACCTCCTTTGTCAGCATTTGGTTGATAGTCATTGCTTTGTGATGCTCTCTAGTTCCCAATGTCCCTGATTGTTTGACGTTGGGAATCTTTCGTCTTTGCGGCTTCTTATGATCTTTTCGGATATTACTTGAACCATTCTTCTGTTCTATTGATGTGCCCATCGGCCCTTTTTCTGTCCGATGGTCACGCTTGTTTTTTCTTCTTGCTTGATAATCAGCGTGTTTTGTTCTGTTGATGTGCCCATCGGTCCTTTTTCTGTCCGATGGCCCCGTTTGCTTTTTCTTCCTGTCTGATATTCAGTGTGTTTTGTTCTATTGATGTGCCCATCGGTCCTTTTTCTGTCCGATGGTCACGTTTGTTTTTTTCTTCCTGTCTGATATTCAGCGTGTTTTGTTCTGTTGATGTGCCCATCGGTCCTTTTTCTGTCCGATGGTCACGTTTGTTTTTTCCTTCCTGTCTGATATTCAGCGTGTTTTGTTCTGTTGATGTGCCCATTGGTCCTTTTCCTGTTCGATGGGCACACTTGTTCACTTGTTGATATAAAAAAAGTCCATCTCTGAGCAAGAGATGGACTTTGCGTTTGCAAAAATAGGAATAAAATGCTGATTTCCAAGTAAGAATAATGGAGATTTTAGAGTCTTTTACCCCCCCCGTTCAAATTATCGGACTGTGAGCCAATTAAATGCCGGACTTTATCACAGTTTCCGTCACAAATCAGATCAAGACAACAAATCAAAACCTGATATCATCTCCGACAGACTTATTGCATTCTTTACAGACGCTTCAAAAACTTGTGTTGTATAATCATCTGGCCAATCCGTTAGAAAACAACCTGTTATTCTGTATGTCCATCTCTTGCTCAGAGATGGATGCGTTACGACCGACGGAGACAGTTCCCGGGATGGGAATTGCCCGTGTTCCGAGTTTCAAAAGCGGAATGGTCTGGAATGCTTCATATCTGCCGTGCTGCAACAAGGTATTGGCAGATGTGGAGGACTGGGAGAATTGTATCATAATGAATTGCAACAGTTATTGAGTCAATGGGTGGTTATCGGCAATGGTATGCTGCAAAGGTCTTTTACAACAAAGTAAATCCGATCGTGAATTCCCTTATGAATAAGGGGTTCGAGACATATATCCCGACATTTATGGAGGAGACATACGGATCGGACGGACTTAAGTATGTCAGAAAACCGCTCATCAATTCACTTCTGTTTATATGCAGCTCATCTGAAGGGATCCGTAAAATCGGCAAAGAGTTCAGTGAGGAACTCCGCATATATGGTGACGGGCCTACGTTCCAGCCTACTGCAATTCCTGACAAGGAGATGGAAATCTTCAGGATTGTCACATCGGCCCAGGACAAAGGTCTGAAATATCTTGGAGCGGATCTGCCGGAATACCATACCGGCCAGAGAGTCCGTGTGACGGATGGAGTCTTCAAGGGGGCTGAGGGACACATAAAAAGGATATTCAATGACAGGCGTCTTATCGTTACTATCGAGGGGATAGCAGCTGTTGCCACATCGTTTATTCATCCTTCTTTTTTGGAAAAGATATGACATCAGATGAATTGAAAAATATTCTTCCCGAGCTTCAGGAGACAGATGTTTCCTGTCTTGGACTGGAAGATATGCTTTGCAGCGCATATATTTATGATGCGCTGTATAATCTTGTGTCTGTCAACGGGTTGGATCAGGAATACGGTGACAGGAAGATTTACGGAGGGAAAATCCGCCAGCTTTTTGAACTGCTGACCGGAATGTACGGAGATATGGAATCCGTATTGGAGCGGGGAAAAATCCTGGCTTTGACAGGTTATCTTATAGGGAACTCTATGGCCGTCTGCAACAGGGAGTTTGTGGACAGGCACAATGTTTTGGCTGATAAGTTCATCTCAGAAAATGCAGGAAAATTGTTGTCCGGAAGTTTCGGGAATGACTTCGAGTCTGAAAAAGTTGTCTATTTTTTTGTTAGAGTCGTACTTGATTATATATGCTTTTGCCGTGAACAGTACCGTGAATTGGATGCTGCCGTGTCGGAACTGCTTGACATGTGGGCTTCCACGGTGGAGGATGACGGGAAATGGGACGGGGTTACGGCCGTGCAGGCACTGTGCCGCATTGATCTGATGAGGATGTATTCGGCTCTTTTTCTTGATTTTAGCCGCGAGGACAAAATACGTGCAGCAGAGTCTGCGTATAAGTCGCAATTATACTGCGATGACATTCCTGACCGTGCAAGATTCTGTCTTGAAGTACGTTCCGTATGTGATGCCGTCTGTGGAGAAATACAGCAGACGGTTATAGAAGAAAACTAACAACTGATTAATAATGGCCAACAGAACAAACACCAATGAAACTATCTATTATAAGTTTCCGACATATCTGGCGGATATCGCCATCCATTTCATAGTATTTTCCTTTCTGCTGTCGGAGGTAAATATACTGGCCAATGTGGTTACCAGCAGATTGGGATATGCCGGGGCTTATCTGATGCTGTTGATAAGCTATGCACTTTCCATATCGATTGTCAAGCTTTCCGTACATAAGCGTAGGGTCTCCAATATAATTGTCGGATTGCGCGGAGTATTGCAGACGATAGTCGCTATGGCATTTTTCATCATATTTATATGGGCATTCTGCCGTATAGCACCGATGAAATTCTTCCTTGTACAGACTGCATTGGCTTCAGTCCTGATCGCATTGTGCCATGTACTGATACGATATGTCATAAAAAGAATCAGGATTTACGGAAGAAACAAATATAAGGTACTGATGCTTGGTGCTGATGACAACAATGTCTCGATTTATGAGGAAATGACATTGGGATATGGAGCCCACGGATATTCGGTACTCGGATTTTTTACAGACAAATATAGTGAGCACATCCCTGAAGGCGCAGTGAAACTCGGAGGAACCAATGATATAATAGATTATCTGGCCTCTCACGATAATGTTGATGAAATCTATTGCGCCATCAATCCGTCTTCAGATCCGTCTCTTGTCAATGAAGTCATCAGGATGACTGAAGAAAAGTTGATCCAATTCTGGTTCGTGCCAAATATGAACGGATATCCTCGCCGGAGGATGACTCATTCAGAATTCGGGCAGGTCACGGTCATAAGTCTCAGGGATGAGCCTTTGAACAATCCGTGGATGAGGCTTGTAAAACGTACTACCGATATTGTCGTGTCAGGACTTTTCCTTGTTACGCTTTATCCTTTTATATGGGTGTTTGCCGCTGTCGGAATCAAGATATCTTCAAAAGGTCCGGTTCTTTTCAGACAGAAAAGGACGGGGTATAACGGCCAGGCCTTCGATTGTCTGAAATTCCGGTCGATGAGAGTCAATGCGCAGTCGGACAAGATGCAGGCAACGGAGAATGATCCGAGGAAGACAAAATTCGGTGATTTTCTGAGGAAAACGTCAATTGATGAACTTCCGCAGTTCGTCAATGTATTCAAAGGCGATATGTCCCTTGTCGGGCCGCGGCCTCATATGGAGTTCCATACCGACAAGTATTCCGAACTGATATCAAGCTATATGATCAGGCATCTTGTGAAACCGGGAATAACAGGATGGGCGCAGGTAAACGGATGCAGGGGCGAGACAAAGACTGTGGACGAGATGAAAAACCGTGTTGAACACGATATCTGGTATATAGAGCACTGGTCACCTGCGCTTGACATCAAGATATGCCTTATGACTGTCATCCAGATTCTTGGCGGCGACAAGCAGGCGTATTAAATCATTTGAATAATTGTGGAGACTAAGAAAGAAACCTATAGTCAAAATAATCGCCGCATAGCGAAGAACACCCTGATGCTTTACATCAGGATGTTGCTTATTATGGGCGTTACTCTCTATACTTCACGTGTTGTCTTGAATCAACTTGGCGTGGAGGACTATGGGATTTATAATGCCGTTGGAGGAGTTGTCATTGCGCTTGCATTTTTGAATGGTGCGATGGCGCAGTCAACCCAGCGTTTTTTATCATTTGAAATAGGACGCGACAATGGAAATGTTTCATCTGTATTCAACAGTGCAGTAATAATTCATTTTATTATAGGAATAGGCATTTTGTTCTTGGCAGAGACATTGGGAATATGGCTGGTTAATGATTATTTGGAATATCCTGCAGAAAAAAGGTCTGCTGTGAGTGTTTTATATCAGATGTCAATCCTGACGTTTTTTATTTCTGTCGTCCAGGTACCTTTTAATGCGGCTATTATAGCACGGGAAAAAATGCAGATATATGCCTATTTTAGTGTCATAGAGGCATTGTTGAAATTAGGGGCGGCATTATCTCTTGCTGTAGTTCCTGGAAATACATTGGTAGCGTATGGATTTCTTATAATGTTGATGACATTCATCAATGCGTTGATGTATATTGTTTATTGTTATAAGACTTTTCCTGAATGCAGGTTCAGATTTGAATGGAATAAACCGTTGTTGAAGAAAATGTTAGGGTTTTCTGTCTGGAACAGTCTTGGACACTTGGTTTTTTCTTTGAAGAGCCAAGGGCTAAATATAATATTGAATATCTTCTTCGGACCTTTGGTAAATGCCGCATATAGTATTGCTTTACAGGTAAATAATGCAATTTGTAGCTTCAATCAAAATTTTATGACAGCATTGAATCCTCAAATTGTAAAAACTTATGCAGGAAATGAACGTGATGCTTTTGTATCACTTGTTTTCAGGGGATGTAAGATTTCTTTTTTTCTGATATTGGTCATATCATTCCCGGTTTTGCTCAATACTTCTTATATTTTGGGGATATGGCTTAAAAATCCTCCACAAAACTCAATTGGATTTGTTCAATTGATTATAATAAATTCATTGATAGAATCGTTTACCTATACAATAGGTACAGCAATACAGGCAAAAGGTAAAATAAGGAATTATCAATTGTTTGTAAGTGGAGTCAACCTGCTGATGCTTCCGATTTCTTTTATTCTGTTCAAAGCAGGATTGAATTTTTATTGGGGATTATATGTGCTTATAGTGACTTCTTGTGCATCGTTGATTGTACGTTTGTTCTTTCTGAAGAAACTATTGTATATTTCAATAAAAGACTATTTCCAATCTGTGATTTTGAAGGCGGCTGTGATCTTATTCATAAGCGTAATCATATTGTTATTTCTGGGCAAATTCACCAGGCCGTCTATCGGAAATTATTTTGTTCTGACATTTGTAGGGGAATGCCTGCTGTTTATAGTCATCTGGTATTGCGGACTTGTCAGATCAGAACGTGGTTTTTTCATAAATTTTATTAAGGAGAAAATTAGATAATAATGAAACGATTTTTTGAATGTCTTATTCCGGTAACAGTCTGTAATCTTAAATGTGATTATTGTTATGTGATACAAGAACATAACAGATTGATGAAAATGCCGGTATTTCAATATACTGCATCACATATAAAACAGGCATTAAGCGTAGAAAGGCTTGGCGGAATCTGCTATTTCAGTATTTGTGGGGCCGGAGAGACTCTTATACCCAAAGAAACCTTGGAAATAACAAAGGCATTATTGGAAAATGGCCATTATGTCAATGTGACCAATAATGGAACGATGACGAATCGTATTGAAGAAATAGTTTCTTGGGAACCGGAACTTTTATCAAGGCTGCATCTCGCTTTTTCTCTGCATTATCTTGAACTTTTGAAGCACAATATGCTTGAACGTTTTTTCAATAATGTGAGAACGGCTCGTGCTGCTGGTTGTTCTGTGCTTGTTCAGATTAATCTGTATGATGGATATAATCCATATTGGAATGAAATAAAGGAGTTGTGTATAAATGAATTGGGGGCTGCTCCACAGGTCGCGGCGACAAGAGATGAAAGCTCTCCTGTTTTTAAATTCCATACTGATGGCACAATAAGCGACTATATAAAACGTGGGGAGGAGTATGAGTCTCCATTATGGAATTTTACAGTCTCGAATTTTAACCTGAAACATAATAAGGAGTTTTGCTATGCAGGAGAGTGGTCAGGAACCCTGAACCTCTGCAGCGGAGAGATGACCGGGTGTTATGGACAGGGGATTCGTCAGAATATATTCGAGGATATAACAAAGCCTATCAAGTTTATGGCAATCGGTAAGCATTGTTCCAATAAGTATTGTATAAATTCAAGTCATTTCTTAAGTCTTGGCTGTATTCCTTCTTATAGCGAGGCTCCATCTTATGCTTCTCTTCGCAATAGGGCTGCTGCCGGGTGGTATACACCTAAAATGGTGAGTTTTCTGTCAGAAAAATTGTATGACAGCAATGAGCAGTATAGCGGATGGGAGCGTTTCCGTTCCAATGTATATAGCAGTTATCGGGGAATGAAGAGAACATTGGGTAGTGTTATAAGAAAAATTATAAGAAAATGAATCATATTCAGGTGAATGCTTTTCGTGAAACTATTACAGAGAAGCTGCGGCCCTTGTTATCTGATAAGGCTATATTGGCGGATGCTCCATATTATAACAATATAGGGGATGTGCTTATATGGCAGGGAATAACAGATTTTCTTAAAGAGAATTCAATACGTTTGTTGAAGACGACAAGTTATAATACATTCACATTTCCTGAACTAAGTGATGATGTCGTGATATTGCTGATGGGAGGCGGAAACTTCGGGGATTTGTGGCGGTGGTTTCAGGAGTTCAGGTTGAGAGTAATAGAGTGTTATCCCAATAATAGAATCATTATGTTTCCTCAATCTGTATGGTATCAGGATGAGTCTTTGATCCAAAAGGATGCGGAGATAATGTCAAAACACAAAGATCTTCATCTTTGTGCCCGTGATCAGTACAGCTATGATTTTATGGTACGCCATTTCTCTTCAAATGATATTATTCTTGTTCCTGATATGGCTTTCTGTATAAATGAGGAAAGGCTTATACCATACCGGAGCAGATCAACGGACAGAAAACTCTTTTTCAAGAGGATTGACAAGGAAATGTCCGAATCTACACCTGATTGTATCGGTGAGGATACAGAGATACACGATTGGCCGACCATAGAACGGAAACCTGGAATTCTATGGTGGCTTGGAAAGGTGTGTGGTGTAGCCAAGCGTTTGAAATCAATAAAATGCCTGGCCGCTTTAGTTTATGCTGCTGTTGATTTTATGGCATTTCATTACTTGAGAGGAAAATTCGTCAGAACAGGCTGTGAGTTTCTTGCTCCTTATTGTAAGGTTATAACTACCAGGCTCCACGCTATGATATTATCGATACTTCTTGACAAACAGGTTGATTATATTGACAATACGACAGGTAAACTTTCTGCTTTTGCTGATACTTGGCTAAATGATATTGATACGGTTACTCCATACGCAAAGAAAAGTAGATTATGATAAATGTTTCTGTTCTGGTTCCTGTATATGGGGTGGAAAAATATATTGAACGCTGTGCCCGCTCTCTTTTTGAGCAGACAATGCAGGATGGTATCGAATTCATTTTTACAAATGATTGTACAAAAGATCGCAGTATTGAGATTCTTAAATCAGTCCTGGATGAATATCCGCACCGTAAAACTCAGGTAAAGATAGTTAATCACGAAAAGAATCAGGGACTTGCTGTATCTCGGGTGACTGGACTTAATGCCGCCAGTGGAGAATATATAGCTCATTGTGACAGTGACGACTGGGTAGAGCCTGATATGTACGGACTTATGTATCGTACAGCAAAGGAAAAAGATGCTGATATTGTTGTATGTGACTTTTTTAACGAATATCAATCTCATTCAAAAGCCGTTTCCCAGGAGTTTTCCTTATCAAAAGAAGACACTGTCCTTTCAATGATTTTCCATAATGGAAAACAGTATGGGTATATGTGGAACAGGTTGGTGAGGAGAGATTTTTATCTGATGGATAAAGATTGGAAATGTCCGGACTCGATTTCTTGGGGAGAAGATATCGTGGTCACTATACCTCAATTTGCAAGAGCTGGTATTACAGCAGGTTTAGAGCGTCCGCTGTATCATTATAATTGTGCCAATACAGGTTCAATGACAGCACGGCTTTCTGAGCGTTATATCTTTTCTGCAGTGAATGCGTATGCTCATATTAAATCCTTGCTGCCTGCCGACAACATTTCCTGGCAACTCGCTTTGGACAATAGAATTGCGTGGTATGCGGATACAATGATTCACTCAACGGGCAATTATAGTCCGGACCTGTGGCGGGAGAAGTTTGCCGGAAGCACTTCTCGTATAAATCGACCATTACGTCAACGTATTTCAACGTATTTTATACAACATAAATTGGATAAAATCAATTATGTATATGTCAAGATGGTTGAGATGCTGGTTGATATTAAACATTCTCTTCATTTGAACAAGTCTTGATTCATATTGACAGTATGGGCAATACATTATCATTGAAGAATTCATCATTTATAGTGTCTATGTACGCGTTGGCACTATTATATGCCGTATTTGAGAATTTTTTGCCATCCTTTGGATTCTTTGACGAATTTATTGCGATGCTTCTTTTTATGTATTCCGTATTGTTCGGTGGAATATTGAAAAAAAAGGAATTTCTATTTTTTTTATCTATTGTATTGTTTTATATAATTTACTCAAAAATAACCAGTGTAAATATATTCAGGGCACAATTGCGTGATTTGATTTCAATAACAAAACCTTTTCTCTGTTTTTATGCGGCGTATTATATGAAATATACATTGACGGCTGAACATAAAAAAATATTGTCAAGATTATCTTGGTTATTTGGTGTGTGTTTATGGGGAATATTGCCGTTTATTAATAGTTTGTATGCCAATACTGCAGCATTTTATACTCCGTGTGTATTATGTGCGGCAACATATCTTGTGTTTTCGAGAAAGGAAAAAAGAGATTGGATTATTGCTCTTTTCTTGCTCATACCGGGGCTGTTTACAGGAAGAAGTAAGTTTTATACAGAGTTTATTCTTTTTGTGTTCATTGCTTTCTTTTGGAAAAAATCAATCAAGATATCTCTTAAATGGGTGCTGATTGCTGTTTCGTTGGTAGCAGTGAGTATACTTGTGAGCTGGACTAAGTTTAATCTGTATTTTATCAGTGGAGTAGAAGAGGGTGTTGCCCGTTCTCTTTTATATGTAAAATCAGCATCTGTTTTTATGGATTATTTTCCTTTTGGAAGTGGATTGGGTACATTTGGAACAGATGCTTCTGGAAAATACTATTCTCCGTTGTATTATATTTATGACTTGAATAATGTCTATGGGTTGTCTGTTGACGACTATGGGACAGACAATAATTTCTTTTCTGATACTTTTTATCCCGTATTGATTGCTGAATTTGGATTGGTTGGGATAATTCTTTTTATTGCATTTTGGAAATGTCGATTTAGTAATATATCCAAGTATGGCCAGAGTTTTAAGATTTTTATCTTTTTGCTGTTTTTTGTTCTTGTTGAGTCAATTGCTTCGCCTACATTTGTGACAATGACAATGATTCCGATAATGTTGGCCATAGGAATGCTTTCAAATGAGAAGATTTAAATTAAGTGATAAATAAAATGCCTAAAGTTTCAGTAATAGTTCCTGTTTATAATGTTGAGCAGTATTTTGACAGATGTGTTGAGTCATTGCTGTCACAAACGCTGCGAGATATAGAAATCATATTGGTAGATGACGGATCACCTGACAGTTGTCCTCAGATGTGTGATTGTTATGCTCAAAAAGATCATCGAATAAAAGTCGTACACCAACCCAATAAAGGACTTGGATTTGCCAGGAACAGCGGTTTGGACTTGGTGACAGGGGAGTATGTGGCTTTTGTGGACAGTGATGACTATGTCAGCTCAAATATGTATGAGACTCTTTACAGGACAGCTGCTGAACACGATTGTGATGTTGTTTATTCGGGATTTAAAAAAGGAATTGCTCCTGGATGTTTTCTTGATGTCCAGGAAGTTGATGGGTATAAAGAATTTCGGGGCAAACAAATAGATGAGTTGATACCTGATTTTATAGCTGCCCCGCCATACAGTAAGAAAGAATATATTTATGAGATGTCTGTATGGCATTCTATATATCGTGCCGATATAATAAAAAACAATAGTCTCAGATTTGTGTCAGAACGTGAGTTTGCCTCAGAAGATATACCATTTCAAATAGATTTTCTGAAATGCGCTTCAAATGCGGCATTTGTTCCGGATATTTTATATGTGTATTGTTATAATTCAGGATCACTGACAAAGAAATTTCCAATTGAAAAATTTGACAGAATGAAGAAATTGTATGAGTTACTTGTGATTAAAACAAAAGAGTATGACAATGATGCGTTGAGACCTACAAGATTGTTTATAGGGTATGTCCGTACATTTATAAGGCAGATTGTTTCTTCTGAACAAAGGTTCAGTACAAAAATATTATATATCAAGACTGTGGTGGAGGATTCTATATGGAATAGTGTACAAAAAAGATATAAAACAAAGTATTTGCCTATTCATCAGAATATAATGCTGAAGCTTATATTTTTGAAATGTAAATATATGGTTTATTTGTATGCGTGGATGTTTAATTGGGTTCGTTAGAATATGAAAAAGAAGTTTTTCTTGATTTTGTATTATGGATTGGCACAATATCTTCCGGATTCATATAGTCCTTTTGTCGGTAGATTGGCTAATGCAATCCGTATATTTTGTGTGAAAAGAATATTTAAGAAATGCGGAAAGGTCAGTGCCATAAACAGAAAAGTATATTTTGGAACGGGTAAAGATATTGAAATAGGAGATTATAGTAGTATTGGTAGAGATAGCATCATACCTAAGAATACAATAATTGGCAAATATGTGATGATGGCTCCAGAGGTTCATATAGTGTCTGATAATCATTCCTTTTCATCAACTGAGATGCCTATGTGCTTTCAGGGAGCAAACAAAAATCATCCTCCGACAATAATAGAAGATGATTGCTGGATAGGGGTAAGGGTTATTATGACTCCTGGTCGCCATATCAAACGAGGAAGTATTATTGCGGCTGGAGCAGTTTTGACAAAAAATTTTGATGAGTATTCAATTGTCGGTGGAAATCCGGCGAAATTGATTAGAAGTAGAATTTAAAGATATAATATGAGTGCAAAAGTAGCTTTTATTACCCAATCATATAAAGATGATTTCGAAGAATGTTCTTTTTTGTGTGAGAGTATTGACAGATTTGCTCCTGATATAGATCATTTCATATTTGTAAATGATGAAGATTATAAATTGTTTAAAAATGGAATGTCATATAAAAGACATAAGGTATTCAAAAAATCTTCTGTTTTACCGTGGTATTTAATACGTATTCCATTTAAAATAATGGGACATCATTTTCATTTGAATTTGTTTGGCTTGCCTGTCAGAGAATGGATTATACAACAGATTTGTAAATTAGGTGTGTTTGAAGTTATTGGCAATGAATATGATGCAGTATTCAATGTTGACAGTGAAATTGTTCTTATGAAACCATTGGATTTGTCATCTTGGATACAAGGAGACAAATATATGTTGTATCGGACAGATATTTTGGATGTGCCAGGACATTCGGAGTTTTGTTCTGTAGCAGAAAAATTATTTGATATCAATCGAATAGATTTTGATCAGTATGCCTATATGGCTCAACCTGTTTGTTTTGAAAAACAAAATTTGTCTGAATTGTTATGTCGCATTAGCAGACATAATGTGTTTCATAGTTGGAAGTTGACTCTGTGCAACACATATAGATTCAGTGAGTTTTATTTATATAGTATTTTTTGTATATATAAATTAAAATGCAGGAATCATTTTGTTACTAATGTTCAGTCTTTTCCTATTCTTGAAAGGCCTTCATTTGCAAATTCAGATGCATTTTATAAAAGTATAGAAACCAAATTGGAACAAAATAGCTTATTTTATGGGTTATGTTTCCAAAAAAAGAGCAGAAAAACGATGAGTGGCGAGTATATTTCGTTTGATTTGTTAAAAAAGGCAGTTGTTAAATATTGGGATTCCCATAATGGACATTAATACGATGAAGAATATCCTGATGTGCGGTTCTTCTCTCGCCGTTAAAGGAGGGATGGTATCTGTTGTCAAAAATTATCTTGAGTATGACGGCTGGGATGATTACCGGATAATATATGTCCCGACACATATTGAGAAGAATAAGTATGCTCTTATGCTTTTTTTCGGGGTGGCATATATAAAAATTATTTTTTTTATTCTTACCAGACATATTGACATTGCTCACCTTCATATGGCGGAAAGGGGAAGTTTCTACAGAAAAGCCTTTCTTGTTCGTACACTTAACTTCTTTGGCATAAAGACTATTTTACATCATCACGGAGCAGAGTTTGAACCATTTTATGAAAGTCTTTCTGATAAACAGAAAAAATATGTTTCTGATATTCTTGAGAAGGCTGATCTGAATATTGTATTGAGCAGGAGACTTGTTTCAATGATTGCTGATAAAGCACCAGCAGCAAAAATAGAGGTCCTTTATAATGCTGTACCTGTATATGAACACAATCCTTTCAATATGAATGCTAAAAATATCTTGTTTTTAGGTCGTCTCGGGAAACGAAAAGGAGTATATGACTTTCTGGATGCTTTATTGATTTTGGACAGTCGTATGAATGAAGATGTCAAGGTCTATTTGTGTGGTGATGGTGACGTGGAGGCAGTTATGGCTAAGGTCGCACAGATGGGCCTTGAGCATAGAATTGCTCATATAGGTTGGATAGACAGTGCAAAAAGAGAGGCGTTTATGAAAAATACAATGATCAATGTATTGCCTTCTTATAACGAGGGGCTTCCGATGACGATTCTGGAAACGATGGCTTATGGAATACCTAATATAAGTACTAAAATCGCTTCTATTCCGGAAGTTATAAATGATGGGGTAAATGGTTTTATGATAACTCCAGGAGATATTGAATCATTGGTTGACAGGATAGGGATGCTTGTATCAGACAGTTTGCTTCGCAGGAAATTCAGTGATGATGCTTATAATTTTATAACAGATAATTTTTCTTTGAAAAATAATATCGGGCATTTGAAAAAAATATATGGCGATATGCTATAGTTTTATGTAAATTTCTAATATTATGTCTTTTACCCGTATTTTGAATGTTGATGTGCTGTCGGTGACTCAGCAGGAGCTGCTGCAGAGGCTGGACAGCGGAGTGCTTGTGACGCCTAATGTTGACCATCTTGTCAAGCTGCAGAAGGACAGGGAGTTCTATGATGTGTACCGCAAGGCTGATTGGGTAGTATGCGACAGCCGTATATTGTGCAGGGCATCGAAATTTCTGAAAGATCCTCTGCCTGAGGCTATCCCCGGGTCGAGTTTCTTTACTCAGTATTATCTTTATCATAAGGATGATAAGGATTGCCGGATTTTTCTGCTCGGTGCGGCGGAAGGTATTGCTGACAAGGCCCGTGAGAATATCAACAGGAAAGTGGGGAGGGATATTGTAGTGGGTTCGCATTCCCCATCATACGGTTTTGAAAAGAATCCAGCCGAATGTGAGGAACTTGTGAGCATCGTGAATGAGAGCGGTGCCAATGTGCTTCTTGTCGGAGTCGGTGCTCCCAAACAGGAGAAATGGATTATGGCGTACAAGGACAGGATGCCTGGAGTGAAGCTGTTTATGGCTCTCGGGGCTACAATAGATTTTGAGGCCGGTACGCTGAAACGTGCTCCGGTTATGTGGCAGCGTATTGGTATGGAATGGCTATATCGTGCTTTGAAGGAGCCCAAAAGGCTTTTCAAGAGATATTTTGTGGATGATATGAAGTTTTTCTGGTATTTTGCCCTTCAGCTTTGCGGCCGCTACCGGAATCCTTTTGAATAGCATATCATATTGTTCTGATTGTTTGGATCAAAGCAGATATGGCCATTGCGAAATATACTAAAGCCTGGAAGCAATCATATAGCAGGATTACAAATTCCAGAATGAAGAAATGCCCATATTGGCATTGTCATATTTGTATCATACATATAATGTCGCCGTTATTATTGGGCATAACCAAGGAGTAACGGTGATATTATACATATTATGATTACCATTATGGCAATTATGTCGCTATGGCTTATTTACAATTCGTCGTTGCTTTGATTGAAAAGCCGCTGATAAATTTCAAATGAATAATAATTAAGAGTGACATATAATCGATAGTTGCCACCTTTTGATTTGCTTCTTTGTTTGGATAAGGATAATCCTATGCCATTGTTGCCTATATAACCGACAGATTTGCCATCGTCATCAATTCCTTCCTTGGCCTCACCATATTTTTCAGCGAGTCTGGTTTTGAATGACTCGTATGTTTTGTCTGCCTCTTTTTGGTCATCTGATTTGTAGTCTGTAAGGCTAATATTGACACTTAAATCATACAATTCTCCGCTTTCTGTCAGGCTGAAAGTGCCAAAGTCCCAGGTCTTTCCTGCGAACATTATGTCTTTGAATGTTAGTCTGTTGCTATATGATTCTTTTTCTTCGTTAAGAAATGTCCCTTTGTATCCAACTGCGGATTTAATTGTTGAGATTGTTTGACGAGAGCCAATTTTAAGACCGAAGAACGTGTCCTGAATTGTCGGCAAAATTGTATTGACAATATTAGCAAAAGACATAATCAAAGACATATATTCAAGCGTCACAATGCCATTGCTGGCAACTTTTTGATACCTTAGCCTTACAATACCATTGTCGCCTTCACTGATTTCACTGACTTTGCCAATCGTATTAGTGATGGGGTCTGGTATATCAATCATAGTATATTTGCTGGACAAATCGCTTGACAATTCATTGTAGATAGAGTCAAGTGACTGTTTCTCTGGGATGTTTTGATTGGTAAATGAGAATGTTGCTCCTCCAAAAGCATTTGATTTAATATGCAAAATATCTGATGTAAAAGTAAAAATACACATACAAGGATATTCTCTGCCATTGTACGTGACATTCTCAAAGATGTGACTTGACAATTGGCGGTTGTACATAATGGTATCCACAGTTTTGCTATAAATCCCATTTTCTCCGATATGGGAGATAATTTCCTGTAAAGAGTATGATTTATCGTACTCCAGTCCAAAGAATTCGCTTGGAATAGGTTGTTGCGCATAGTTTGATATGGAAAATATCAGTGAAATAACGGTGAGGATATACTTTTTCATAAAAGTGTGGTTATGTCCTGCAAATATAGCATTAGTTGTCCTGATTGAATTACTTTGCTATCACAATTGGTGTCTCGTTTATTGCCTTGTTAATTTCTTGTATCCGCTCAGCATTTTCTCTATAATATTGGCAGTTTTTTGCCTCTGGTCCATTGGGATACTGAGGGGTGTTTTTGCTTTTGTAGAGGCAACATAAGTTCATGGTATTAGCATATCCGTAGACATCCTTGCGGTATTTGCATAGCTGACAGTTTTTTGTCTTTTGACCGAGATTTGAGGCTGTTATATACCCAATATCGTATGGAGATATCTGGTCGAGGTAGAATCTGTCAATGCCAAGTTCAAGAATAGCGTTCGGATTGCCTTTATGGCAGACTTCTCGGCAGGATGGATAATCGTTCATATTGGAGACATAGGCTTTACCGCTTTTGAACAGGTAAAATTTAGGAATGCTTCTCATTTCCAGAGGCTCGTCTGTTGCATTTTTCTTAAAACTATGGAATGAGATTGCTCCGCTGTCATTGGAGTTACAAGGATGGGCACTTTCAACGATAGGAGACTCGAACAGTGTCTTAATGTTTTCTTCGCTTGTGACCTGAAGTTCTATAATCTTGTAGCCAGAAGATACTTTTGCTTCTTCGCATTTATGTGTAACTCTGATTTCTATAAGAATTGGTGGGGTTGAGGGCTTGCTCTTAGATGATAGGAGCAGGTCGGCGATGAAGTCTCCGATTGGCTGCTCCTCCTTGCAGGTGTCGTAATGTTGTTTCAAATCATAGCTCTTCAGGACGGATGCACAACATTCTTCTTGCCGATAAAATTGGCATGAATCCTTATCGGAACATTCGACCTCCTGATAAAAACTGATTTTGAAAGGCTTTCCTGAGCAGAACTTTTCTTTTAGCTTTCGTTTGGCGAGTTTATGTAGATAACTTTCCTGACAGCAATGTGGAGCATCGGATTTATGTGCAAAGTGATGAGCCTTGACACATCCGAGTCGCGGCCTCAATTCCCCTCCGCAACTAAGGCAATAGAATTTGTTCTTGCGATTCTCTTCGGAAACTGATGCAATGTCTACTAGATTGCCGTCTTTGTCTACTGCATAGTGATATTTGATTCCTGGCATAACAAATTATATATTCTTTCAAATCAAGTACGAACCTTACAAATCGCATATATGAATATTCCGAACAGTAAGATTTTTTATGATTGTATAACGGCAATAACAATACTAATCATCAAGTGTGTTTTTTACTCAATAGGGTATTCTGTGACATTAAACGCTTTAATGACAGCCTGCATATCAATGTGAATCTCATAGTTACTCAATAAACAGCTGTCTATTAATCCTTTTCTCCATGCATAAGATTTTCCGATATTTATGGCAAAGTCTTTAACTGTATTTATTCCTAATACCAGAAGGTCATTTGTTGTGAAAACTAAGAAGTCCTTTAATTCATAACTTTTATCAGAATGCACAATAAAGTAGCAGTGATGTTCTCTTTTAACAGTATTAGAATCAAGTTTTTGTCGCTCTTGCACTACAATTCTGTTTACCTTTAACTCGTCAGAAAGAATGTCAGGAATATCTGTCGGAGCATCTGTAAATATTTCTTCTTTTTCTTTAGGGGTAAAATTATAAAATTTTAATTCGTAATATTGTGCATTAGAGTTTATCGGACCTGATGAAAGTTCCTCTATCGCTTCATCTTTACAAGTGCAAATCTCTATTATCTTATTCCCGGAATCAATTTTATCCTTACTGCACGGACTTGTAACGCAAATTTCTATAAATAGAACCTCTTTCTCTCTTTTGATTAGAATATCAGGAATGCAGTTCTCAAATTTATGTTCTCTTTCATAGGATATGTGAGTAAGGTTAATGTTTCCTTCCGGACTTTCTATCACCATTGGCTCTGAATTATCAAGCCGTTCAGTCAAAGCATTGAGCAAACTCTTATGAAGCCAGCTATCGTGATTGCACTTTGGGCTATCATTATGATGGCTGAAGTGCCATTCCCTGATGTCACCTTTTCTTGCCTTCATTGGAAATTTACAATTTATACAAGTGTATTTTTCGTGTTCTGGAGCATTCATAATATTTATTTTGTTCCCCGCACTGTCTAAAGCGATTGTAAATTGTGCCATAAATTATGTGTTTAGTTTAATTCCCTGAAAGATAAGAAATATTATTCAATTATCACATAGTGTATTAAGCGGTTCGTATGGTCCCCAAACACAAAAGCGAATGGATAAGATAATCGGCGGAAATACTGCCGAAAGTTTCCAGGGAGGCTAGGCCGTGACAGACTGTGTTCCGAAGATTCCAGCCACGGATGTCTGTCAGAAGGATTCTTAAATAATATGTCAGGTCCTCTGTCAGGATTTTAGTGAGAACCGGGTCTCTCAGCATATCATCCAGTTGCCTGGCTTGAAAGCCATTCCCGTTTTTGATTTGCTTTAGAGTCGGTATTGCTGCTGCCTCTGCGATATTCCTTATGCATTCTTCAAGTTGAGGTATAATCAGATGGATTGCAACTATATAATCTTCTGCAAAGTATGCGTCAAGACCTTTCTTTATAATGGAAAATCTGTCTGACTTGACTGCAGTGGATTTACTTATGTATGATAATATGTTTTCTGTTGTAAATATTCCTTTTGAAATGCCTTTCCTGATGGCTGCATTCATAAATATTGAATGAAATTTCATTGACATTGATACGTGTAGGATGAGATTCCCGTCAAAGTCTGTTCTGGTGTTTCCAACGATAGTTTTCAGACGCCCTTTGCTGTCAAACAGGTGGGTCGGGATTACTGATGTGAAGTATTTTGCCGATTCCCTTTCAAATGACTTTTTTTCGTGGGACTTGTTGGGGATAAAAAATTTTGCAAAATAGCTGAAAGCAGTCTCTGCATTGCTGTATTTGAATATGGGGCTTATTATGGCATCCATATTGTCCTGAGTAATCTCAATATCTGCAGAAAACTCATTCATTTCATCGTGCACTCCTTTGCCCAGTTCCGCTATCTTTATACTCAACTTTGCTGCTGCGTAGTGTTGCTTGTATTTGAGCAGTATATGGTGCAATTGATTATAGTTGTTGATCATTTGCATATTGGTCAGTCTGGATCGTTCTTTATTGAACGCCTTCTCGACCTTGGCAAATATGCCGCTAATTCTATCCGAATCCTTATTTTGGTAATAATCGGCCAATATGTCTGCAATTTCCATCATATCACACAGGTGCGGGGCTATGTCTTGGGCCATCTTGTCAAATAATGCATCCAAGCCAGCGATGATTTCTTTCAGTTCCTCATTCGCGTAAGCGCCACGGCAGTCTTTGCTGAGCTGGTACATTGCAGACAGAATGTCCATTTGGTACTCAGCGTTATGCCGTGTCAGAAGATCTTTCAAAGATTTTTTAGCTTCATCCAATAAGTCCTGCTGTCTTAGTTTATGGGACAGGCTGATTGCTCTGAGTGCTGCCTGTTTGTTCATACACAGATATGGCTGGATGTCGTTAGTCGCTATTATAATCAAGGACTCTATATATTTGCGAGCAATGGATATATCACATACGGTTTTAGTGACATACTTTTTGAATTCATATACGAGTCCTGCATAGCGGCATCGCATTGTCAGATTATTGGCTTCGTGTGCTCGTGTTTCCCAGTATGATATCATTTTCGGAGAGATGCTCCTTCTGTCAGGATATTCCATTGTTTCACCGCTAGTACTGTTCTGGGAGACGGCCAGTGGACCATAATAAAATTTACCTTCAAAAATGTCACAATCACTATGGTAATTTTCAATAACCTGGAATGCAAATACTTCGGAACGGTATTCTAATGTATTCTTTGTTTGTTCATCGCATTTTCCGCAGGCTGCTATAAATTCTATCTCGTCAAATTTTTTGCCTTCGATGTCGAATTCTTGTAGTATGTCGTGTATTCCCATATTGTTTGTAATGTTTTTGTGGCTGGAATAGTAGAATACCAACCTTAGATTTGTAGTGTATTCAAAGTTAATAAATTTTAAATGATAAGATATCTGTACAGCACACATCTACAATTCCAGTTCGTTTTCTTCTAAAAGCGTGGCCATCAGCCTGTTTTTCGTCCGATGGGCACGGTGTTGTCTTGTTCTGCGGCTGATTATCAGGCAGTTGCCTTTTGGTTAGTGCGGCCATCAGTCCATTTTTCGTCCGATGGGCACGGCGTTGTCTTGTTCTACGGTTGATTATCAGTCAGTTGCCTTTTGGTTGGTGTGGCCATCAGCCCGTTTCTCGCCCGATGGGCACGGTGCTGTCTTGTTCTACCGCTGATTATCAGGTAGTTGCCTTTTGGTTGGTGTGGCCATCAGCCCGTTTCTCGCCCGATGGGCACGGTGCTGTCTTGTTCTACCGCTGAT
>VSOK01000019.1:40200-45587 GCA_009774765.1 Bacteroidales bacterium
TATCAGGTAGTTGCCTTTTGGTTGGCGTGGCCATCAGCCCGTTTCCCGTCACGAGCAGGGGTGCATTTCGTAATTATCATTAAATCAATTGTTTAGATAAAACACATCTGCTTTGCTCCTCCCAAATTCTAGAGGCAAAGCAGGGTTTGAATCGTTATTTTGTTGAATAGCAATAGATTATGAGTCAGTGTCCTGCTCGTGTTTTGCAAAACGATACATGTCAGAATCTTTCACCTGGACGGTGGTGCTATTCACACCGACATCTTCCTGTGCTGTGATTGTCTGTGATGGCGGATGTTGTCTTCCAAGGTTTTTTGTTCAGAGGAGGGGAGAGCCCAGCCAAAGAACCGATCGGCAATATATTTGACTGCCTGCGAGCTCGGATGTACCATATCTTCCGCATAGAACCTGTAATCCCTCAGCTCGTCCATCATTATCTCGTATGATGGAAAATAATCTGTCTCAGGGTTTGATCCGACTATATTGTCGACTGCGAGCAGCAGTGTGCTTTTGCTGATCTGATTGCCGTGGGCTCCGTCTGCGAGATGTCTGATCGGGCTTACTGTAAAGATGAACTGCTTGTCTGTCCCTGCCTCAGATGATATTATCTTCTGCAGAAGGCTTGCCGTATCATCAGCGGATAGCCTTTCCCTTATAAATTCTTTTGCATTCCGTTTAAGGCAGTTGGAAACGATCTGCCCGGATGCGATATTTCTGAAACACCAGGCTGTTCCGAGAGTGATGATCACTTTGTTGCAGCTGTGGTAGAATTCCGAAGCATTGGCAAGCGCGTCATTTGCGTTGGAGATGAACTCGGCCATAGTCTTTCTTGCAAATGATGTATGATGGCTGAATGAGCAGAACAGCTCCGAGCCGCTGCCCATCTGTATGCATTCTTCTTCTGTGAACGGGATGCCGGAAATCATTCTGTCTATGGAACGGGAGATTGATTCAGGGTTGTATAGAGTACCGAAAGGATTTACGCATACGTCAAATCCGTAGTTCACAAGATATTGCCCGATATTGTCCGCAAAGCAGCTTCCGAGCATCATTATCTTGTCATTGTATGAAATTCCCGCCCTGCAGGCGGAATCGGCAACCGGTGTCTGTAGTTTCAGCATCAGCAATGTTTTTTGAAAATTTGGCAGTCTATTTATATCTATCAATAACTTGTTGAGTTACTGAATGACCATAAATTGACTCAATCATTTTGTTCGTAATAATATGAATAGTCGATACCCTTCATAAACATCTCACGGTCATCAATTTTGGTCGTCAAAGACGATTTGACCAGATTCTTGATACGGGTACTGTCAGTCACGCTTTCTCGCATTGCGTAAAGATATTCGTTTTTGTCTATCCGGCTCCAGTCGACACAATGTTTCAACGAATGTTTCAGCATCAGATCCAGCCAGATGCGTGCACTGCGACCATTGCCTTCCATAAAAGGATGAGCCACATTCATTTCTATGTATTTATCCATAATTTCATCGAAAGTGGTTTCTGGCATTCTCTCTATGGTTTGCAATGTCCCTGGAAAATGCATACAATTGGCAAAAGTGAATCCTCCCTTTGAAATGTTTTTGGACCGTATCTGTCCTGCGAAGTCATATAGCCCTCCAAAAATATATGCGTGAATCTGTTGCAGGCATTTCACAGTACCGGGCTCAAGATTGCGTAACAGCCCGCTTTCGTACAACTGATAAGCCTTTTTCCGGCTTTGTCCATCCAATGTATTGTCACTATAGGTAAACCAGTCGAGAAACTCATTAGCACGATTGTTCGGATAGTGTTTCGCCAGAAGCGTCACAGCTTCACTGTCAAGTACATCTGCAATACGAAGTTTGCCATCCGGAGCTTCAAATTTGAACCCGTGAGCGTCACTCACGAGTTGAGTGCCTTCCATTTTCAACTTACGTTTGAGCCATCTCCAGTAGTTTCCTGCCTTTATGTAGTCAGGCTCATTGTTGATGGCTCTCACAATATCGATTGCTGAGAACCACCAACAATTGTTGTCCTCGTCCCATACGGCACGCACTTCACGGTCATTGAAGAAACGGATAGACTGCTTATGTTGTTTCATCATCTTTTTCATAAATGGATGATTTCCAAAATTCATCGTAAGTATTCAGCAAAAATAATCATTCTCCTTTTGTTATTGATATCCTTTTGGATATATTTGCGTAAACAGGCTGAAATGTGGCCGGACCAACAACTTATCACAATGAAACATTTTAATATTCTATTGATTCTTTTCTGTCTCGGATTTGCATCCTGCGGAAGACAGGTGGTGAAAGTGTCTTATGATCCTGATATTGAGGATTATACTCCAGTAGTACGTGAAATCCTTGAAAATCATCCCGGAGGCAATCTGGAAATTGTTTTCGGGCAGGGAACATATCCTTTTTATCCGGAACTGGCTGCCAGTAAATATCTTGCGGTGTCCAACAATGACAACGGTGACAAAAGGGTCGTATTTCTTATCGAAGGAATGAGAAATGTCATCATCCGCGGTGCAGGAGCCACGGAAATGGATTACAATACGCACAATCAGGGACAGGGCGGTACGGAATTTCTTCTGCACGGATCGTTGGTGCCGTTTGCAGTGTATGCTTCCTCTGACATCCGTATTGAAGGCGTATCGATAGATTATGATTATCCGTGGACATTTGAAGGGGAGGTGATTGCAAATGATGCCGCAGCCAGGTCAATTACGTTGAAGGTCCTTCCTGAAGACAAATATTCCATAAGGGACGGGGAGCTGTTCTTCGGAGGATACGACTGGGAATATCCGCTTGCGGAGAATATAGTATTTGACAGGCAGACAAGAGATCCTTATTATAATACAGCCTTGTATGACCACGCCAGCTGGGAAAAGTTGACGGCAATAGAAATAGAAAAAGGAATTGTCGAGTTGCGTGGCCTTACATCCCGCTCCCTTCCGCCTGTCGGCAGTATATGGGACAACAAGGGTCCTCACGCGAAAAACCGTCATTATCCGGGCATTTTCATCTGCAGAAGTGAAAATGTTGTTGTGGAGGATGTGCATATATTTCGGAGCGGGGCTATGGCGCTGATTGCCGAATATTCAAAAGACATAACTCTAAGGAATTATTCTACGGCAGTGCGCAGATCCTCTTCCAGGATGGTTGGAGTTTCGGCTGACGCTACGCATTTTGTGGATTGCGGAGGGACTGTGACACTGGAGAACTGCCTTTTTGAAAGTATGCTTGATGATGCCTCCAATGTCCACGGCACATATATGAAAGTGGACAAGGCTACGGCATCGGCAGACGGTAGGGTTCTTCTTAAGACTTCATTCGGACATTGTCAGCAGGAAGGAAATGTCTTTGCGGAAAAGGGGTCTGAATTGTGTTTTATAGACAGGGCTTCCCTGCGACGTCTCGGTGATGGTGTCGTGACTGATATCAGGAGAACAGGGGAGAACAGCTATGAGATTGAAGTCGACAGTGACTGTCCTGATATGCTTCTTGACGAAAACCGTTCAATTGTCGCAGGCAACATTTCAATGGGTGCTTCTGCTGTGATACGAAACTGTATCGTCCGCCACAACAGAGCCAGGAGTCTTCTTATATCTACTCCTGGAGACGTGCTGATAGAAGGATGTGATTTCGCCTCAATGATGGCCGGAATCCGTATATGCGGAGATGCGAATTTCTGGTTTGAATCAGGACCTACGGACAATGTGGTCATAAAGGGCAACAGATTCCGCAATCTTGGCATCGGTGGGCATTCCCCTCAGGCGATTCTTCAGATTGATCCTGTTATTCCTGTTGAAAACAGGGGAAATGATGCGTACTATCATAAAAATGTCGTCTTTGAGGACAATACCATAGAAACTTTTGATTCACAGGTCATCTATGCTTTGAGTGTCGGAAATATGACGATAAAAGGCAACAGGTTTGTGGATTCTGGGACGTTCAAGCCGCTGTTCGGAGGGCTTCCTGTGATAGATCTGCTGTATTGCGGCAATGTCGCCGTTGAAGGGAATGATTTCTCGGAATGGAAACCGGATGCTGTCATAAGTCTGCACAATTGTATGGATGTGTCTGATCTGTCTGGACTTGAGGCTGTGGATAAGCCTAATCCGTATTTCTATCAGAACTGATTTTTCCGCGATGACCCTTTTGCGTTTTTGAAATTGCTATATTTGAGCTTGCGCTCATATATACGCTCTGGTCTCGGCATAATCAAAGTAAACTTTGCTTCTGCTCTCGACTTTTGCTATATTTGTCCTTTTGACTATCCATATTGGAATCCTAAAATCGACTCTATGTACAAATTGTCATATTTGAGGGGAATCATACTTGGGTTTTTGATGCTCACGGTATCTCCGTGTCTTCTGGATGCATCTGACGGAGACGTGGTTACGGCAGACGGTACAGCCCGGGAGTCCTCAAAAAATATTGTGAAGTTTGCGTATGACCTGAATTTCGAGATGAATTTTGACAACAGGGAATACGATATGACGACCCTTTCTCCTTCGATGACCATTTTCGGAGCAAGGCTCACTCCATCTGCAGGAATTTCTGTTAGGCAGTCGGACAAAATTTCCCATAAAGTTATGGCGGGAATAGATGTGATGAAGGATTTCGGACGCTCTCCTGTCTCCCCTGAGTCGATACCTGACGGGGCGGATGTCCAGGAGGCCTCAAAACGTCAGAACAACTGGGATCTTTTCAATGAGATTCTCATCTATTATCAGCTCAAAAGCAGGATCGGGCGTACAGATATGACTATGACTGCTGGAATTTTTCCGAAATCCATTTCACAGGCGGAATATCCGAAGTCTTTTTTCTCTGATTCCCTCAGATTCTATGACAATAATTATGAAGGGCTTCTTCTGACTTTCAGGCGTCCGAAGGCATATTATGAGGTGGGATGCGACTGGATGGGTATGTACGGGGATTTCAGACGGGAGCGTTTTATGATATTCAGCTATGGCGATGCGAGATTGAAGGATTGGCTGTCAATAGGCTATTCTGCTTATATGTACCATTTTGCCGGATGCCGCAATGTCTGGGGAGTGGTGGACAATATTCTGTTGAACCCGAGGATTGATTTTGAGTTTGCATCTATGACTCCGTTCCAGAGGCTCAGGATAGGCCTCGGATGGCTTCAGGGGGCGCAGAATGACAGGCGTAATATCGGGAAATACGTGTTCCCGTGCGGAGCAGAACTGTCACTCGAACTTAGGAAATGGAATGTCGGTCTGCTCCATAAGTGCTTCTATGGCAGCAATATGATGCCATATTACGACAATGCTGATGCTGAAGGCTACAAATACGGCAATATGCTTTATTTCGGAGATCCGTTTTATCGTGTCGGGGGGGGCACTGCATCCGGATTTTATAATAGGCTTGAAG
>VSOK01000002.1 GCA_009774765.1 Bacteroidales bacterium
CTTGTGAACGCTATACGTGTAGAATCAGGCGAATATGTCATATTGACCGCACCTTCAGGACTGACAGGAAAACTCTGATATTTTTCCGGAGCCGTCACCCCCGTATGGATTTTCTTTCTGCCCGCATCAAAGACAAAAGCAGTACTGTCGGTATAGGTACCGTCGTATGAAAATATCACTTCCTTCTGCCCGATCCATTTCCAGGCTCTCGGAATGCTGTTGAAATCCGACGCGCAGACATTCGCGCTCCAAAGAACAAGAAATGAAGCTACGGCAGCATAAGACAATCTCAAAGTTTTCATCGTATCAGATATTTAATCGTTCTATAATCAATTTTTTATGACCCGGCAAAGTACTCGTCCCTGAAATTCACGAAGTAGACTTTTTCAGTCGCACGTGTGACAGCCGTGTACAGCCATTTCAAATCATCGGTCGTCAGTTCATCCTGCCAGAGAGGATTGTCGATGAACACGCATTTCCATTGGCCTCCCTGGGATTTATGGCAGGTAATGGCATTTGCATATTTCAGCTGCAGGGCATTGTAATAACGGTCCTCACGGACGGCGGCATAACGTTTTTTCTTGGATGTTATATGAGAGTAGTCCTCATTTACACCATTGTAGAGCATATTCTGCTGCTCGTATGTCAAAGACGCGCTCTCGGATTCAAGGGTATCGAGAATCACCTTGGCCACGATCTCCTGGTCATCATAGTCAGGAAATGAGATTCTTGCCGAAGCGAAGTGCAGCCCGTATCTGTCCTCATAATCGGAAATCCTTATAAGCTTGGCGATATCACCGTTGGCGATATAGTCCACGCCTTTGAGCTCGCCCACAAACTGATAGCAGTTCTTCACTATCATAAGCTTGTCGTCACGCACAAGACGCTCCTCCTTGAACTGGACAGAGGCCCGTATTCCGGAATTATATCTGTTAGCACGCCTGTTTGAGCGGCACAATATGATCACTTCGTCTTCTCCGTATCTGGAATAGGCATCAGATATTGCCCCGATAAGCTCCCCTCCGTCTATCCTCTCCACATCGTCAAAACGTCCTCCCGCCACCAGTTTCAGACTTCCTGCACCGGACTGTTCATCCTCACTGTTTATCATATTTCTCAGCAGAGTCGCATTGTAGAGGATGCCGGACTCCTTCTGCTGGCGCACGACTGAAGTAAGGGTAGAATAAGTCACACCTCCAAGCATTGACATATAGTCCGGAAGGAGTGCCGGACTGCAGTCCAGCCCTACAGGGGGAAGCTGCGCTGAATCCCCTATCAGAATTATCTTGCAGTCAATACCGTTGCGGACGAAGGATACAAGGTCATCAAGAAGATTGCCTGACCCGAACAGAGATGTGGACTGCTGACCCGGATCGATACCGATCAATGATACCTCATCCACAATGAAAAGAGTGTCTTTCGCCTTGTTCGGAGCAAGGGAGAATTCGCCCGTACCGTCACCTCCGACAGCCTTCTGCCGGTAGATATGCTTATGTATGGTATATGCCTGACCTCCGGCATATCCGGAAAGGACCTTTGCCGCCCTTCCAGTAGGAGCGAGCAGGACACAAGGGGACTTGTATTCCCTCAGGGTATTTATGACCGAAGAGACTGCCGTAGTTTTTCCTGTACCTGCATATCCGTTGACAACCATAATGTCCTCATCGTCTCCGCAGATAAAATCAGCAATGTTTTTCAGAAGGGTCTGCTGACACCCGGTCGGCTCATAACGGAGATGAGAAATGAAACCTGAATACAAGAAATCACTCCTACCCATCACTTGTCCCTTTTAAACATCATCGTGAACACTACCAGGACAGGATAAATCTCCAGACGTCCGAGGATCATCCCTATGCTGTATATGATCTTTGCCGCCGCAGGCTGGTATGCGAAAGTGCCGAGAGAGCCTATTGAGCCGAGTCCAGGACCGACATTTCCCATAGAAGACACCGCACCGGAAACTGCAGACAAGATATCGACTCCGCAAAGCACGAGAAGAAAGATACCGACTATTATGACAGCAAAATACAGAATCATATAAAGCAGCACGGCAACCGCATCCCTGTCGCTTATATAATGCCTTCCGGCCTTGATCTGAGTCACAGAAGAAGGATGAAGGCTCGTGCGGACCTGGCGGATTACAGCCTTGAGCACAATATATACACGGTCTGCCTTGAGTCCTCCTGAAGTGGAACCCGAGCACCCGCACTGAAGAGCCATGAAAAGGATTATGATACCGGAAGAAAAAGGCCATCCGGCATTGTCGGACATCCCGAATCCGGTAGTCGTGACATAGCTGCATACCTGGAAGAAAGAATCAGTTATGGAGCTGCTCCACCCGTCATAACCGCCATAGAGCCTGAGGGATATGGCTATAAGCACTGTCGCCGCCACAATGGAGCCGAGATAATATCTTATTACCGGGCTTTGGGTCAGCGGACGCAGCGAACGTGTCGCGAACACCGCGAATATCAACCCGTAATGCAGCGACGAAAGAAGCATAAAGAACGTGACGATTATATTGATCGGCAATGAGTCATAATAGGATATGGACAGGTTCCGTGTACTGAACCCTCCGGTAGACACGATACTGAAAGCATGGTTCACTGCGTCAAACGGAGACATTCCGGCAAGCACAAGACTGATTCCCGTAAGAAGAGAAATACCGACATATACAGAAACCATCACATACACAGTACTCATAGAACGGTAGCGGTAGCCTTCGCGTGACAGCGAAGACTGTTCTATATTGGTAAGCTTGAAACGGAACGGACTTGCAGTAGGCAGTACAAGCAGCAGGAAGACAACAACTCCCAGACCTCCGATGAAATGAGTGGATGACCGCCAGAACAGCAGGCTCTTGGGCAGCCGTTCTATATCCGTAAGTATGGTGGATCCTGTAGTCGTATATCCGGACACGCTTTCAAACCAGGCATTTACAAGGCTGAACTCCCCTCCCCACAGTACATACGGCAGCATCCCGAAAATAAAAGACAGAAGCCAGGACAGCACGATTATCAGGAATCCGTCCCGTACTGAGATCGCCGGAGACTGCCTCACGAATATGAACGGGAATGCACCGAATATGAATGTTATGATAAAGCTTATAGCAAGCGGCCCGAATGCGGAATCCATCCCGTTGAGGACAGAAACCACCATAGACAGGAACATAAACAGCGCGCTGACAAGAAGAGCACGCCCGACATTCATCGATATGACCTTTATATTCATCAGACTATTCCTCCTGGGAATTCCGGGATTCGATGAATTTCTCCCTCTCGTCACGCAGGATCTTGTTGCGTCTCTTCAGATCCATATTCTCCTCTACAAGATCGGCTATACCGTCATTCAATGCGGCAAGCTCATCCGTACCTTCAAATGTACAGCTGTATTTGGTACCGGTCATCCCGTAGTTTCGGATACCGGAAAGCATCTTGTAAAGAGGATTGACATAATATGCTATTATAAAGAACAGCAGGAGCAGCACAAGGACAAGTCCCGCACCGACTGAGACGACCCCGGGGATTATGCTCCGGTAGAAACTCGCCTGGAACGTAAGGGAATTTTCCTTCAGGTCATTATAGGCGATATTGCTCAACTTTTCGATATCCGCACGCAGACGGTTGTATCTTGGCTGCAGGCGGTCAAAATACCAGTCCCTCGAGTCGATGAAATCGGACATCATCACCTGCTTGAACTCCAGTGAAGTAAGCATATATGCCGTATAGGAATATACGACAGAGTCAGCCATCGGGACAGCGTCCTTCGAACCGATATTGATCCTCAGGCTGTCGCACTGGCCAAGAAAAGCCTCCTGGTCAAAATCTGGGAGATACCCTGTGTAGTCCTCACCTATCGCCGCCAGTATCTTGAGGTTGTAGTCATCACTTTTCGACAAAAGCTTCTGCGCCACATTTATACTCCGGATATTCGCCGCTATAAGATCGGAGACATAATTGCTCATCCTGCCATACTCTACTACTGATATTATGCTGGACAACAGAAGCATAGCCGCAATAGCCCCGAGACCGAGCGCGAGCTTGGTCCTCATGGACAATTTGAAATTGCGTATTTTCTTCTGTAGTTTCTGTAACATCAGTATCTCTTGTATCCGCCGCAGTCAAAGGCAGGAAGAAGCAACATACTTAGAACTTGAAGGAATCCTTGAGCGCGGTGGTCTTGTTGAAGACAAAATGCTCAGGAGTGCTGTCCGGGTCCTTGAAGAAATATCCGGCACGCTCAAACTGTACGGCTATGCCTGAATTGTCCTCAAGAAGCGCAGGCTCGGCAAGTCCTTCAGACACGATGAGAGAATCCGGATTGAGATAGGACTTGTAGTCCTCTCCCTCAGGTATCGCACCCATCTGAGGCTCTGTGAAGAGTTTGTCGTAAAGTCTCAATTCCACCTGTTTCGCGTGCTCGACGGAAACCCAGTGGATAGTACCTTTGACAGAACGCCATTCACCGGCACCCGGCTTTGATGAAGGGTCGTAGGTACATTTTATCTCGACTACATTTCCCTCAGCATCCTTTATGACCTCCACGCATTTTACGATATATGTATATTTCAGGCGCACCTCACCGTCAGGCTTAAGACGGAAGTACTTTTTCGGAGGCTCCTCCATAAAGTCATTTCTCTCGATATAGACTTCACCGGTAAAAGGCACCTTGCGGGACGGTCCCTCAGGATCGGCAGGATTAAGTGGAGCGTCAAACCACTCGACCTTTCCTTTCTCCCAGTTGGTTATTGTCAGCTTCACAGGATCCTGGACTACCATATAACGGTTGGAACGTTCATTGAGGTCCTGACGGACACACCATTCCATAAGCTGCAGGTCAATCAGCTGCTCCCTTTTGGCTACACCGACTTTTTCGGCAAACATCCTTATCGCCTCAGGAGTGTACCCGCGGCGGCGGATTCCGCAGATCGTAGGCATACGTGGATCGTCCCAGCCGCTCACGAAATTGTTGCGGACAAGCTCAAGGAGCTTCCTCTTGCTCATTACCGTATATGTCAGGTTCAGACGGGCGAACTCGTACTGATGCGACGGGAAGATGTCAAGTTTCTCTATAAACCAGTCATACAAAGGCCTGTGGACATCAAATTCAAGAGTACATATAGAATGTGTGATATTCTCGATCGAGTCACACTGTCCATGCGTATAGTCATACATAGGATAGATACACCATTTGTCACCTGTACGGTGATGGTGGGCATGGATTATACGGTACATGATAGGGTCACGGAACATCATATTAGGATGCGCCATGTCGATCTTTGCCCTGAGGACCTTCTCTCCGTCCGCATACACCCCTGCCTTCATCTCACGGAACAGCCTGAGGTTCTCCTCCACGCTGCGGTTCCTGTAAGGGCTTTCCTTTCCTGGAGTCTGGACCGTACCGCGGCCTTCCCTTATCTCATCCTGGGTCTGGTCATCCACATACGCAAGACCTTTCTCTATCAGCTGCTCAGCCCACTCATAGAGCTGGTCAAAATAGTCGGAAGCATACAGCTCTCTCTCCCACTGGAATCCGAGCCATTTGATATCCTCCTTTATAGAATCAACATATTCCGTATCCTCTTTCACCGGATTGGTATCATCGAAACGCAGATTGGTCTTTCCGCCATATTTCTGCGCCAGGCCGAAATTAAGGCATATACTTTTCGCGTGTCCGATATGCAGATAGCCGTTAGGCTCCGGCGGGAAACGCGTCATTATACTTTTATGTTTTCCGGAGGCAAGGTCCGCCTCGATAATCTCCTCAAGAAAGTTAAGGTTCCTGGTCTCAGTGACCTCTTTGTTCAGTTCTTCCATAATCTGCGAAATGCTTAATTTCAAAACAACTCGCAAATATAGAAAATAGATAATCAAAACGCAAACTGTGCCACGAGACTGACCCTCCGTGCATTATTTCCCTCTCCGCTGAAATTCTCCCTCCGTCCCCAGTTGAACTCTGCCGCGGCCTGTATGCGTGGAGTAAGGTTCCAGAATATGTTTGCCGCCACATAAAGTCCGTATTTATATGTATTTGCGTCAACAGTCCCTGCCGGCATATACCGCATCTGCCCGACAGTGCACGACACAAATACCTTCTGATGCAGATAGCACTGCACGGCTCCTGTCCAGCCTACAGCCCAAGGAGTGTACATACGTCCTGAACGGTACGGACTGTCCACAAGGTCAAAGTTGCCCATAAGCAGATCGTTTGAAAGACTTCCATACCCTTTTCCGGCATTTACAGTCGCATATATGGTCATAGGACGGCAGGGACGGAACACGGAGCTGAGCTGGAGGCCCCATCCCGGAACTGTCACATTGCTGCTTTTGACAAGATCACGATATGAGAGCGTCCTGAGAATAGCCGACAGACGGATATGCTCATTGTATCCCCATTCATACTGCACAAATGCGGCTATATCCGGTATCCAGTCATTCAGGGCCTTGTTCGTCTCCCCGTTCGCGCCGATATGTGATGACGGCATCTCCACTGACGCGGCCGCTCCCCACTTGCTGTTCCAGGTATGCATCCACCTCAAAAGCACGGAAGTGGTCCTGACTTCAGCTGGAGAACCCTGTCCGTCGACCAGCGGAGAGGCGGCGAGAGGGTCGCTGAAGGTGGAATTTGTATATCCAAGAGTCCAGTCATTTATCGTCGCATACGCCTTCTTCAGTGAGAAGTCCCTTGCCTGGTAACCGTTGAAATTGGCCTCAATATAAAGCTGATAGTCACCGACTGCCACATTGCGCCCGAGCACACGGAAATACAGCGCAGTCCCTGAAGGGGTACTGCCTATCTTGCGTCTGTTGACTGCATCCGCCGGCACGGAAATCATATACGGAATGAATCCTCCGGTATTGACTACACCTCCCCAGTCAATCCATCCGCGCATACGTACTACTCCGCCGATTCCCATAGCCAGGTCCGCATCCCTGCTCATAAAAAGGAAATAAGGTGCACGCGGATCATTGAAATGCCGGAACTGGTCGTAATAGAACAAATCTATCAGCCGGCGTTCCTGCAACGAATCGGGACGCTCTCCGGTCCCGAAATAGCTTACCTTATGGTCCGCCTTCAATGAATCCGTGTTGGCCTCTTCCGGAGAGACTGTATTGCGCTGCGCCTGCATTGCCGCCGGAAGCAGCACACATAGCCAGCATAGGAAAATAATCCGTTTTCTCATCTGATTGTCTTTTTAGTCCGGATTCCCCATAGCAACATGTCTGCCAATCCTGCATTTCCTGAAAACCAGCCGTTGCAGCCACGTTCTATAAGCTGCTTTAATTCCCCATAAAATTTATAATGATTGAAATTAAAACAGCTTCTTAAAAGAAAAATAAGTATTTTTGTGCCCGTCTATAAAATTTGGTACAATGATAAAATCTATGACGGGCTTCGGAAAATCCGAAACAGCTCTTGCAGGCGGAAAGCTATATGT
Source organism: Bacteroidales bacterium (assembly GCA_009774765.1). GTDB lineage: Bacteria > Bacteroidota > Bacteroidia > Bacteroidales > UBA932 > Cryptobacteroides. Next base: position 7,439 of record VSOK01000002.1, read on the forward strand.
GGAAATACGGTCTCTCAACGGTAAGACGGCGGACATCAGCATAAAGACGTCCCTGCTTCCGAAGGACAGGGAAATTGAAGTCAGAAAAATGATTGCGGCAGGACTTGAAAGAGGCAATATAGACTTCTTTATGACATACGAGCCGAATGCCGCGGAATCCGCACGCGCGATCAACCCTGACATAGTTATGAATTATTACAACCAGATCTCCGGAATAAGGCAGAGGCTGGGCCTGTCCAATGCAGGCTCCGACCAGGAGATACTGGCTTCCATTCTCAGATTCCAGGACGTGATGTCAGCCAAGAAAGAGGATGTCATCAATGATGACAACTGGAACAAGGTGGAGAACTGCATAAAGGAAGCGATATCCCATCTGAACGAATTCCGCTCAAAGGAAGGGGCGATACTTTACAGGGATGTGACTTCAAAAGTGGCAAGCATACTGGCCTGCGTCGATGAAGTCGAGAAATTTGAAAAAGGACGTGCCGAACTTGTGCGTGAACGCATACTTTCAAGATTCGCTGAACTCAAGCTCGAACCGGACCAGAGCCGTCTTGAAGCAGAGATGATATACTATATTGAAAAACTTGACATCAACGAGGAGAAAGTACGGCTCCGCCAGCATTGCCGCTATTTCCTTGACACGATAGAAAAAGACCCGTTCCCAGGCAAAAAGCTCGGCTTCATTGCACAGGAGATGGGCCGTGAGATCAACACCACCGGTTCAAAAGCGAACAACACCGACATCCAGAAGCTCGTAGTCAATATGAAGGACGACCTTGAAAAGATCAAGGAGCAGTCCCTCAACATATTGTAGCACTCAGCCATCAATCCGTCTTCATATCGAAGGCTGTGGTATCCACTGGCTTTATTACCTTGAATTTACCGAAATTCCAGGTAACGGAAAAGGCCAGCGATCTTCCTATACGGTCTGTCCATATATTTTTTGTGTATGTATCTGAAGATATCGTGGACAGCTTCGGACCGTTTCCGTGGAGAATGTCGGAAAAAGACAAATCAAGATACAGGTTATGTTTCGGAAAGCCCTTGCTCAAAGACAGTCCGAAAAGCGGTTCAAGCCTGATTTTCCGGCTTTGCACAAAGTTGTTGTTAGGCCTTACAGTCAGGCTTGACATCATGTGGAAACCATATTTCAATTTGAGATTCATCTGCAGTCTGCCGGAAAATGAGTTCACGACATTGGAAGTACCGTCCGCAAAACTGTAAAAGGAGTTGTTGTAGCTCACAGAGAGAGAAAATCCAAGCGGTTTCAAAGGCCTGACAGTAGTGGAGAGGCTTATATGGTTGCTATGACTTGAACCCAGATTTTCCCAAGTGGTAAAAGAAGCTCCGTAAATATCCACCGAAGTCACCTGTGATATCATATTGTCCACCCAGCTGCGCACATAGGAGACTGATATGTTAGGGATTATCTTTGATTTGAAATCCTTTTTATAAGTCACATTAAACATATTGGTAACACTTCCGACAAGGTTCGGGTTTCCTTTCCTTATGTTCATATAGTCAGATATGTCAGCATATGGATTCATCTGCTCCATTGAAGGACGGTTATATTTTGCAGAATATCTGAGCCTGATCTGGTGCGTCTTCAGTTTTCCGGCGAGCGAGATATGGGGAGTTATGTCGAATTTGCAGTAATCCAATGAAATATCGTCAATTCCGGTGCCCCTGTTTTCCTGCCAGTCGGCACTCGCTCCGATTCCCCAGCTCAATCCGTTGCGGAACGCCGAACCGCTGTACAACGCATTCGCGTGCCACACCTGCTGTCTGTAGTTCATCCTTAATGCAGGCTGAATGAGAGTCATAAAATCATCCGTCAAGAAATTATAAAAATAATATTCAGAACTGTTATGATAGTGCCTGTTTATATAATCTATACCCCAGTTCACTCCCCAGCGGACTTTCTGGCCTCCATTGAGAGACATACCGTACGATGCACTATGTGACCGTTCTTCGGAAGCACCTGCATTTTTTGCTGCCAAATCTCCGGATCTGCACAAGAATCGCTCCTGTCCGGTCATTACGGCATTGTCCGAATATGTATATGTAAAAGTATGGCTGTTACGCCTGCCGAAAGAGTGACTTATATTGAATGCGCCGTTGAAACGCATAGGCGACACTGTTTTTGTTCTGGAGTCAATGCCGTCCCGAAAGGCACCTGGATTAAATGACTTCTCATACGAATCGGAATCTTTACGGACGGTGTTTATCGAAAGTTTCAGATTGACTTTGTCTCCCGCCAGAGGACGGAAGAAATTAACACCGAGATTATGGTTCATAGACAAAGTTCTGCTGACAGATTCTGCCTTTATCAACTGGTATCCAATATCCGATCGGCTTATCTCGGTCTCAGTCCTGCTGCCCCTTTCAGGAAGACCGTCAAAACCGAATCTGTAAGACAGTCCGGCTCCTGTGACAGGAGTATTCACCACAGCGTCAGCATTTGCCGAATAGCTATTGGTCGTCTCAGCATTGCCGTTGAGTCGGGAAGCAAAACCGAAAGGCAGTTCCCGTGACAATTTTATAAGAAGGATAGGCTTCTCGTTGTCATATTCAGGCGATCCCGGGAGAATGACCTCCACAGTCTTCATATATGCTCCCTGGATAAAATGCATAGGATACTGACGGTCGACATTTATCATACCGCTGATCCGGTCGTCAATTCGTATTTCCGTTATTCCCTCATCTTCAAAGACCAGATTGCCGTTCCTCTCGGAACGTTTCAGTTCAGGAATTTTCGTCATTATCTCAGCCATATTCATCCTGAATGCATCAGGGTCTCCTGACACATCATACACAATCCTGTCGGACTCACGTCTGAGCAATGTTCCGGAACTGACCACAGACGCTTCAAGCTGCTCTCCTGCAGGCTCCAGACGTATCACACCCAAATCCACAGCATTACCATTCCATTCTGCATCGATCCTGCGGCTTTCATATCCAAGGAATGATACAAAGACTGTATATCGTCCTTTTTTAGGTACAGAGAGCACAAACTCCCCATCAGAACCGGTAAATGCAGAAGCCTTGGCTATTCCTGCCATATCCAGGGCATAGACATTGACAAAATCCATAGGAGCATTGTCCTCACTGCTGACTACAGTCCCCTTTATCACCCGGCTGTCCGGACCGCCAAGCCCTGTATATGCAGCAGAAACGGCACTGACATTTGCCGCGACAAAAATCAGCACCGCCATAATTCTAAACAGTCCATTCATATCATATCAAAGGTTAGATAGGGCAAAGTTAAAAATAAATAATCCAAAAGCAAGCGAAAGGCAACAGGCAGATACAGATAGACTTATTCAACTGGGAACAAACAAATTACAGCATATAACAATTTCAAACAAACATATAAAAAACTGTGATATAAAGGAACCGTAAGGCCCCTGTATATCACAGTTTATACCGAATTGACTTACAATATGCAAGTCAGGACAATTTATTCCTCAATAGTTATGTTGCCGACATAAAGTCCCCAGCATCCGTCAGTCACCACAGGAACCGTGTTCCCGTCCGCATCCTCTACAAAATCCGGAGCATCAATGAAAGTATGTGAATGCCCTCCGACGATGATGTCGGTATTGCTCAGCTTCGACGCCAGCTCAATATCCTCGGAATTTCCTATATGGGTCAGACATATTACATAGTCGCAGCCCTTTTCCTTCAGAATCTCCGCATACCTGTTGGACACCTCCACCGGATCAAGATATTTCATAGTAGCCGCAATCTCCCTGTCCACGACTTCAGTAACATCAGTAAGAAGACCATAGATTCCGATCTTCTTTCCGGCACGTTTCAATATGACATAAGGTTTGACATATTTTGACAGCACGGAACCCGAGAAGTCATAATTGGCGCACACCACCTTGAATTTCGCCATCTTAAGACGTCTCGCAAGCTCCTCGACACCATTGTCAAACTCGTGGTTGCCAAGACATACGGCATCATATTTCATCGCATTCATAACCTTGACCTCAAGGTCCCCCTTAAGGATTGTGAAATATGAAGACCCCTGTCCGAAATCCCCGGCATCCAGCAGAAGCACATTATTCTTTCCCGCCGCGGCCCTGACGCTGTCCACGTATGCCGCCCTTTCTATAACACCTCCAAGGCCGGTCTGGTCACCGCTGCGCAAAGGGTCTATATGACTGTGAGTGTCATTAGTGTGCAGGATTACAAGGTCCTGGGCCGAAAGCGCGGCCGCACACGACAATGCAATAAAAATCAAAAATATACGTTTCATACCCGTTTCTACTCTGTAATGATTGTTACCCTTCCGTCCTTCGCTCCTGTAAGAGGCCTGCCAGCCTCAGTATATTTGGCCACACGATCCATCATAGCCGTAAAGATGTCAATGTCAAGCATATCCACCTCAACGGCATTGTTCGCGACAAAAAGTCCGTCCCCACCGTTAAGAAGGAATGAAATCGAGGCCACACCATATACCCTGTCGTCATCAAGAGGCTCTCCGCCGATCTCGACAGACACAAGCTTATGATCAGCCGCCACAATCTTGACACCTCCGAGAATCTGGAATTTCTTTTCAGCCATATCCTCAAATATAGCTCTGAGTTCAGAACCTTTCAGAGCCACATACACTATATCGTTCCTGAACGGGAACATAGACCTGATGTCATCATAAAGCACATTGCCCTGCGGCATATCCACACGCACGCCGCCGAAGTTTCCGATACCGACATCAACCTTCTTTCCAGAAGCCTCCTCGACGGCAATCATCAGATTGTCTATGAAGAAGTTGGTCAGCGCGCTTTCCGGATATTCCTTTACCATCGCCTCAGGAGAGAATGCAATGACTTCCTTTACTTTGGCCATAGCGGGCTGAGCTTCCGTCAGAAGTGAAGCCACCTTATGGACGGAACCGCCTTTATACACACGTCCGTTGGGTGCGTAATACGTGCGGCATCTTACTGTTCCAAGTGCGGCAGGTATGTCGGCCATAGGCACCGTCACTCCTGTACGCGAAGCATTAATGATATCCTTTTTCCATTTGATGTCACCGTCTCCTGCAACAGCAGGCACAGTGAGCGACAAAAGCATCAGATACAGCAATATTTCCTTTTTCATATATTTCAATTCATTTCAGTTCTACAATAAATATCGCACCTCGGCATAACCAAAGTAAAACTTTGTTTCTGCACCCGGTTTATAATTTATTTCTGTTTGAGCCACTTATACAAATCCTTGAATGTGGACTTCCTGCCTGAGACAAGGATTCCCACCTTATATATCTTGGCCGATATGTATGCCATAGCGGCAAAAGTCAGTGCAAGCAAAGCAATCGAAAGCACAAGCTCCCAGACAGGCACACCGAACGGAAGACGTGCAAGCATAACCATAGGAGACGTAAAAGGTATTATGGAGCCCCAGAAGGCAAGCTGGCTGTCAGGTGCCCTGAAAGCATAGAAAGCAATAAAGAAGCCTATAAGAAGCGGTATAGTGACAGGCATCTGAAGCTGTGTGCTGTCCCCTTCATTCTCCACGGACGAGCCGATGGCCGCAAACAGAGAGGCATAAAGAAGATAGCCGAGGACGAAATAGAGTACAAATGCCATTATGATCCGGCCATAGTCCAGATCCTTGAGCGTAGTCAGTACCGCTGAAATCTCAGAGCCTCCGTTTTCTGCCATAGACTGGAACAGGGACGACGGATCCGCGCCTCCCATTCCATCGGTCATCTGAGTAATCTGTGCCATCTGTCCGGCATCTCCTGCCAAGCTGTCCAGGCCGACAAAAAGATTGATCCCGACAATCAGCACAAGCGCGAGCACTATCCACAGGAAGAACTGGGTCAACGCCACACAGGCGACACCTATTATCTTTCCGAACATCAGCTCTATAGCCTTTACCGACGATACGAGCACCTCAACGACCTTGCTCGACTTCTCCTCGATGACGCTTGACATGACCATTCCGGAGAACATGGCGATAAACATATAGATAATCATAGTCAGGGCAAGAGAAATGACCATATAGACCTCTGAAGAAGTGATCTTGTCTTCGCCGTCCTCGCCTATGGTATATGTGGACACCGGTATGTCCGCCTTTACATCATCCATTATCTGTTTCAGCCCCTCTATTTCATAGCTTGCCACCCGGTAGTCCTCGACAGCATCTTCAACCCTGGAACTCAGGGCCTCCTTGATCTCCACTGCGACCGGCTTTACGGAATAGACATCCACAGAGACAGTCTTGGCCGAAGGATCCAGCGCAGAAATATGCACTATAGCATCCGCACCGTCAGCTGAAATATTCGCCTTGAGAGAATCAAGATTTTCCGAAGAGCGGTCCGTATATTCAATCTGCTTACTGCTGACCAGATAAGGCATTACGATACCGGACTCGTCCACTACCTCTATCCGTTTGCCGTCGTCCTTGCTCAGGAACATTATCAGCGTAGGCACAGTGCACAGAAGCACAAACAATACCGGTACGACAAATGTTATGACAAGAAACGATTTCTTTTTTACACGTGTAACATATTCACGTGAAATGATTACACCTATATTGCGAAAGTTCATGGCTTATTCCTCCCCTGTTACAAGTTTGATAAAAATATCATTCATCCTCGGGATGAGTTCCTTGAATGAACTGATGGCAACATCCTTTGCCAGAAGGGATCTGAGTACATCCGAATTGCCGACACCGTCCTCCAGTGAAAGCACGGCAGTATGGCGTCCTGAATCATCCTGGTCAGAAAGCACCCTGTACAGGTTTTCCTCACCACTTACGGCAGGGCCTCCAGTATAGACAAGCTCCACATTATTGTTGCCGTATCTGTGCCTTATATCATCCACACCTCCTGCTATCACAAGCTTTGACTTGTTGATGAGGGCGATTTCATCGCAAAGTTCCTCGACAGACTCCATATTGTGGGTGGAAAGCACAATTGTCGCCCCCTGCGCCTTCAGCTGCAGTATCTCATCCCTGATTATCTGTGCATTCACCGGGTCGAATCCGGAAAAAGGCTCATCAAGTATAAGAAGCGAAGGCCTGTGCACCACAGTAGTGATGAACTGCACCTTCTGGGCCATTCCCTTCGAAAGTTCCTCTACCTTCTTGTTCCACCAGCTCTGGATTCCGAATTTCACAAACCATTTCTTGAGTTCAGTGGAAGCATCCTTCGAGCTCATTCCTTTCAGCCTTGCAAAATACATAGCCTGGTCACCGACTTTCATCTTGCGGTAAAGCCCTCTTTCCTCAGGCAGATAGCCTATCTTCTCGACATCCTTCTGGGTGATCGGTCTCCCTCCGAAAAGGATTTCACCTCCGTCCGGTATGGTAATCCTGTTTATTATCCTTATCAGCGTAGTCTTTCCGGCCCCGTTCGGTCCGAGCAGACCGAATATCTTTCCCTCCGGAATATCAAGCGACACGTGGTCAAGCGCGGTCTTTTCACCAAAATTCTTGGTCACGTCCTTACATTGGATCAATGCCATAACAATATAATTTTATACTTCTATCAACAAGACAATATCTTTGCGACAAGTTCAATCAGCATCTGCTCAGGTGTCGCCTCCCCGGCATTGCCTCCCTTACCCTTGAAATCAAACTCCTCAAGCAGAGCTATGACACCCATACATCTCTTCAGCGGATAGTTCATCACCGCAGTGTCATATTCCTGGAAGAAATAAGGATTTACGCCAAGGACCTTGGCCTTCTGGTCTGTCGAAGGTCTCGGATTCTTCATAATCAGAGCCTGATATTTCAATATCCGGTAAAAATGCGTGAAAAGAGCACTGACAGCCACAGGCATAGCAAATTTGGGAGAAGCCCCTATATACGCAGCGATTCTCAAGGCTTTTGCGGAATTGCGGAAGGAGAGTTCCTTTGTCAGCTCAAAGATGCTGAACTGACGGCTGATACCTACATTCTTCTCTATATCGGACGCTGTTACTGATGAAGTGCCCTCCGGAAGATTTTTCAGGAGCTTCTCGGTCTCGACCGCTATCTTGCAAAGGTCCGTACCGGCATATTCTCCAAGCAGCACTGCCGCATCCGGTGAAATGTTCAGCCCTTTTCCTGAATAGAAGGAACTTATCCATCGGGAAATCTCGTAATCCCTCAAGACCTTTGACTCCACCACGACACCGGCTTTCGCCGCTGCCTTGTAAAAGGATTTCCTCTTGTCCGCCGATTCCCCTCTCATACAGATCACAAGCACGGTGGAATCCAGAGGCTTTTCACAATAATATGAAAGTTCATCTATATGCTTCATCGCCTGCGCCTCCTTGACGACGACAAGCTGCCTTTCCGCAAACATAGGGTAACGCCTGGCCGCCGTAATAACAGAAGCGGCATCGACATCAGCCCCATAGCATATAGTCTGGTTGAAATCCCTTTCGCTCTCGTCAAGGGCATTCTCTATGATAGCGTCACATACAAGATCTATATAATAAGGCTCATCACCCATAAGAAGATAGACCGGCTTGAAGATGCCCTTACGGACATCCGACACTATCCCGCGGCACTGCGTATCTACTTCTGAAAAACCTTTTGCCATAGCCTGCAAATGTAAGAAACTGTTTTGACTTCTTAAAAAATATTCGGAGATTTTGAGTAACTTTGCACCGATGGACGGCAAAACGATATGGGATCCCCTGCGCAGAAAAGAGGTAGCGCTCACTCCTGAGGAAAGAGTGAGACAATGGTTCATAAATATTCTGAAAACCTATATGCAGGTGCCTCTGCACATGATGCGGAGCGAGGTCTCGTTCAATCTTGGAGGCAAGGCATTCAGAGCTGACATACTTGTCTACGACAGGAAAGCATCCCCAGTTGCAATCATCGAATGCAAACGTCCTGAAGTTGAAATAGACAAATCCGTGCTTGACCAGACCATCCGTTACAATATGGTCCTGAATGTAAGATACATAATCATAACAAACGGTTCCAGGACATTCATCTCAAGGAAAAAGGAAGACGGAAGCGGATATGCATTCATCGAAGGAATCCCGTCATACGAGGATATGCTGAAATGACCTCCGCATCGGAAAATTCCAGGCACGATTTCATTTTTTATGCCCTCCAGGCACTCCAATTCAACATAATGTTATATTTTTACGCCCCGATACGAAAAAACGGACATAACAATATTATTAACGATTAAATTCTGATCTATGTTAAATCATTTGACCAAAGCCCCGTACATTTTTATAGCGGGTCTGATTCTTATGATGTCAGCTGCAGCCGGCGGATGGAAGCTGTCTGCACAGGACCTGACGGCAAAGATTATCACGGGAACAGTCCTCGAAGAAGACGGGAAGCCTTCGGAAGGGGTCGCCGTGATGATCAAAGGCACCCAAACAGGCACGCTTACAGATGCCAAAGGTGAATTTTCACTCAAAGTCACATTCAAAAAAGGAGAAGCCGTACCGGTAATCGTATTTTCCTGCCTCGGGAAAGAGACCCAGGAATACAAATGTACAAGAGAAAATTTCCATATAGTGATGAAAGACCAGCTTGCGACCCTTGTCGGGGCTGTAATCAACACCGGTTACCAGAAACTCGACAGAAGGATGTCCGCGTCTTCAGTGGCCTCGATTTCAGGAACAGATGCACTTCAGAGCAATGCCGTCTCGCTGGACAATATGCTGCAGGGAAAGATTCCCGGTATGACGGTACTCAGCTCATCATCCACTCCCGGAGCGTCCACAAAGATAAGAATCCGCGGTACTTCCACCATTTCAGGCAACAGGGAGCCTCTATGGGTCGTCGACGGAGTAATTCTTGACGATCCGGTATCGATTTCAACGGAGGAACTGAACGACCTGGACAATGTGAACCTTATCGGAAACGCCATTTCCGGCCTGAATCCGATGGACATAGAAAAGATAGACGTCCTCAAGGATGCCTCAGCTACAGCCATATACGGAGTCAGGGCAGCCAACGGTGTCATCGTCGTCACGACAAAAAGAGGAAAACAGGGCTCGCCGCGCATCAATTATGCAGGTACGGTCACTGTGACAGAGCGTCCGAGCTACAACAAGCTCAATCTGATGAACTCCAAGGAAAGGATAGACGTATCCAAAGAAATAGCATCCAAAGGGCTTGACTACAGGTTTACCCCTGCGGCCATAGGATATGAAGGACTGTTGTACGACCTTTATGACAGAAAAATCAGCTACGACCAGTTCCTTACCGATGTACAGAGGCTTGAATCCCTCAACACGGACTGGTTTGACCTTATCTACAGGACATCGGTTTCGCACAGGCACAACCTGTCCATCTCCGGAGCCAATGAGAAAGTCAACTATTATATATCAGGAGCATATACCGACGAAAACGCCAACGTCAGAGGCACAGGTCTGACCCAGTACAACGCTATGGCAAAGGTGCAGGTGGATTTCATTCCAGAACTCACCGGTACCATCCAATTGAGGGCAAACATATCCGACAAGGAATATCTGCACTCAAGCATTTCACCGTACAATTACGCATACAACACCTCCAGGGCCATCCCGGCATTCAATGCAGACGGCACATACGCCTACTACAATGCAGAGCAGGGTTTCAACGCCCAGCCTCTTATGTACAACATCCTCAACGAGATAGAAAACTCAGAAAGGACAGTACACACAGATGCGGTATATTTCAACGCCAACCTGGAATGGAAAATCATAACGGGTCTGCGCGCAACCGGAACCTTTGCTTTGAGCACATCGAATACCGCTGACAAAGAATGGTTCAACGACAGGACATACGCCGCAGCAAAGCTACGTATGCTCAACTACGGAGTACCTTTCCCGGACTCCCAGAACTGGAAAAACGATATGTGCAAGCTGCCATACGGAGGAGAGCTCAAAACATCCAGCACAAGAAACTTCGGCTACACGGCAAGGCTCCAGCTTGACTACAGCAAATTCATAAAAGGGCATCATATATCAGCAGCCGCAGGATTTGAGGCCCGTTCAACAAAATACAACGGTATAAGTTCAGTCCAATGGGGCTATCTCCCTGACCGCGGAGAGACCTTCGTCAAGATAGACCCGGTACAATGGCCAAAATACAACCAGATGGTCCTGGACAATCCGAATATAGTGACCGACAGGCTGTCAAACACACTGTCCTTCTACGGGGTCGTATCATACGCATACAAGTCCAGATATATAATCAACGCCAACGTCAGGACTGACGGTTCAAACAAATTCGGACGCGACAAAAGCACCAGATTCCTCCCTATCTGGTCCGTATCGGCAAGATGGAACCTTATGAATGAAGAGTTCTTCCAGGATGTGATGTGGATGAACGAACTGGCAATCAAAGGTTCATACGGTATACAGGGAAACGTCTCCGACGACCAGACCCCAAGTATGATAATCAAGCTCGGATCGGTCGACAACCTGTCCGGAGACTACCTGTCGACACTGTCCAAGCTTCCGAATCCGTTCCTCAAATGGGAAAAGACGAATTCCTGGAACGTAGCCCTGGATTTCGCATTCCTCGACAACAGGATTTCAGGTACATTCGAATACTATTACAAGAAAGGAAACGACCAGATCGTGATGACCCAGGTATCCCCTACTACAGGTTCGACTTATATGAGCCTTAACGTGGGCGACATAATGAACAGAGGATACGAGGTGATCATCAACGCCGTACCTGTAAAGACAAAGGATTTCAGATGGTCGCTTTCATTCAATTCCGCAAGAAACGTCAACAGGGTGACTGAAGGAGGAATGACATCCGAATACACATACGCGCAATATACCGACGGTACTGCCGTGCTTAAAGGATATCCTATCAATTCTTTCTTCTCCTACAAATTCGCAGGTCTGGACAGCAATGGCCTTCCTACATTCCACGACATAGAAGAGACAGAGGGCATCACCAAGGCGGAAATGTTTGAAAAAGTATTCTCGCTTTCCGGCAACAGGCTCCCGGACATGCAGGGGGGATTCAGCACCAACTTCACCTGGAAGGACATAACGCTCGGACTGTTCTTCTCCTACAGCGTAGGATCAAAGGTACGTATGAACAACCTGTACAGCAACTCGGGGCAGCGTCTTCCGAATCCTCAGCAGAATATGTCCGGAGAGTTCACGAAAAGATGGCGCAATCCAGGTGACGAAGCATTCACCGTCATTCCAGCCCTTTCGACAGAGACCCTTGATATGAATGAAATAAGCCTGTCGTCTACTTCAAGGCAGATCAACATCGGAGACAACAAATGGCAGATGTACAACCAGAGCGACCTCAGGGTCGTATCAGGAGATTTCCTCCGTCTGCGTACAGCATACATCAGATACAGCATACCCGAGAAAGTATGCAGAAAGATGCGTATGAATTCCGCAAGCGTAAGACTTGAAGGCAACAACCTTTTCGTAATCTGTTCCAAAGACCTGAACGGACAGGATCCGGAACAGCTCGGACTCGGAAGCATAGGAGTGACGACTCCTCCTGTGGCATCCTTTTCATTCGGAATCGACATAACATTCTAATTCGGCAAACAAGATGAAGAAAATATATATCTACTTAATGGCAGCCGCCGTTTCCGCAGGCCTGTCCTCCTGCGGGAAATTTCTTGAAGAATCCTCACAGGACGAAATAAGGCCTACAAGCGCAAGCGACTACAGGGAGCTTATCGCCGGTGAAATCTACGCAAAGGCCAATGACGATATGCCGCACGAATATCTTGACGTATTGACAGATGACTGCGACGATCTTCTTACGAATGCAAGGCTCGGAAGCGACACGAGAGGTTCCGGATTCGGATATTACACATGGCAGCAGTCTCCGGAAGAGCAGATCGCGGAGGTAAGGAACAATGACAAGTCCTGGGGATTCTATTATCACCATATACTTGTGGCGAATATGGTTCTCTACGATATCGACAGGATGAAAGGCACAGAGCAGGAGAAACATCTTGTAAAGGCTGAAGCATACGCCATCAGGGGATACGCATATTTTATGCTTGTCAACCTTTACGGGGAACCGTATGACCCCAAGACGGCAGACACCGCCCTCGGAGTTCCCCTGAACAATCTCGTAGGAGCGGAAAACGCGAAATTCACCAGGGAAAGCGTAGCGGAAATCTACAGGACAATAACAGATGACCTGAACTCCTCCCTTGACCATTTCAAGGCATCGGGTACATCAAATTCCATTTGGAGATGGAATGAAAATGCCGTAAACCTTCTTCTGGCAAGGACATACCTTTATATGCATAAATGGAATGACGCAATAAAAAGCATCAACAATCTGCTGGCGGTCAAGGCGGACCTTTGGAGCCTGGACGAGAAAGCGGAATCAAGTCAGGCTGACCAGTATTTCATCTGTTCACAGAACCCTGAGATAATCTTCAGCTATAGTTACTATTATATAACATATTTCGCCCCTGGGGCAAAGGGAGGATTCCCGGCTTCAGAAAATCTCAGAAACACATACGAGCCGGGGGACCTCAGATGCGAAGGCAACAACGGACAATATATAAGACTCCAGGGAAGCACATTGTTCGGCAACAAAAAGAGGCATCTTCACTACAAGGGAGGATATTCATCCGATACAGGTGTACACGGATATGCGCTGCGCACAGCAGAGGCATATCTTATCAGGGCGGAAGCCCTGGCGCATACTCCGGAATATGCTGATGCCGTGGAGGATCTGAACAACCTCAGAAGCAAAAGATTTTCCCCGGAGGCTTATTCGCCGCTTTCAGCAGGTACGCAGCAGGAGGTCATCGAGGCCGTAAGGGCTGAAAGAAGAAGGGAAATGTGCTTCGAGCAGCTCAGATGGTTCGACCTCAGGAGATGGGGACGTCCGAGCATAACCCATTATTATACTCCGGACATAAATGATACGCCGCAGAAATATATACTTGAAGAAAACGACCCGGCATATACACTGCCGGTACCTAAGGCGGTGCTTGAAATGGAGCCGGAGCTCCAGAACATCCAGAGGCCTGTAAGAAATCCTGCCTGATGAAAACAGGAGGCAACTGCAAACGAATCTCAAAAATATGAATGATATGAAAAAGAATATACTTTTGACGGTACTTTTATCCTTCTGTCTTGTTTCCTGTTACAAGGAAGCTCCGATACAGGCGGACAAAGACGCCCCTAAATATGAACTTGAAGACAGCAGCGACCCTGCACGTCATTTCATTTATGAATACCACAAGAAGACAGGTGTGTTCATACTCGACGAATATGATGACACGGATTATCTATGGAATGTAAGCTCCATCTCCAACTACCGTCTGAAAAGGATCGGAGAAGGCGTGCTGGAAGATGCCGTAAAATACATAGACGACGTACTGCTCAGCTGCTATACAGATGATTTCGCAAAAAAATATATGCCTATCCATATATTTCTCGCGGATTCCGTATCGCACAGCACATACAAGACAGGCGCATTCTATGATATGCCGTGCATATACGGAAGAAGCTATATCGCCATAGGTCAGCTCAGGGAAGAGAATTTCCCTATGGACGCAGACAAGAAGCTCGAAGCCACCGGCAAGATCCACGGAAGGCTGTGGGGTAATTTCATCTGCCGGAACGGCCTGGTTACGCTTCCGGAAGGATACTTCTCACCTTCAGAATCCTATTATTCGCAAAGTGTCACGGCTGAGGAGCTGAAACAGGTCGGGCTATGGGCGCACGATGAATTGAATTACCTTGAAAATATGGCTCCGGACAGATATGGTGACATAGCCCATTTCGTGGAGATGATAACCACTCATTCAGAGCAGGAGATGAAGCAGGAAATGGAAGGATACGAGAATCTCCAGATCAAATACAGCATATTGGTCTCAACCGTAAAGGAAATCTGCGGTACAGACCTGCAGGCTATAGGTAACGAAAAATCCAAATCAAGACAATAATGAGGACATTTATTTTAACTGCATTGACAGCATTGGCATTTTCCGCCTCGGCGGCAGCCGGTCCTTCATTCGCCGGCCTGGTAAAGGACGCCGCGAAGAAAAAGGAAACTTCAGACACGACAAAGACAGACACAGCCGAGAAGAAGAAGTACAGCGATGTCATCAAAGACGCCGAAACTTCAAAAGGCATAATGGATATCCATAAGGTAAAGTCCACCTACTACCTTGAGATACCTGATTCATTGATGGGAAAGCCGATCCTGCTTGCCACAAAGGTTTCTTCGATAAGCAACAACAAAGATGTGATCGCAGGGCAGATCCCACAGGATCCTCTTCTTGTAGAATGGTCAAGGGACGATGACAATGTCTATCTCCTCGACATATCCAGGACAGCTACATTCAGCGCATCTGAAAGCCTCAAGAAAGGTTTTGAGCTCAATTATATGAAACCTGTCATGCGGGTCTTTCCGATAAAGACAATAAACGGGGATTCATCATCAGTTGTGATAGATGTGACAAAATTCTTCTGTTCCGACGAGAAATATATGTCACCTTTTGTCGCAGCCTCACCGTTCGACAGTCTTTTCGGGACGAGCCGTATAAAAGGCTCGTTCAAGTCGGACATGTCATCAATACTGAGCTTCAAGGCTTTCCCTCAGAATATCATATTCAAGACAAGAATGGTCTATACGGTGTCTTCAGCACCTTTCACGGCGATTGTCACTGTCTCTATGATAAGGCTCCCGGACACTCCTATGAAACCGAGACTGTCAGACCACAGGCTCGGATATTTCACGGACAGGCACACCGTATATTCAGAAGACAAAGACAGAAGCGAGACATACAGGTTCATAAACAGATGGAACATAGCCCCCAAAAAAGAAGATATTGAAAAATACAGGAACGGAGAGCTTGTGGAGCCGGAAAAGCCTATCGTATATTACATTGACGAGGCATTCCCGGCCAAATGGAGACCATATCTCAAAGAAGGCATAGAGGACTGGCAGATGGCATTTGAGCAGATAGGCTTCAAAAACGCAATCATAGCCAAGGACTATCCGTCCGACGATCCGGAGTTCGACCCGGATGACATCAGATATTCCTGCCTGAGATATGCTTCCACAAATGTGGAGAATGCTATGGGACCGTCATGGACGGACCCTCGTTCAGGAGAAATCATACAGGGAGCAGTATATTTCTACCACGATGTGCTCAGACTTCTCCACAACTGGAAATTCGTCCAGACCGCAGCAGTTGACCCTCAAGCGAGGAAGGAAGTCTATGATATGGACACTATGGGACCGCTCCTGAGGTATCTTGTCGTACACGAAATCGGGCACACCCTCGGTCTTATGCACAATATGAGAGGTTCATACGCATATCCTGTGGACTCTTTGAGAAGTCCGGCATTTACGGAAAAATACGGTACCACCGCCTCCATTATGGATTACGCGCGCAACAACTATGTGGCACAGCCCGGAGACGGGGTTACCTGGCTTCTTCCTCCGAGGCTCGGAGCATATGACTATTTTGCCATCAAATGGGGATACCAGCCTATTTTTGACGCAGAGACTCCGGAAGACGAAAGACCTGTACTCAACTCCTGGATTCTGGAAAAGGGAGACGATCCTATGTACAGATACGGAGAGCAGGAAATCCTGACTTCAACAGATCCGGCCTCACAGACTGAATCCCTCGGCGACGATGCCGTCAAGGCGGGCGGATACGGCATCAAAAACCTCAAGGTCATCATGAGCAACCTCATAGACTGGACCGCAAAAGAAGGAGAGGACTATTCTCTCACATCGGAGATGTACGGTGAGATTCTCAAACAGTTCAACCGTTATATGGGACACGCAGCCAAATATATAGGAGGCAATTTCCTTGAATATCCTGTCTACGGCGACGGCAAGCAGGCATTTGTCCCGGTAAGCAGGGAGAAGCAGAAGGAAGCCCTCGAGTTTGTAGTCAAAAGCCTGAAGGATATGCCGTCCTGGATGCTTGACGAGAAGGTTCTGAGACTGTTCGACCCGTCCAACCCGACCATCTATGACTATCAGGCTTCATACGTCAAGTCATTGCTCGGATATACAGCAAAAGTAGGATATACCGCAAAGCATTCAGATGATCCGTACACCCAGTCGGAATATCTCAATGACCTTTACAAGCTCGTATTCAGCCGGACAATCAAAGGAAAGAAGCCTTCAAGGGCTGAT
The DNA here is from genome assembly GCA_009774765.1 of Bacteroidales bacterium. Taxonomy (GTDB): domain Bacteria; phylum Bacteroidota; class Bacteroidia; order Bacteroidales; family UBA932; genus Cryptobacteroides. The sequence continues at coordinate 24,521 of VSOK01000002.1, forward strand.
ATGAATATGGAATACGCTTTCATATATACACTTTTCAGCAACCTTGACCTGCTTGAGAAAGGGGCTTCCAGCAAAATAGCCGATCTTGACAGCTTCTTCTCGGAGGATATGCTTCCTTGCTCCTGCCACGCCCACGAATCAAGGGACCTCGCTTCAGCAAGGAAGGAATCGGACCTGAAGATAAGCGGAAAGGAAATATATTTCGGTCTCCTGCTCAAAATACAGGATCTGGTCAACAAAAGAGCCGCCGGATCGTCAAAAGGCGAAATCAGGGACCACTATTCCTATCTTGCCTTTGAAATAAACAGGACACTGGCAAACATGTAATACACAATGTCCCTGCAGGACATCAATACAGCAGCACCCCGGAAGCCATAAGACTGGTCTCCGGGGTGTTCCATTGCAGGACTGACAAAGCTGTTTTTCAATTTTTATAGTTATCTTTGCTGACATTATGGCAATTACACAGGGTTTTCTTGACAACAGGATTTTTCAGATCGTATCGGAAGCTGCAGAGAGCAAAGGCGTCAGGGCTTTCGTAATAGGAGGTTATGTAAGGGACTGCTTTCTCGGCAGACAGAGCAAAGACATTGACATAGTCGTGGAAGGCAGCGGAATCGAGCTGGCGGAACTGGTCGGCAGGACGACAGGAAGCAACGTGTCCGTATTCAAGAACTTCGGTACGGCCATGCTGCGATATCACGGTGTGGAAATAGAGTTCGTAGGAGCCCGCAAAGAATCCTACAGACGCGACTCACGCAAGCCTATAGTCGAGGACGGCACGCTTGAAGACGACCAGCAGAGAAGGGACTTCACCATCAATGCTATGGCATTCAGCCTGCAGAAGGAAGATTTCGGTGCGCTGGTAGATCCGTTCGGAGGCATAAAAGACCTGAATGACGGCATCATACGCACCCCTCTTGACCCTGACACGACCTATAGCGACGACCCTCTCAGAATGATACGTGCAATAAGGTTCGCTACAAAGCTTAGTACGGACGAAAGAAAGTTCATAATCGTACCTGAATCCCTTGAATCCATCAGGAGGAACAAAGGAAGGATGTCCATACTTTCAAAGGAGAGGATCATCGATGAACTGAACAAGATACTTGTCTGCGACAGGCCTTCCATAGGGTTCAGACTCCTGGAAGACACAGGGCTTCTGGAATATATACTTCCGCAGCTGTCAAAGCTCAAAGGAGTGGAAACGATGGAAGGGAAAGGCCATAAGGAAAACTTCTCCCATACGCTTGAGGTACTTGACAATGTGGCCCTGTTTGAGAAAGAGGCTATATCCGGAGGCAGGCTTAAAGATTATCTGTTTGAAGACGGCGTGGAGACGGAAAGAGTCAGGACCGAGCCTTTCCTCTGGCTTAGATGGGCCGCGCTTCTGCACGACATAGGGAAACCGGCAAGCAAAAGATATGATTCAAAGATAGGATGGACATTCCACGGGCACGAAGTCATCGGTGCACGGATGATTCCCAAAATCTTCCAGTCGATGAAACTTCCCCTGAACGAGAAGATGAAATATGTCCAGAAGCTCGTGGGACTGCATCTGCGCCCTATCGCACTGGTCACTGAAGAAGTTACGGATTCGGCTGTCCGGAGGCTGCTTTTCGACGCCGGGAACGACATTGACGACCTGATGCTCCTGTGCAATGCGGACATCACTTCAAAGAATCCCAGAAAAGTGGAAAGGCTCAGGCACAATTTCGAGACCGTCAGGAACAAGCTGGCGGAAGTGGAAGAGAAGGATGCCATCCGGAACTGGAAAAATCCCGTCACCGGCGAATATATAATGGAAGTCTACGGAATACCTCCCTGCAAGGAGATCGGTGTCCTCAAGGAATATGTCAAAAACGCCATCCTTGACGGCGAAATCGGCAACACATTCGAGGAAGCGGACGCCTATATGCGCATAAAGGCACTTGAAATGGGGCTGGCCATAAAGTAATTTGGTACAATATGTGCTAATCGTCCCCAGGATTGTCATTCAGAGAAAATATGTCAGACAACATAATCCTGGAATATATAAGTTATATAAAGACTGTGCGGAGATACTCCGCAAGGACCGTGGACATCTACCGTGAGTCTCTCGGAATGTTCGCTGATTTCATCAGCGGATGCGGGACGGATGACAGTCATCTGACGGACAGTCTATCCCCTTCCATAATCAGAAGCTATGAGGTGCATCTTCTTGAAGACAGAGGTATGGTCCCGAGGACAGTCAGCCTCCACCTTTCAGTTCTGAGCGGATTTTGCGGATACCTGCTCAAACAAGGTATCATATCAAGCAATCCGGCAAAACTCGTCAAACGTCCCAAAACTGAGAAAAGGCTTCCTGAATTCTACCGCAGAGATTCAATGGAGCAGTATTTCAGATCCACTGAACAGTTTGCGTCCGCCGATATGATATATGTCTCCCCTGATTCTAAACAGACAAGGTGGATGTATGAGAAACGCCTCAAAAGAGTAATCATATCGACCCTCTATGCAACAGGAATGCGCAGAGCTGAACTTATAGGACTCAAGACAGGGGACATCGACTTCAGAAGAAGAACGGCAAAAATCCTCGGCAAAGGGGACAAAATGCGAGAAATTCCAATTGTCACATCATTATGTGACGAAATTTCATTATATTTACAATCGGTTGAAACGATGGTCGGCGGAGACCGCAGCCAGTCAGCTCCGCTTTTCGTCACATTCAGCGGCAGAGCACTCTACCCAGGATATGTCGACAAGGCGATAAAAAGCGAACTCGGAGAGATAGGCAGCATAACAGGGAAAAAATCACCTCACGTATTGAGACACACTCTTGCAACGGAGCTTCTCAACGAAGGTACGGATCTCAACTCCATCAAAGAACTGCTGGGTCACTCTTCGCTTGCGGCGACACAGGTCTACACCCACAATTCCATCGGGAAACTGAAAAAAGTTTATGAAACCGCCCATCCAAGGGCAAGTAAAAACGGAGGTAAAAATGGAGATTAGAGTACAATCGATCAAGTTTAATGCAGATCAGAAACTGTTGGACTTCGTGGAGAAGAAAGTATCTAAATTACCTAAGTTCTATGATGGTATAACAGACGTTGAAGTGGCTTTGTCACTTCTTGCCGACTATGAGAACAAAAATGTCAGGGTGCACGTGCACATTCCCGGCAATGACCTCATAATCGAGAGAAATGCCAAAACATTCGAAGATGCGGTCGTGGACTGCGTTGACATTCTCAAAGACAAGCTCGTAAGGGCGAAAGAGAAGAAAACCAATTAGAATCTATGGTGCGCCGTAGATTTGAAAGCGATAGAAATACCCCCTTGCTGCTCACTGCGGACCCTTTCCGCGGAAAAAGCGGCAAGGGGGTAAAGCTGCTTTATGAGGATGACTATCTTATGGTCATCGACAAGCCGAGCGGTCTGCTTACCGTATCGACGGGAAAAGAAGGGGAAACCACGGCATATTCAATCCTTACAGACTATGTAAGGTCAAAAGGCGGCCGCGGCAGGGAATACCGCCGGAAAGACAGGATTTTTATTGTGCACCGGATCGACAGGGACACATCGGGACTCCTTATATTCGCCAAGGACCCTCAGACCAAATATGACCTGCAGGACGACTGGAACGACAGCATAATTGAAAGGAAATATGTCGCTGTTGTCGAAGGTATCCCCCAGAAGGAAGAAGGGACAGTCATAAGCTGGCTGAAGGACAATCCCGTTACAAAATTCGTCACATCAAGCCCGACCGACAACGGCGGGAAAAAATCCATAACACATTACAAGGTACTTGACACATACGGGACATCATATTCATTGGTGGAATTCGAACTTGAAACCGGAAGAAAAAATCAGATAAGGGTACACGCCTCAATTATGGGCCATCCCATTGCCGGAGACCGAAAATACGGGGCCCGGAGCAACCCTATTGCACGTCTTGCACTGCACGCAATGACAATTTCATTCCGTCATCCGGTGACCGGAGAACCGCTCAAATTCAATTCTGGCATTCCTGTTGCTTTCAGAAGGATAAAAACTCAAAGATTATGATACTGAATACAGCAACAGTCAAGTCATCAGCTGATGACATCAATATCAGCATATTGACAATCGCTCCCGACAATGGAGCAAAAGCAATCGTCCAGTTTGTGCACGGAATGTGCGAACACAAGGAAAGATATATCCCTATAATGGAATATCTTGCAGCAAAAGGATATGCCTGTGTAATCCACGACCACCGTGGACACGGAGCATCGGTAAGATCATCCGAAGACCTCGGATATTTTTATGAGGGAGGCTTCAAAGCCATGATTGATGACACACATCTCGTAACCCTCTGGGCCAAGTCTCAATACGAAGGTCTCAAACTGTTCCTTTTCGGTCACAGTATGGGTTCTATGGTAGTGCGTTCATACGCCAAAAGATATGACGACCAGCTTTCCGGACTTGTGATATGCGGCAGCCCAAGCAAAAATCCGGCTGCAGGCATAGGCAAGGCAATCTCTGCACTGGCAGTAAAAATAAGAGGAGACCGGCACCGTTCAAAGACAATCCAGAAACTGGCTTTCGGTTCATTCAACAACAATTTCATCGATGCTGTTTCCGTCAACTCGTGGATATGCTCAGATCCGGAAATCGTCACCGCATACGACAACAACCCTCTGTGCAACTACCAGTTCACCAACAACGGGTTCTACAATCTTTTCTCACTTATGCAGGATGCATATCAGGCAAAAGGATGGAAAATGGGAAACAGGAATATGCCGATAAAATTCATTGCAGGAGAAGATGACCCCTGCATCGGCAGCAGCAGGAAATTCAACAAAGCGGTGGACTTTATGAAGAAAGCAGGATATGTCAACGTCAAGGCACAGACATATACCGGGCTCAGACATGAAATCCTCAACGAGAAAGGCAAGGAAAAGGTCTGGAAAGACCTTTATGAGACATTGGAATCCTGGCTGTGACCATTGTCATCTGAGATCAGTGACAATATAGGAATCATCAAAATCCGTCAGGGCATAGACCGACATATCATACGGAGTGGAGAACTTCATTGATGATATAGTCAGGACAATTGAAGTATTGTCATCCAGATACAGCACGGAACCGGAAAGTTCTGCTCCTTTAAAATAGAGCAGAACTTTTTTTATGCCTGTCTCCTTTGACTTCGGCACAAGAGTGTAGACTGTCACCGGAGCAGAATTGAACACGGCCGCCGTCCCTTCCGGACTCCAGGTAAACTCAGACTCAAGACTTCCGACGATCAGGGCCGGATTTGCCGCAATCCCCTGCCCCTCCAGTGATTCAATCACGACTTCCCCGGCATATTCGTCCACTGTCCATTTGCTGATCCCGTCACACCAGACTGCAAGCCCGTTCCCCTTCTGCAGAAAAGAATCCCCCTGAAGGACGATATTGCCGCTGCCGGAGATTTCCACTTCCGTCCCTTTTGTGACAAAGGAATATTCAAATGACACATTCGACTCCTCCACCTTTGCAGCAAGGAGACGGACACGGTCATTGTCGGACGGCCGGATGAAAACACCGTAAAGGCATAACGCCAATATCATCAGAAGACGTGACATAGCAGGATCAATTATTCATAAAAGCATCAAGAATACCGTTCAGGGTGCTCAAGTCAGGCACAAGCACCTGACGTGGCTTGGAACCTTCCTGAGGGCCTACGATACCTGCGGCCTCCAGCTGGTCCATAACCCTTCCGGCACGGGCATATCCCATACCGAGCTTCCTCTGAAGCGTGGATGTCGACCCCTGCTGGTTGATCACAACCATTTCCGCTGCGGCACGGAACATCTCATCAAGGTTCTGCATATCTATCATACCCTGTCCTTCAGCACCCTCTGCAGGTTCAGGAGCAGGAAGATAATAAGGGGTATTGTAACACTGCCTGTATCCGGTCTGATCACCTATGAAATTGGTGATCTTGTAGATTTCATCCATTCCGACAAGCGCACACTGGACCCTCTCCATTTCAACACCGGCATAGAAGAGCATATCTCCCTTACCGATAAGTTTCTCAGCTCCCGGAGTGTCAAGAATTGTATTCGAATCCACCCTGGTAACAGTACGGAAAGCTATACGCATAGGGAAGTTGGTCTTGATAAGACCTGTAATGACATCCACGGAAGGTCTCTGTGTCGCTATTATAACGTGGATACCTGCCGCCCTTCCCTTCTGTGCAAGACGGATGATAGACGCCTGGATGCTGCGTGCAAGATTCTTTGATTCAGCACCTGAGCCTCCCGACATTATAAGGTCGGAATACTCATCTATCACAACCACAAGATAAGGCATAAACCTGTGACCGTCTGTCGGCAGGAGATGCCTGTCCTTGTATTTCTCATTATACAGCTTGATATTGTTGGCGGAAGTCCGGCTCATAAGCTGATACCTCTCGTCCATCTCCATACAGAGAGAGCGGAGTATCTCCTCAGCCTGCTTCGCCTGCTTTACAATCGCGCTTCCCATCTCATCAGTCTCGTTTGCCGCGGTAGGAAGCACTGCCAGATAATGTTTCAGAAGTTTCGCGTAGGCATTGAATTCCACCATCTTCGGATCAATGAACACGAATTTGAGTTCAGAAGGATGCTTGGCATACAGAAGAGAAGAGATAATGACATTCAGTCCGACGGACTTACCCTGCTGGGTAGCACCAGCGACAAGCAGGTGAGGTGCGGCCGTAAGATCGAAGGTCTTGACCTTCTGCGTAATGGTATATCCGAGAGCAACCGGAAGTTCATATTTGCTGTTACGGAAAGAGGAATCATTGAGCACTGATTTCAATGGCACTATGGAAGCCCTGTCATTGGCCACCTCTATCCCCACGGCGTCGGCAAGCGTCACCACACGGACTCCTTTGGCACCCAATGCCACCGCGATGTCCTCTTCAAGGCTCCTTATGGCAGATATCTTCACACCAGGAGCAGGAGTTATCTTATACAGAGTGACAGTAGGTCCGACACAAGCCGTAACTTTCTCTATCTGGATCTTATAGTTAAGAAGGGTCGCACGTATCTTGTTGTTGTTGCGCTCCAGTTCCTCGGAATCCACCTCGTGTCTTCCGTCAGCATAGTCATTGAGGAAATCAATCGGAGGGAATTTGAATTTCTCCAGTTCAGCACGTGTATCGATTCTCGGAAGTTCCTTGACGTCCGTGGACAGCTGGACTCCCTGTACAATTTCAATCCCCTTGTCCTCAGGTACTTCAGGTTCATTTTCCTCCTGTACTGCAACGGTATCGGACAGTACGACGTCATTATCCGTCCCGACGGATTCTTCAACATATTCCTCCACGGTCAAAGATACCGGCTCATCGCCAAAGGCCTGCGACGTGCTTCTGATATCCCAGTTGACCGCAGGAATAATCTCTTCGGCTACTGTATCATTCCGGGGAAAAGCCATCTCCCCATCAGTTGCAGCCTGTTCCTGAATCACGTCAGAATACTGGTCCGCGACTTCAGCACAGGGAATATTCTTATCGTCTTTCTCCACGCCATCCTTTTCGCCTGCAGTCATAAGCCACTCAGAGAACCGGCCGCTGGCATAAAGCAGCCAAACCACAACAAAGACAATGAGAATCAATGCAGTAGCGATATTCCCGACAAGATTTACAAACAGCTCCGACACATAAGCTCCGCAGTCTCCTCCCAGACCTCCACCAAAAACAGTATCGCTGCTGACCAGACCGGAAACGAACGAAAATATAACAGATGTGACAATCGCCCCGGATACTGTCAGCACAGTCGTCCTTAACATCCCTATCGACCTGTTCCTGAAGAACAGGCGTACCGAAGCCGCTGCGAGCAGGACCACAAGAGCGAAACTTCCAAGTCCGAAACATCTCCCCACAAGGAAATGTCCCCACCGGTAACCGAGCTTGCCTCCCATATTGTTCACTTCAGCCGCCTTGTCCATCATCTGGGGATCGGACAGAAGGCTCTGGTCCGCCTTCCAGGTAAAAAGATAAGAAAGCACGGCAATGAATGTAAATACGGCAAACACTCCCGCAACCATACCGGACACCTTCATTATCCTGATTCTGGTATCCTCATTTATATTAATACGTTCACGGAGCGTTATCTTCTTCGGCTCCTGTGCGACCTGTTTTTTCTGTTTCTGCCCCGGCATATCGATTGACGTCTGCGAAGTGTTCTATTTCCGAGGATTCTTCCTCTGGCTGTTCCTCTGATAGTGATTGTTTTTCTGTCTGTTCTGGTTTATGATCATCCCAGGTCTTGCAAAGGACGTATCGGACGAAATCCTGGAAAGCTGAAGCCCTTCAGGCACCTTTATCCTGTAGTCGGACAATTTTTCTATATCCTGAAATATCGTCTCGTCGGCCACGCTGTCCTTGTTCCATATCAGATACTGCTGTCTCATATAGATGGCGAGAGAACGTATCATGGCTGTCTTTGTCTCACCATCCTCCTTTTCAGCTATCAGGTCTATGATGCTCTCGATGTTGCGTCCGTAGTGATTGGCCTTTATCGGCTTTTTCTTGATCGGGACCGTAGCCGGAGGAGCGACAAGCTGCTCCTTGCTCGGAATAGGATACGGAGAGTCTATATCAAGGTCAAAGCCTGAAATTATATGAAGATGGTCCCAAAGCTTCTGCTCATAGTTCTCCTGCAGATGTACCTGTGGATTGAGTATCTCCATCACTTTGACGACAGCCCTCGCCTGCTCGTTGCGCTTTTCCCTGTCCGGTATGGATCTGATGTATTCTATCATCTTCTGCACATTGCGTCCGTATTCAGGGAGTCTTAGACATTTCCGCTCCGTATTGTATAACAGCTTGCAGCTGTCCTGATTGTTTTCCATAAAATTTCACTTAAAATCAACTTGCAAATATAGTAAAAAGCGAGAGCAGAGTCAAGTTTACTTGAACTTTGCCGAGACCAAGACGTTTATATGAGCCTCAGCTCAAACCATTCCCGGATTTTTACGATATTATCTCATCCCTGTCCACATACCAAAGTGCCGTACTGACATTTCCGTACCCCATCCTCCTGTAGATATCGGCATACCTTGCAATCTGACGTTCATACCTGCGGTTGTGTTCTCCGAACTTGTAGTCTATTATGACAACTCCTCCATCTTCCGTATGTACGACCCTGTCCGGACGGAGGACACTGCCGTCGCAGTCAAACAGGGCCGTCTCATTCCGTACCGCCGAAGGGTCATCGGGGAACCATCCCCTTGATGCCGCGGAAGCAATCCTTCCGGAAAGCAGCTCCAGGATTTCGGCCGATTCGGATTCATTGATATATCCGTCCCTGAGCGCACCTGCCACAGCCCTGCCGAGATCCGACGGGACAACGACGCCGGACAGGATATTGTGCAGCACAATGCCTCTGAGCCTGTGAGACGCGGCGACTCCCGTCATTCCGTCATCAGAAAAGAAATCAACAGCATCCGCGCTGAATTTCAGACGTCCCTTCACGCGTACATCATTTTCCTCTTCATCATTTCCCTTGAACAGATGTTCTTCCGACGGGTTGAGCGGCCAGGAAGGATACCCGGAAACGAATTCCTCAGGAGCGGCAAAAAGTCCACCTCCGCTCTTACCTGACTTCCCGGAGCCTGCAAAATCGTATATTTCACCAAGACTGAAGCTGATGTCCGAACCTTCCTCCTGAGACCTTACAAATCCGAGCCGGCAATCTGCCGACGCAAACCAGTACAGCATCTGCGACATATCCTTGAAATCAGGTACAACCCCTTTATCCACAGCTTCTATACAGGATTTGGAAGGAGTCTTCGCTATTATGTGCATACCCTTCGAAGCTCTGGTCAATGCTACGTATAAAGTGTTTATATTGTCAACATACTGAAGTCCGCTCTCCGTATGATAATCATCGGCAAAAAGCGTGTTTTCACTCTTTGACGACAGTTCCACATCAAATACGGCTTTTGGAAAACTTTCAAACGGAGTCCCCTCCGCCTTTGGATGACACCAGTAGCTTGTAGACTTATAAAGGTTTACCGTCTCCGCATAAGGAAAAATCACATAAGGGAAATCCAGGCCTTTGGATTTGTGGACAGTCATTATCCTCACAGAATCCCCGAGCGTAGGAGAGCTTATGGAAGGGTTCAGTTCCTCCCAGTGCTTCAGGAAGCCGCGCAGGGTATTCCCGTTCATCGACACATAATCCTGCAGAGTATCCATAAATGACTGTATATAAAGGGTCTCCCCATCAAAGACTTCCTCATTATAGATTTTCAGCGCACGGAGCAGAGACTCCGCAAGGTCCATCAGGGAATGATATGTTTCCGGAGCCTTTATGCCAAGACTCTCGGCAAGAAAACCTCCGACAGTATCTGAAGGATTGTCCACATAATACATCAGGGACACCAGCCTTCGGACAGTAATCGAACTGCGGATCTTCAGCGAATCATCGGTTATGACCGGTATTCCGTTGTCTATAAGAAAAGAGGCTATGGAACCGCCTGAACTGTTATTGCGTACAAGCACCGCTATGTCACCGTAGCCAGCACCTTTCTCCCTTACCCTGAGGATGCTTTCCAGAACCATATCAGCTTCATTTTCCTTAGGGCAGAAAGTCAGGTGCACACTTCCCTTCTCACTTCCTCCGGACGCCACATTCTGGACGACATCACCATATATTTCAGATATGGATATATTCCTTCCGCTCCGGCCCGGAACCGCCGAATCCAAGACAGCGGCCGCCTCAGGGAAAAACGCATTGTTGAATTCGACTATATTTCCGAGACTGCGGTAGTTAGTCTGCAGCTTGTCAACCCTGACATCAGAAAGTTCCTTCTGCAGACCGGAATCTAGCAGTCCCCAATCCGATCCTCTCCAACGGTATATGCTCTGCTTGACATCACCGACTATCAGATTGTCAAATCCTTGGGAATCACTGTTCTGTACAAGAGGCCTGAAATTCTCCCATTGAATCTTCGATGTATCCTGAAACTCGTCAAGAAGGAAATGTTCAAACCTTACGCCGAGCTTTTCATATATGAAAGGCGCATCGGAACCGTCGATTATACCTTTAAGAATGGCGTTGGAATCATCCAGACAAAGCACATTCTTCTCTTTCATCAGTTCGCTGAAGGTCCTGTCCAGCTCTCCGGCCACACCAAGTCCGTACAGCTGCCCGTCGATTATCTTGGCTGTGGAATACACGGAATACTCCATTCCGAAAAGATTGCAGAAATCATTCAGAGGAGCTTCGATAAGAGGATATACGAGCGGAAGGTATTTCTTGGAGGATGCCTTTGAAAACCATTTTTCATGATCGGAGGCGTTGGCCATGAATGATGCAGTCGGAACCGGGATGCTGTCACCCGGCTTCAGATCAACATAGTCATACAGCCGGTTCATAAAATGCCGGCTGGTATCAGCAGGAGACACTCCCTCAGCAGTCATCAGGGAAATGACCCTGCCCGCACACCCGGATACCATAGAGGTATAGTCACTTATTATCCGGCGGCAGCTCGTCCTTATCCGGGAAAGATTTTCTTTGGAGTATGCCTGGAATTCATCTATGCCGAGCTCGGCTATCTTCTCCCTGTGCTCACTGGAGCGCAGCCTTTTTGCCATACTTTTGAGTGAAATGTCAAGACTGTACTTTCCGGACTGTTCAATCTGTTCCAGGACATTGTCCGTAAGCCATCCCAGCAGGCCTGTATCCTTTTCCGTGAGCGAGTCAAGAATCCTGTCCACACTCTCCGACACAAGGGAGTCCTTGTCAAGTTCGACCTGATATGAAGCGAACTGTCCTATTTCACGGGAAAAGGCCTTGAGCGTCTGCTGGAAAAACCGGTCTATAGTGCTGACGGCAAAAGCACTGTAATCGTGAAGGATGTTGCTGAGAAGGTTTTCCGATCTTCTGCGAAGGTCATCCACAGAATCAAACAGTGCAGGGACAAAGTCATTCAAGTAACCTGACCTTTCAGGAAAAGCTGACAATATGTACAGCTCTTTCAGAATCCTGCTCTTCATCTCGTCCGTGGCCTTGTTGGTAAAAGTAACGGCAAGGATATGCCTGTAGGCATACCTGTCATCTGACTTGAGAAGCAGACTGATATATGTTCTTGCAAGGTTGAATGTCTTTCCCGACCCTGCGGAAGCTTTGACTATATTGATCATAAAATCCTCCTTTTATCTCCCACAAATCATTCTGAAATCACAATATTCACATTTTGTCCTGTCCTCAGTCAGCTCAAACGGGACAGAAATGTCGGAAATCTCACCCAGCAGCAGAGCAAGCCTTTCAGATACGGTATCATAGAATTTCCTGTTCTCCGGTACTGTTGCAGGAATCTCCGAGAACAGACCGGACATAGAATATACACAATTCAGGAGCTGATGCCCCTCAGAAATCCTGTTCTGATGAAGAAGCATATCATATATATAGAACTGGAACGCTATCTTCGGGCGGTCCTTGACGTCCTTTCCGAATATCGCCTCCGCAATCTCCTCTGCATTGTCATCGGTTATCTCACCCGACTCAGTCTCCAGCACCTTTCCTGTCTTGTAGTCCACCACCCTGAGCGTACCGTCCGCAAAGCTGTCGAGCCTGTCTATGTATCCGACAAATTCGTGGCCGCAGAAAGTCCCTGAAAGAGGAAGCTCCAGGCCTTTGATTTCAAACCAGTCTCTTCCGGAACGTTCTATCTGTTCAAGGTCTCTCCTGAGAGTTCTCATCACATATTTTACGATGACATCCGCCACCACTATATCGCGTCCGGAGATCTCCATTGTACTCAACTCGGCGCACATCAGAGACTTGACTTTGTTTTTGATATCCTTCTCCCTTTTCAGCCAGCTTTCTATATATTTCACGTCAACTCTCGGCAAAGGGCTGTATCTGTCTTTTTCACAATCAGTCTTGTCCATCATCCCGGAAGCGGCCATAGCCTCCTCACCGCAATACAGTGCCCACATAGTATCGTGATAGACATTTCCGAGCATTCCGGCATCAATGGATTCCGACACTTCATTTTCCGGTCTCAAACCCTTGACGGTATAGTAGTAGAACTTGGCAGGGCACACAAGATAGTTCTGTACGGCTGTCGCGGACAGGCGGGCTCCGGATATCCTCCTTATATCCTCTTCCGTCTTCTCAATCCTGTCACTGCCAGACGAACCGGCAAGTTCGGCCTTTGCCACATACCTTTTCAGAGGCAATCTGAAATGATACTGGAGCTGCTTTATGTAACGGCTCTCCTCTCCGGATTTGAGCCCCTCAGTCCTTGAGTCGTAAATCATCCACACATTCTCCGCGCGGGCTATCATCCTGTAGAAATAATACGCCCATACAGCATCCTGATACTCGTATGTAGGCATTCCGAATCCCCTCCTGAGCTCAGGAGGGACAAAGGATGAACTTACGTTCCTTTTAGGAAAGACCCCTTCATTGGATGACATTATTATCATATTCCTGAAATCAAGGGCACGCGTCTCAAGAGGTCCCATTATCTGCAGTCCTTTGAGGGGCTCTCCCTCGAAAGGCACGGACACCGCTCCAAGCAACTGTGACAGAAGACGTATGTAGGTCACAGGCAGGACTTCAAGCCCGACCTGACGCAGCATATTCACACTGCGGTAATATTCCTTGGCAAATTCCATCTCGACGGCCATATCGCAGTCCTCCTTCAATCCGGGAGCTACACCGCTCAGCACACCTGCCTGATAACCGGCAAAACGGTCTATCTGGATACGGTCAGCCGATTTGGGGTCCTCTATGACAGGTTCGAACAGAAGCCGCAGAAGCGGAGTGCAAGACAGATCCGACTGCGGTATATAATATTTTGCCTCGCGCTTTATACGCGATACGGCCTCAAGAGTGTCGCTGTCAGCCACTTTTCTGAAAATGCTGTTGGAAAACACAGACCAGACCTGCTTGTGGTAGAACATCCACACGTCTCCCCTTCTGACCGTATGAAGCTGCACAGCGGAGAGATCGGACATGAGCGCATAGAAGTCACTTCCGGTCATAGGATAGCCCATCGTGACATTGATGTCCATAATCTCCGGAGGTATGGAATTCAGAAGCGGCATAAGCAGGGTCTCGTCGGGAAGCACCACAGCGCAGTCAATCCCGTCACGTCCCAAAGTACCGACTTTCGACATATCGCCTCCGGAAAACGTATCGGCAAGCCTTGCGAATATCTTGGGCACCATCTTGACCTGGCCGACAGAAGACGGGACGCTCACAACACGTATCTCAGGCACCTTCATCCCCTCACTGTCAAACTCCATACTCTGCGGAAACTCCTTCACATTTTCCGACATGAAGAAGGATGAACGGTTGCGGACATCACGTATCATATCTCCGGAATAATCCCAGCAGAAATCCGCGATGCCGGCATTCCTCATCTTTCGCATAAGCGTCTTCTCACATTCGTTCAGCGCGTTAAGCCCCACAAACACATATCTGGAACTATGCGGGAATATCCTTTCCAGTATCACCCCGACCGGTTCCGAAGCAATACGTTCGGCCAGTCTCCTGTATACCATACCTTCATACGCAAGACCTTTCTGCGAAAGCAGGCTGTTGTAGTCGCGGTACAGCGGATACAGCATATTCCATATCTGAAGAAAACGCTCCTTGACATTGGGGTTGTCCGAACCTATATCGACCGTAAGGCGTCCGCTCAGGTCATTGAAATGGCTTACAAAGCTCCTGATGGCATTCCTCTGTGTTTCACTCAGATAAGAATAGGTATCCTGAAGCTTTCTGAAATCAGTCACATTGGTGAACAGCTGTTCAGGAGAGACAAGATATTTGTCCGTATCATTGAAATCAGAGAGTATCACGTCACCCCAGAAGACAAATTCATCAAGAGATTCTGCCTTGGCATTCAATTTCCTGTAGCAGTCATACAGATTCAGCAGCAGAGTCACCCTGTCTGTCACCTCAGAGCCGTCGGCACGCAGGAAGAAATCATTGACCGTAAGCATTTCAGGAGACACCACAGGTCTTACAGGAGCATCCGGAGAGGCCGCAGAAGATTTCCCGGCAAGACTTTCCGCAAAATATTTCCTGAAAAATGCAATTGAACGCCTGTTCGGGAAAATGAAACACAATGAACTTACATCACTGTCATTTACGTATTTATCAGCTACCTGCTTCAAGAACGGTGTCATAACACTATAATTTTTCTGCAAAAATAAGACACGGTTGTGCCAAACCACGGCCCATAAGCCATATATCTGCAAATTTAATCAAATATATGTCAGGACAAATAAATAAAAAAGGGTCAGTTTTTCAAAGAAAAAAACGATAGAGGGTGGTCCCAAATTAAATTCGGGACCACCCTCTTCATATCATCAGGCAAGACTATTTCTTGAAATAACGGTTGAAAAGTCCCTGGAAACCTGCTCCGTGACGTGCCTCATCCTTGCACATCTCGTGTACAGTATCGTGGATTGCGTCAAGGTTTGCAGCCTTTGCAAGTTTTGCGATACGGAGCTTGTCCTCACAAGCGCCCTGCTCAGCAAGCATCCTCTTCTCGACATTGGTCTTCGTATCCCATACGCACTCACCGAGAAGCTCTGCGAATCTTGCTGCATGGTCAGCCTCCTCAAAAGCATATCTCTTGAAAGCCTCGGCAATTTCAGGATATCCTTCCCTGTCAGCCTGACGGCTCATAGCAAGGTACATACCTACTTCACCGCACTCTCCGTTGAAATGGTCCCTGAGTCCCTGGAGAATCTCCTCGCTTACACCTTTTGCTACACCGATCCTGTGCTCGTCAGCCCAGGAAAGATCACCCTCGGTCTCTTTGATTTCCTCGAATTTCTCAGGTCCGACACCGCACACAGGACATTTTTCAGGAGCAGAAGCACCTTCGTGGATATGTCCGCAAACCATACATCTGAATTTTTTGTTCATAGTGTATATCAATTCTAAAATTGTTGTCTTAAATTTGAATAATTCTAAATTATCCGGATGCAAATATAAGCGAATTATTCTATTCCGCAAACTATTTACGGAATAATATTTTGGCATAATATCATAAATTTCTATTTTTGCAGCCTTTTTTCAAAAAAGCAATTATCAATTATAAAAGACAGACGATGAAAAGACGCTTTTCCACTTGCCTGTTGATATTGACAGGCATTATGCAGCTGCCGGTCAGCTGCCAGATCGATGAAACTCCGAAACAGGACGGCGGAAGCGATATGAAAAATGAGCTTCCTGTCACACTCTCCGAATCGGACTATAATTCAGAAAACACATATTACCTGCTGAACGACAATGAATCTCCGGATGTCTTCTTCGACCCGAACCAGAGGAGTTTCTACGTAAACCAGCCGCTTCAGATTTCAATTGACGATGACCATAATTTTCTTCTCCGTTTCTACAGCCCGAGGGCACTGAGGAATGTTACCGTATGGGCAACCATAGACGGCTACGGAGAAGATTTCAAGCTTATACACCTTGACAAGGTGCAGCCTTTCCAGCAGCTTTCCATACATATACCTTTCGGGAGCGAAGACCTGACGGCATATACCAGAAGCGGCAAAAAGATAAAGATTATGGCAAACCCGTATCTGACAAAGGAAAACCTGACATTCAGCGTAGAGAGCGATGATCCATACTGGAAAACGCTCCAGTCCATCCGCTGCAGATGGCGCATTTCATTCGCCAGATACAACGGAGGATACTGGAATTACAAGATGAAAGCCTCACATACACGGGAAGCGGTGGCAATAGCACTGAATATGAGCTATATGTACTCATCATCAAAATTCGAATCTGCACTGCATAAATTCGGTCCTCTCCACAGCAACAACTCAAAGAACGAGATAGACAAGGAAGTACTGATCCAGAAAGCACTCAACCATAGTGGCCTGGTTTTCGGATATACCACAGGAGTAATGGGTCTTGGAGGAGGAACCACATACGGTCTGCACGAATCCTGCTACCTCGAGCATTATGCGGACGACAGGGACATAACGGATACGATTTTCCACGAATTCGCACATTGCCTCGGCTACGGCCATGAGGGCAATATGACATACGAACAGACGGGCCCGGGATGGGTTACCCTTTGCGGCAATATGTACCGCCAGCTGTCTCTTGACAAAGAGCTTCCTGTCTATTCACGCCGTTTCCAGCATACAAGGTGGAGCAGGAACAGATATTTTGATGACATACATGTTGCATCAAAACATATAATTGAGGATCCCGAGCTTGATGCCATCGACGGAGGCCTGTCACCTGTGCACGGAGAGAATGACAATGGAGGCAACGACAAGAAGCCTGTATCGTTCAAGCTGGACTTCTCGGATATACAGGATGCATCGGCGGCGTCTTTCAGACCCAAAGACGTATATGTATACGGAGACACCCTTTATGTCGTAAATGATGCAGACAACAGCTACAGCCTTGAAATATTCAATATAGCGTCAGACGGTAAAAAACATATCGGAAGCATCAGGGAATGGACGAACGGCGAGACTGTAGAAAGATTCAGCGGACGCCCCAACGGTGTGGTGCGGGCAAACGGGAAGATATATGTGACACACGAGGGCAGCAGGACTGAAATTTTTGATGCGGATGACCACCGGTTCATCACCTGCATAGGTACAGGAAGCTGGGGAACCGGTTCTTCCCAGACAGTCCACGCGTTCAACGTCACCGTCTGGAAGGGAGTAGTGTTCATACGTGACAAAAGGTATGTCAATGTAGTTGAAGAGAAATCACTGCAGCAGGGCACACTTCCACTTATATATACCCGTACAGGAAATCTCGGTGAGACTGCCGGAACATACGGAATGGCCTTTGACGAAAAAACCGGACTGCTCTATTCAATCCATCCGTCAAGGAGAATAGACATTTTCGATCCTTCCGATATCCGTGAAGGAGCGGCTTTCGCCAAAAAAGGACAGCTGGCCTACAAGAACGGGCCTTATGCGGTGGACTTCCACGAGGGAAGGATGTTCGTCAGCTCCAACGGCAATGAGAAATTCTGTGAAGCCGATCCTGAGACAGGAGACATAATAAAGGACTTCACCGTCATAGGAGACATAACACTGCAGGCTCCAGGCAAATTCTGCATACGCCGCAACACCCTGTTCATCACGGACCGGACAGCAGAAGGGACCTGTGTCTATGCCATCCCTATGAGTGAAATACAATAAACGATCAAGTTAAAAAGCATATAATATGAGACTGAATATAAAAACATTAAGATACACTATCATGATGTTGTCTCTGATATCGGCAGTGCAATGCGGAGAAAAAGACTTTGACAACATGAATTCAGATTCCATACAGGATGATTATGACAGCTACTGGTACTGGTCATACGAAGCAGGGCTTGTCATCAATGCAGAAACACTCGGAATGGAAGCCTCAGAAGACTTTGTTCCATACACTGTCGCACATGTCGGAGACTCCCTTTTTGTCGCAAATATCGGGAAACAGGGCAACAGCCTTATGATATTCAATGCAGAAAGCGGAGAAGCTGTAAACACGATAAAATCCTGGACATTCAACAATGCCGAGCTTGGTTTCACCAGCTCGATTGAAGCCATTGTCCCTGCCGGCAACCATCTGTACGTATCTGAACGGCAATCACTGATACACGTATTCGAACTTCCAGGAATGAATTATATAGCCTGCATCGGAAACGGAAACTGGAGCGGACCGGTGTTCCAGGCACAGGCAATGACAGTAAAAGACGGATTTGTCTTCGCAAGGGACAAAACGGGAGAGGTCAGCATATACAAAGAATCAGATGCGACTCCTGAGAATTACCGCAAGGTAAACAGATACAAGAAGGTTTCCGGCAACGGGAGCCTCGGGAACAATGCTTTCGCGACGCACTATATGCAACCTGATGCTGACGGAAACATAATGCTGACAGATTACGGGACCGGCCGCATACGTGTTCTTGATCCTTCCCTTGTCAATGATGAACTGGCGAACGGAACATCCATTGACATAGACGGACTGTCAATGCAACTTGAGTTCAAGCCGAAGACATTTGCCCTGTGCAGTGACAGATGGTATGCCACCGGAGACAATGACCATATAAACATATATGACTTCAAGAAAAACGAATGGGTAAAAAAGATCAAGGCAGTCAAAGGGTACTCATTCCTTCAGCCGGCAAGGATATATGCACAGAACGATTCGATATTGTGGGTTTCCGACACAAACGGATCAAAACGCGCTCTTGTGAAAGTTCTTGTCCACAAAGGTGAGATAAGGGAATAAACGCAGTACACGACATATATGAAAAAGGGGCTTTACTAATAATTTTTAGTCAGCCCCTTTATTTTGTGTCATAGTTAACCAGTCTTTTACCGTGGTGTGTGTTGCTGTGCTGCTATGTCGAGTCACCCTGCAACAGGGGGTCTGCAATACAATGAGATTCAATAAGTTACAAAACAGTATTGTCCATATAAGACATACTGTTTTGCAATCCACTGCATATCAGTCAGTTGCAGAGACCCCCCAGTATTTAACTTACCAAGGCTTGCACTCAAATTGTTGTTCATACCAATGATTGAACTCTTGGAGACAGGTGTTGGCAGGTTTTGACAATCGCCGGTCCATCCGAACCCTGGACCGGATGAAAAGTCGTAATAACTCCCCTGTGATTGAAAATCCGGTGACAAAGTCGAGGTCGACCACACCGGAAAACAAAAAAATGGGACCGACTAAAGGTATCAGTCGGTCCCATACTATATATTCTCAAATTTTTCTTTCACTCTCCCGGGCATAATCCGGACAGGTCCGGTTCTGCCCCAGACTTGCTACTGCTCATCCGGTCCCTGGTCGTCCGGTCCGTTCTGAGGTTCTCCCTGGAACGGTCCCTGAGGTCCGGCCTGGCCTGCCTGAGCAGCTTTGGCCATATCCTCCGAAGCCGCGTGCCAAGCATTGTTCAGTTCTTCGGTATATTTGTCGATATCACTGACATTCTGGCTCTTCACAGCTTCCTTGAGACTGTTGAGAGATGTCTCGATCGCACCCTTCTTGTCCGCAGGAATCTTGTCTCCATATTCCTTAAGGTTCTTCTCGCTCTGGAAACAGAGGGCATCCGCTCCGTTGATCTTGTCAACACGCTCTTTCTCAGCCTTGTCAGCAGCCTCATTTGCCTTCGCCTCATCCCTCATCCTCTTGATTTCGTCATCACTGAGTCCTGAAGAAGCCTCGATACGTATTTTCTGCTCTTTACCTGTAGCCTTGTCCTTTGCTGAGACATTGAGGATACCGTTGGCATCAATATCGAATGTCACCTCGATCTGAGGAACGCCTCTTGGAGCCGGTGCGATACCGTCAAGATGGAAACGTCCGATTTCCTTGTTGTCCTTGGCCATAGGCCTTTCTCCCTGAAGCACGTGTATTTCAACTGCAGGCTGGTTGTCTGCGGCAGTAGAGAATGTCTCTGACTTGCGGGTAGGAATTGTCGTGTTGGACTCGATGAGTTTTGTCATCACGCCTCCCAAAGTCTCAATACCGAGTGAAAGCGGAGTTACGTCAAGAAGAAGCACATCCTTCACGTCTCCTGCAAGCACACCTCCCTGGATAGCCGCTCCGACAGCAACGACCTCATCAGGATTCACGCTCTTGTTCGGAGCCTTTCCGAAGAATTTCTCAACGATCGCCTGTATTGCAGGGATACGTGTAGAACCTCCGACGAGAAGTACCTCATTGATGTCTGAAGCCTGAAGTCCGGCATCTGAAAGGGCTTTGCGGCAAGGCTCGATAGTCCTCTGGATAAGACTGTCTGCAAGCTGCTCGAATTTTGCCCTTGTCAAAGTCTTCACAAGGTGTTTTGGAACTCCGTCCACAGGCATGATATAAGGCAGGTTGATCTCTGTAGAAGTCTGGTTTGAAAGTTCAATCTTGGCTTTCTCTGCAGCCTCCTTCAGTCTCTGAAGGGCCATAGGATCCTTCTTGAGGTCAAGTCCGCCGTTCTCTGATGCGAATTCTGAAGCAAGCCAGTCAATTATCACCTGGTCGAAGTCATCTCCTCCGAGGTGTGTATCTCCATTTGTTGAAAGTACCTCGAACACTCCGTCTCCAAGCTCAAGGATTGAGATATCGAATGTACCTCCTCCAAGGTCGTACACGGCAATCTTCATATTTTTGTCAGTCTTGTCAAGACCGTATGCGAGAGCGGCTGCAGTAGGCTCGTTGATGATACGTTTCACATCAAGTCCGGCAATCTTTCCGGCTTCTTTTGTAGCCTGGCGCTGTGAGTCAGAAAAGTATGCCGGCACAGTGATGACAGCCTCCGTTACCTCCTGACCAAGATAATCCTCTGCAGTCTTCTTCATTTTCTGAAGAATCATAGCTGAAATCTCCTGCGGAGTGAAAAGGCGTCCGTCAATATCCACCCTCGGAGTGTTGTTGTCACCTTTCACGACTTTGTAAGGCACGTATGACAGTTCCTTGCCTACCTGGTCGTAAGTCTCTCCCATGAATCTCTTTATAGAGAAGATGGTCTTGTGAGGGTTCGTGATCGCCTGCCTCTTTGCAGGGTTACCGATTTTCCTCTCTCCGCCGTCGGTGAAAGCCACAACGGAAGGGGTAGTCCTCTGTCCCTCATTGTTGATGATTACGGCAGGCTCATTACCTTCCATAACTGCCACGCAAGAGTTCGTGGTTCCCAAGTCAATACCAATAATTTTTCCCATAATATTAATCTCCTTTTTAATTTTCAGTTTTCAGTTCCTCCCCGTTCAAGGAAAGGTGTCGACCCCGTCATCCGCCTGGATTTCCGAAGCCGCGAAGCTAATAACGAATGTTGTGCCAATCATAAGGTATGACCGTCAAAAGTGCCAAAATGGCAGATGTCGCAGAAAAATATGTCAGTTTGCTATATTTGAGCTTGCACTCATATAAACGCCCTGGTCTCGGCATAGCCCAAATAAACGGCTAAGCCGAATGCAGTCAAACTTGTTTGGACTGCTGAGGCGGGAGTTTATTGTAAAACCGGAGGTTTTAAAATAAATTTTGCCTCTGCTCTCGACTTTGGCTATATTTGCACTATGGAATACAGAAATCTATCAAAGGAAGAATATACCGGTCTTCAAGACCGTATTCTATATGAGGACAATCATATAATAATCATAAACAAACGTACTGGAGAAATAGTGCAGGGAGACAAGACGGGAGACGAGACACTGGGAGACCTTATAAAAGCGTTCATAGCGCAAAGGGACGGAAAACCGGGGAAAGTCTTTCTCGGGGTACCTCACAGGCTGGACAGACCTGTCAGCGGCATAGCAATGTTCGCCAAGACATCAAAGTCCCTTGAAAGGCTTAACGGGATGTTCCGCAACGGAGAAATACACAAATTCTACTGGGCACTCGTATGCTATGAACCGCAGCCCGCCAGAGCGGAGCTTGAAAATTATCTCTACAGGATAGAGAAGCAGAACAAATCATATATCTGCAGAAACGGATCACGCCGCCAGGACGCAAAACTTGCAAAACTCATATATGAACTGATCGGGAAGACTGACAGATATTTCCTTGTGGAAGTGCAGCTTCTGACAGGACGTCACCATCAGATACGCTGCCAGCTCGCAGGGATAGGCTGTCCGATAAAGGGAGACCTCAAATACGGGGCTCCGAGATCCAATCCGGACGGAGGGATTTCTCTGCACGCACGCAGGATAACTTTCACTCATCCGGTAAAAAAAGAGGAGCTTACAATCGAAGCCCCTCTTCCTGACACCTGGAAAGGTGTATATTGATCAGTCCTCCTCTATTTCAGGAAATGCTGATGTAATTTCTTCCGGAATGTCGTGACGGACATAGACGCAGACATCGGTAAGGTCATCGTATGCAGTCCAGACCATCCTGTCCGCCGTCAATGACACTATATATTTGTGATTCCACTCTTCATTGAGAGTATTGTCATAGCTTCCCTTGATGATATATCCCAACTCTTCATCCTCCAGGATGACAAAAGGGCC
Source organism: Bacteroidales bacterium (assembly GCA_009774765.1). Taxonomy (GTDB): domain Bacteria; phylum Bacteroidota; class Bacteroidia; order Bacteroidales; family UBA932; genus Cryptobacteroides. Next base: position 47,463 of record VSOK01000002.1, read on the forward strand.
TGTCTGTCTGACAAACTCCATTGATCCTACATTGGAATACATCTCATATCTGGAACCCTTGCGGACAAATCTGATATAGACAGACACGTCCTCACCGGCAGGAAGTCCGTTGTTCCAGGTTTCAAGCATCCAGTCACCGGACAGATTGTTGGCCGTGACATCAAGATATCCGTCAGTCTGAGGTTCTGTCACAGTACATGAGGCCAGACCGCAGATCACCAGAATCAAAAGTGCAGATTTCAATATATTCTTCATACTATTCTATATATTCCTTTTATATAATTACAATAAATATCAGTCGATTGTCAGCATTACGGTTGAAGTTCCCGGCGGGACTCCAAGTCCTGTCATCACAAGCGGAACCCTCACCGGTCCATTTGTGCCTGCGGCCACGCTTCCCGCGAACTTTTCAGGATCGAATGAAATGCAGATCTCGCCCTCCTTTCCCGGCTCCACACCGGAGGTGTCGCACCAGGCCCTGACATAATCAGGCAGCAGTTCAGAACTTATGGCCGGAACAACCGGCGTATCTCCTGTATTCAGGAAACCGATACATATAATATCTTTCATATCCCTGCGGAAAGCAACTTCCTTCGCCTTCATTCTTATCTTTCCCATACTGTGAGGGAACCACCTGCTTCTGTCCGCCCCCTGCCTGACAGAAACTGCCAGAGACAGCACAGCTGTCGGATGCGAAGCGGAAAGGTCGGTGTAGACAAATATCCTGCGCTCAAATTTCCCCGGATGACCCTTAGGATAATATGTAACCGATATTTTCCCGCTGTCCTCAGGTGCAACGATCTTACGGTCGCATTCCGCTACCGCACATCCGCAGGATGTGGAGATTTTTCTTATGGCCAGCGGTTTTCCTCCTTTATTCAAAAAGCGGAAGACATATACCGGCACATCCGTCTCCTCAATCTCCCCTGTCACAATACGCTTGGTATCAAATTTCATCAAAGAACTCCGATCGGCCTCCACTGGATTCGCGATGCTGTCAAGCACCTCCTCAGGAACGGTCCAGATCTGTGCCGCAAGATCCGTCTGCCAACAAAGGCAGAGGATACCTGCAAGCAACCGTACAATCAACTTTCCGGACATATCCTACAACCAGCCGTAATCTCCTGTAGAAGTCCTGACAGTGATCACGAACTCCTGAGTTACGCCTCCGGCTGATATGGAAGCCTTTGTCATTCCTGCCTTCAGGCCCTTCAATCTCAATTTGCCTGAATCAGAGTCGTATGATGACTCCGCGACAGTCTTGTCAGCGATCACGACATTGAAATCTCCGGCACCTTCTGCAAAATATATCGAAGGATTCACATCCACGCTTCCTCCGACTGCTATATACAGATTCGGGAATTTCATAGCCGATCCGGCACCTTCTATGGCATCAAGAAGTCTGGAAGCATTAACCTGACCTGCACCCATCTGACCTCTGTACAAAGACAGCTGCATAGATTCCGGCACATTTTCAATCTCAGTGGCAAAATCCCTGTAGACCTTTCTTGAAGGCCAAGTCTTCTCTATGTCAGAAGCAGGGGTCACACTGCTGTAAAGCAGTTCCTTGAATTCATCAGCAGTAAAATGCTTGCGCAGCTGTGCGGCATACGACAGTCCGAGAGCTACGACACCGGAAACGTGAGGGCAGGCCATAGAGGTTCCCTCCATATAACCGTATCCGCTTTCAGCGACGTGAGGCGGAACAGTGGAAAGTATAGATCCGCGTTCTCCACGCTTGTAGCCCGCTTCAGCATCCGTGAAATCCCAATAATAGTTCTGGTCTCCTCCAGGTGCGCAGATAGTAGTACCGGCACCGTAATTTGTAAAAGTAGAAGGCGTCCAGTCCGCAGCCGTAGAAGCGACGGATACATAATCACCGTACTTTCCAGGATAGCAGGCCATAGGGGCATTTTCATTGCCTGCGGCGAAGATGGCTATACCTCCGTCAAGCACTCCGTTAGGAGAGCCTGCATTATGGATGAAATAGTCAAATGTAACCTTCTCGATAGGGCTGTATTCCATCCACATCTCATCACTGGTATATCCCTGTCCTCCCCAGACATAGCCATTGGCCGCACCTGAGATATATCCCCAGCTGCACTGGAGTATGACAGCACCGTTGTCTGCGGCATATTTGACTGCCCTTACCTGCGCAAGTGCACTCGTCTCGATATCTCCTGAAAATATCTGACAGCTCATGATCTTGACTCCCGGCTTGTCAGGAGTACCTCCGGCGATTGAGCCGATACCGATGCCATTGTTGTTCTGAGCGGCAATCACACCGGCAACATGGGAACCGTGTCCGGTATCCGCTATATCATTGGTCGTGATTATACCTGTATTGCGCACAAAGTTGTATCCGTGAGTATCTCCGGAATATCCATTGCCGTCCAGATCCTCTTTTCCTCCATAGTTGCCCTGCTCTCCGGGATTGGTCCACATATTCGGTTTAAGGTCAGGGTGGGTGAAATCCACACCTTCATCAAGCACAGCCACTATGATGGAAGGATCTCCGGTACATTTCTTCCAGGCCTCTTCCACCTGTACATCAGCACCGGCGATGGATTTGCCGACAGTCTCACCTTTATCATTTACAGCGAACAGATTCCCGTCATTGATCATATCCCACTGATAATACATAAGAGGATCGTCAAAATGAGATACGCCGGCTTTGGTCATCACCTTTCCAGGAACGAAAGGCACAGCCTTCTCCTTACGTGAACGCTTCATGATCCTGTTGAGTTCCACCTGCTGCACCTCACCGAGTGAAGACAGCCTTTTGGCCACATCCTCAAGCCTGAACTCATCACTAAAACGTACGACATACCAAAGATGAAGTCCGGACTCACGTGTTGCAGATTCGGTCCTGGTATTCTTAGGGAAAACCCTCTCGACCTGATATGTGCCCACCAGATCCAGCACGTCATCCACAGTAACGATACCGGAACGTGTAGCAGGTCCTCCGCTTTTAGTCGCAGGCATTATCCTGTCAAGGATATCACTGACCTGAGGATCGAATTTCACAAGAAGTTCACCGGCGACGGCATCCCCGGCAAGTTCGGGAACTTTGACAGACGTTTCGTCCGTCCTGATGTTCTCCTCGTTTATCGAACAGGAGATGACAGACAGGCCCACGGCCGCGCAAAAGATATGTAAATATTTTTTCATTCCTCTGATAACTAATTATTGTTGTTGTTATTCAGCCTATCAAGCTTGTAAGGATGGATATCATAATAACTTCCCTGATTGCCCGGTACATTGCTGTAATTGCTCAAACTTACAGGAACATTGTTGAATTCAGCACGTACCCCGTTTTTGTCAGTACCTTCCTGATTATAGATGAATGAATCCGGAAGCCACTGGTTGAAATTAGGATGGTAAAGCACCCAGTTCGGAAGATCACCGTTGAGCCTGTTGTAGTTGATGGCAAACCTTCTCATATTAGGGAAGACACGCGGCAGCTTAAGGTTCATAAACTCGACAGTAAGCGAGTCTCCCCTGTCGGCCTCAGAATATTCAGGTATTCCTAATCCCTTTACAGTATTGTCATCAGGAAGAGTTCCCTGAAGATAGTTCACTGACATTATAAGAGTATCCAGCTTTTCCCAGGTCAGAAGCCTTTTCCAGAAACCGTTGGCATTGTCCGTAGCCGGTCTGGTGGCATCTATAAAACCTCCAAGATCTGTAGCAGAAGTATTTGAAAGGTCATATACTACACTGCGCTGGTTTGCATTCAATATAATAGAATGCAAAGCAGGGAAGTTTTCAGGTGTAAGTATACTTGGCCAGGTCTGCAGGTTGTTGCTTGAAAAATTAACATACTCAAGATTTTTGAGCGAAGTCAGACCGGCACCGAGCTCTGTAAGACCGTAAGCACTGACAGACAGTCTCTTGAGCTGGGTCAAATTGTTGATATATTCACCTGTGCTGAGATTTGTAAGCAGGAACGTATTGGCGTTGCTGGCAAAAACGACTGATTCCGCCGCCCTGAGATGCTGCACTTCCTGAGGGAGCGGTTCACGTGTTGTAAACATCAGGAATGACGCGCTTCTTACACGGCCCACATAAGACTGTGCCTTTGCCTCAAGATACTCATCAGCTCCGAGAGATTTGAGAGGATCGCTGTCAGGAAGAGCCTTCTGGTCTTCAAGCAGATGTGTCCTGTCGGAAGCGACAAGCTCCCTTATCAGCTCAATATCCCCCTGGTTCCAGAGGACAACTCCTGTCCACCTGTCCATAGGCAGTGAAGCGTCAGACTCAGTCCAGATTCCTAAAGAACGCTCGATACCGAGAACCGCAAGAGAGTCTCCGCGCCTGTCCTGTGTTATCTCTTCCGCCGCACCCTGTACGACAGTAACAAAGTCATGTCTTACAAGGACTGCTTCAGGATCCTTGGGTATAAACCTTACTTCTGCGATACGCTCCTCGGGTACGGAGCTTACATTCCATCTGAAACGTACATTCACCTCGCGGGGACGTACTCCACGGTCAAGTTCAAGTTCCTTGTTGCTCCTGTCTGTCGCAAGCCAGGAAACATTCTCAGGAACGACGATATCAAAAGGAATATTGGATTTGACCTTCACATCGAAATAACGGTTGTCAAGCAGATCGAATTCAGGTATTGAAATCCTGTCCTTGTTGACAGAGATGGAATATTCAAACCCCTTCTGCACTACATTGATGCTTACGACTTCATCATCATCGATTTTCTTGATGTTGACCTGGCCTGTCCTCTCTGTAAGGACAAGCGTAGAGTCGATTATCACCTCACATTTGCCGCTTCCTCTTCCGTTGGCCGGAGAAATTGAAATCCATGGCTCTCCTGAAGATGCCACCCATTCACCGGAAGCTGATATCGTCACAGTCCTGCGTCCTCCTTCCGCTTCAAATGCAAGATCCTTGTCCCCTGTCTCAAAAGGGATATCAGTAGTGACATTTTTGCACGCAACCGCAGAAATAGCAGCTGCAAAGCATAAAAATAATATTTTATATGTTTTCATATCAGCCGGTTGTTAATTTAGCATTTCAGGACAGTTGATGATATTCTGGGATTTGTCATAGATCAGGCGGTATGCTCCGGCACGCCATGCGAGGCAGACATCTGATGCATCAAATTCAATATTAGGATTGTCACTGATATCAAAATAATATATAAGTGTAGAAATTTTGTCGTCAATCCTTCCGTATGCGTTTGACCCGATATAGAAGCCTCTCAGTCCCCTATGGTTGTAAAGTCCTTGCGGCCACTCCTTGAGGATACGGTTTCCGTCCGCATCCCTCTGGCCTCTGATTGCAAATGCAGTCAGGTTCGTATAGTTCAAAGGGCCGTACGGGAATTTCTTGAACGCATTGTATGACAGGTCTACACTGTACAGATACGGGAACGCTGAATCTCCGAATGTAACAGGAAGTTCCTCAAGCCTGTTATAGGTGAAATCGAACGTCTGGGTATAAGTCAGTTTGTCCCTGTTAGGCTTTGCATAGTCAAATGCATCCCTGTCGATCTTGTTCATTCCGTTTCCGCGGAAATTGTATACGGACACAACGGAATTGCTGTGCGTAAATTCAAGAGGATATTCAACGAACTTGTTGCTTGCAAGACTCAGTGTCTTCACGTTTATTCCCTTGAAATTCTCACCGTTTGATATTCTGGAAATATTGTTGTAGGAGAAATCCACGGAGCCGATGGTGAATACGCTCTTGGCATCGAAGATATCAGGGAATTCCTCCAGCTGATTATGGCTTACGGAGAAGGTCTCCACATCATCCATATTACAGAATATCTCACCTCCCTCATTGTCCGGTATTTCCTTTATTTTGTTGTAGTCAAGATAAATCTGTACAGGAGCAACATCTTTGCCGAACCTGTCTACTCTGACTATCTCATTGTTCACTATATCCAGAAGTCCCAGTTTTATGAACCTGCTGAAATACTCACCCTTCAGCGCATCCAGCCTGTTGTTTCTGAAATACAAGATCTGTATCTTGTCACTGCTCGGACCGTTGGCCAGCTCTGACATAAGCCTGTCGCACTCTTCCGGTGTCCATTGCCCGTTGTTTCCGAGATTGATTGAAACGAGGGAAGGCAAAGCTCCCAGAGCTTCAGCTGTTTCATCAGTCATCTTGAGTTTAGGACAGTTGTAAAGCTCAAAATCGGTCAGGGATGTCAATTGGGCAAAGGCTTCAGCACTCGGAATAGCCTCTATTTCACAATTGGCGATATAAAGGTATTCCAGTTTTGTCAGATTTCCGATTTCTTCAGGAATAGATGCAAGCCTGTTGGTGATTGTTCCTGGATTATTGTCCATAGGACGGACAACCGGTTCATCCGAAGATGAAGCTCCGGGCCTGAACCCTTCCATAGCATATATTTTCCTCTCAGTAAAACCCTTTTCATAAAGGGCGATTTCCGGCAAGGACTGTTTCTTCTCGGCAAATCCGAAAGCGATAGGCTCAGACAGCTGGGTAAGAGGATTAAGTTCCGCCATATATTTCTTATGACGTTCCATACGGTTGCGCGACAGCATCCCTACAGACTCCGCAGGATCGCTGGTGTCAAAATTGTTCAAATCATTGTGCGTACTGAGATACAGCTGCACCAGCTCGGTAAGCTGGCCTATTGCAGGTGACAGGTCACCCTTGATGCCGAAATCTGTCAGATCAAGCGATGCAATACGCCCGTTGTTATGAATCCTGACTCCAGGCTGGTCTCCCCAAAGGTCCGGATCTTTATTGAAGTCCCAATTTGTACCTTCAGCATAGTTTTCTCCCCTGTAGTACCAGTTAGGACCGTCAAGAGATTTCCAGATCTCGTACAATGCATAGTAATCCTGTATATATGGAGCATCCTTGCTCAGAGACACAGGCACCTTCACTTCATAAGTAGCGTTGTCCTTTACATTGAACACAGGTGCCGTACTTCGGTCAAAACTTCCTGTCTCAAAACTGGTCCTTGTTCCGTCAAGCAAAGTATATGACCTTACCCTGTATTCCCCGGCAGGAAGGAAAAGCAGAGAATCCGCTCTCAGAGAAGATGTCTGGTAACCGAAGTTTTCATATTCATCATATCCGTCCGGATATATATTGCCGTCATCCTCGTCATCATTGAAATGAATCGAGAACTTTACCGGAATCCTTACAAATGAAGTCTGGACATTTGTCGATGTCCTCTCGACACGCATAGTGATATACTTAGCCTCATCGAAAGTATGGCTTTCCAGAGATCTTGTGGAAACATTGTCAAACTCAGACATATCCTTTACAAGGGTAAACTTCACATTACCCCTTGAAGGCACCACTGATGTCCCCACAGTAAGGTCGTGTACGGTCATTCCGCCCACTTCAACCATAAAACCAGGGTTGGCGATATCCGATACCGCCGGACCTTCATTGTCATTTTTGTCATAGACCACAAATGAAAGCACCTCATATTCTCCTGCAAGGAGCTGCAGCTTTTCGCTGCGTATTCCGTATTCTGCCTTCAGCTGGTCCGCTGCGGAAAACACAAGGGTCTGATTCAGGACAGTACCCTGATATCTCATTGTGATTCTCGCTTTGGTAATGTCAGCCAGATAATCAATCGAAGCTGCTTTGGAGGCTGGTGAATAAGATGCCTCCTTGTACAGTTTGAACTGCACATAACCATAATCACCGGCATCATGGGGCTCTTCTACCGAACAGCCTCCTATAGCGGCGACAGCAGATACCGCTGTCATCAGCATTATGGCAAACTTTAAAATTCTCATATCAAAAACTGCTCTTTTATTTTAGTTGTACCAACTACAATAAATGCTGCGCCTTAGAATTATCTGAACATATTCAGTTTCTTCTCCCGGCCTGCAATTTATTTTATATCAATTATAGTCTTTGTAAATTAAACGTCCCGGACCCGAGAATCCGGGACGATATGAATTTATGTTACAGTGAAAGCGCGCAGACAAGAATCGCCTTGACGACACCGTTTTCATCTTTGAACAGCAGAGTGCCTTCCTTGCTCTCTGCCGAATCTGCCATCAGAGCGATGCTTCCTTCTCCCATCTTGAAGCAATAGAGCCAATCTGAATCAAGTTCATCCACAGTAACAATCTCGTCAAAAGTGAAATCGACAGAAAGCATCAGCTGAGCGCCTGACCAGGATGTCAGCTCATAGATTACATCTGTACCATACTCAGAGGACAGCATCATAAAGGTACCGGAATTCTCATTCATCTTATTGAGTTCAGCACCGTTTGAGCTGCCGGAAAAAGCGAATGCGTCACCGCTTCCTATACTTTCATACGGATTATAGCAAACCCATATTACAGCGAAGTTTTCAGGTTTCTCCCAATCACCGGTCTGCAGGACAATGAATTTCATATCATAAGGCTCCCCGTCAAGACCGATACTGAAAGTAATCTCTTTTTTAGCCTCGTCCATACCGGAGAACTCAGCCCAAGGGCTACCGCTCTCGATAAGGCCGTCTCCGCCCGGCTCGAACAATTTGAAATTCACCATTTCCTTTCCGTATGACAATGTATACGATCCGTTTCTTTTTGTCACAGTAAGCTGGTAATAGTTTTCTGCACCGACATTCAAAATACCGTCAGCAAAAGAAATCCACTCATTCTCAGGATCAGATGCGTCAAGTTTTTCAAATCTTGCTCCACGGGATGCGAGCTTGTCATTGTCTGCTGAAACAAGCCAGTCGTCACCGCCTGAAGTCTTGCCTTCCTGGGCAATCACAGAATATACATACTGCATATACTCTTCGTTGATCTCCGTTCCGTCAGGAGTGAAGAAATCATATTCAGGATCATCTATAACCGCTGTACCTGGAACAATAATAAGTTCAGCGGAACGTGCTGCACCGTCATTAGGGTCAACGCTGACAGTGAAAGACCAGTCTTTGAGAACATCCTCAGGATCGTCCGGGCTCAAAGCGATATTTACCCAGCTTCCATACAGTTCTACCCCCATTGAAGTTCCGACTACGGAATACATACCGTATGAAGGATCTTTCGCTACAGCAAAAATCCTGAGTCCGTCAATTCCTTTGGCGCTTCCCCTCATAGGGAACTCCTGGAACTCACCGTTCATCTCATTAAAGTAATGTCCCTGTGCATTGAAGCGCAGTTTCTCAGACATAGTTCCGACCATAAAGACATCCTTTACAGGATCTATGGAAAGGGTGATGTCCTTTTCAACTTCCATAGGATTGTCCGAATTGTCATTTACCACGAATACGAGCTTGCCATCACCGCCGTCAAGAGGATATTTCGGATTGACTCCACGAAGACAGATTGCTGCAGGAACATTAGCCTTGCCTGAAGAAACATAGCGTCCATCGACAAGAACAGGCTCCGCCCATTCCGGAGTCTCTTTAAGAGACCAGTCGAAATTGGCTTCCACCTTCATGTAAATCTGGAAAATATTTCCGTCAAAATGCATATCTATGTCTGATGAAGGGGTTTCACTATATGTGTAGCCTCCTACATCATCTCCGGATTCAAATCCCTCCGAAGTCAAATTCACCTGATATAGATTGAATATCCTGTCCTTTCCGTTGCGTGTGAATACGCCTATAACCTGTTCCTTTTCTGACATCGTCATAGTAAGGGTGCACTGACGCTGCTCGAAGTCGCTTTCATCAACAAGAGCTTCGATTGTCAATGTGTGTTTGCCTGCCTGTCCGGAAGCCACAGGCACCGGTTCACCGCCTGCAATAAGACGGAAATATTGGGTATCACCGGATATCGCAACCTCCCATGACAGATTAGGGTTGATTGTCAGGGAATAAGATTTTCCAGGTTCTATGGTTTCATTTACCTGCTCAGGGAATACAGGCTCAACTTTTCCCGTATCATCTATATTCGGATCGGTACAGGAAGTCGCAAGCGTAGCAAGCCCGAAAACAAGGGCAGCTGCCATTTTCCAAAAATTTGTGTTCATAAGTCCGTAATTTTAATGACTATAACTAATAAAAAGAGTAAGATTAAGTTTGTAGAAACGGTCAGAAAGCCATCTGTCCCCCAGGCTTTGTCGCCATAGTCATTCCGTCCTTCATCAACCTGTCTGCCTCCTCCTCGCTGATCCATTCCATTATGTTGTAGAAATGTCCTACCGTACCGTATTCACCGTCCAAAGTAGTGACATAGGCCCTGAAAGAGACAGTAATGTAGTTCTGGCATCCGTATATAAATGACGGATATGCCTGACTGCCTTCCACACGGATCTTGTTGTCTCCCCTGATGATACCGAATGCCGTCCATTCATCGCAGATGACCTGATCCTTCTCCACGGCTACCGTCGGAGAAGAAGGGTCTTCCGGCTCCAGTGTAAGATTGACATCATAGCCGTCATACAGCCAGTCGTGGCAGACAATCGTGTTCTTCAAAGTCTTGTGAGGCTCTGTCCATACAAGTCTGCTGGAAGAACCATCCAATGAATAATTCAGCAGATATGTTGATGTCAGAAGACAATATCCTGAAAAATTGTTTATATCGAAAGGACAAGTCTTCAGCAATACGCATTTGGTCTCAAGACCATATTTTTCATCTGTTCCATATACCGGCATCTCAAGTTCCTCAGGTATTACAAGCCTGAGCGTAAACCCGAGAGAGTCAGTATCGCCTATGTTTTTGAACAGGCCTTCTACTTCCACTTCAGTACGGACCTGTCCGGCAGGAATGACAATCGTATTGGATTTAAGACGGTAGTGGTAGTTCTCTATCGCATTGCTGCCCCTGTCGATGATTTCCACAGCAAAAGTCCTGTCGTAGCCACGTGCCACAGTAGATATCACCGGGACACTGAAAGTTTCATTTTCAATGACCGGATAGATACCCAGAGTATCTGCGAACATTACATATTCAAGATCAGAGGAATCAAAACTGTTTTTGTCTTCCTTGCATCCGGTAATACATACGGCCGCAATCACAACAGGGATAAACAAAATTTTATAAAAACTGTTCATTATACCTTCGTTTATCATTTATGTTATATTATAATCCTACATATCCAGGATTCTGTTCAAGATCCGTCCCTGGCGACTCTATCTCGTGATTAGGTATAGGCCATACAAAGCGGTAGTCATCAGCCTCGATTTTGAGCGAGCTGCCCTGTTCAAGAGAATTAGACTGCGGCTTGCGCTCAAAACCGCGTCCCCAACGCTTGAGGTCATTGAGACGGAAGCCTTCCATATAAAGTTCACGTACACGCTCATTTGAGATCTGGTCGAGCCAGTTCTTCTCTGTAAGGCTTATGTTTCCTCCTGTGCTGTAACGCGCCTTGCGAAGAGTCAGAAGGTCATTCTGCGCCTCTGAATAATTTTTCTGATGGCACAAAGCCTCGGCACGTATGAGATACTGCTCAGACAGACGAAGTACCTTCGGCATATTCACGTGATAGATTCTGGCGTTGGCGATGAACGTCCTGTTGCCATAGTATTTCATAAGCAGAGGCCAGGAAAGACCATGTGCATATCCTGTCTGCTGTGTAGAGAAGAATGCAGGAGCACGAAGGTCACCGTTGTCATAAAGATTCAAGGCCCATAGAGCAGGAACATAATCAGGATAGAAATACCTGTAGTCTGTTGTATAATTCAGGAAAATCCTGCCAATCGCACCTCCGTATGAAGTTGTGGTAAAGCCTATTTTCCATATAACCTCAAATGAGGAATCGTAATCCCAGAGATACTGGTAATAGCTTACTGCATTTCCCTGTGAATCAGTTGTATACGTAGAATTCGCATCGGCCAGGCGGAATGAGGCATTCTCATTCTCTATGACCTTGGTGGAATATTTTATGGCATCCTCCCAATTTCCCATATACAAAGCGACCCTTGCATGGATAGCGTGTGCGGCAGCCCTGCTCAACCAGATGTTGTTGTATGCATCGTCCTCCTCATTGATCATTTTCTCAGCCTTCTCAAGATCGCTCAGCACAAAATCCCAGGACTGCTTAAGAGTGGATCTGACCGCTGTCTCTTCCTTTGAGTAGGAATCACGCAGCATAACTCCAAGCTCCTGCTCAGCCTTTGCGTCATCACCTTTCGCTTCAGGATTTTCAGCCTTGTCAGTCAGAGGATAAGCCTTGCAGAAACACTTTATGAGTTCTGAATATGCAAGTGCGCGTGCACAATATATCTCACCGGTCCAGCTGTCCAGAGCATCAATCTCATCATCATTTACAAGTGAGGCACGTACGCCGCCTACTCTCTCAAGGAAAAAGTTGCACTGTCCTACAATAGTGTACAAAGCCGCATAAACAGACTCGACTTCCGCATTCGTAGTACGTATGTTCCATTGCCAGATGTCACCGTGCTGATTGGAAAAGCCGTCCACAGCATATACAAGATCCGACTGCAAGTCAGGAAGATAAGTCAGATATCCGCTATACAGTGCCGAAGACTTGAATGAGGCGTATATACCGATCAGAGTCTGTTCTGCATCCGAGAGGGTAATCATCGCATCCTTCTCAAGGATAGCATCCCCAGGGTACTTTTCAAGGCACGACGTAGCACTGACGAAAATAACGGCAGTTGCTGTCAAGCAACGTAATATATTCTTAAATACATTCATATTCATTGTTTTCAAACTTACGTTTTATAATAAATGCTGCACCTCGGAAGAATCCGTATAAATCCGGCTTCTTCGCCCGGCTTGCAATTCATTTTAGAAAGTCAGATCCAGACCAAAAGTAAACTGGCGCGACATAGGGTATGACGCCTGATACATATTGGAAGAACCCTCCGGATCAAGACCGGAAAACCCTGTCACCGTAAACAGATTCTGTCCCTGTGCGTAAACCCTGATGCCTCTGAGGAAACCTGTCTTTTTCAACATATCCTGAGGAAGAGAATAGCTCAGAGTAAGATTCTTCAGACGAAGGAACGAAGCGTCTTCAAGAAGACGGCTGTCAAACTCGGTGTAGATACCGTGACGCGGTATGTCTGTAATGTCACCTGGCTCCTTCCATCTGTCAAGCAGTCTGCGTGACTGGTTGTATGATATGAAACGTCCGTTTGATTCATCGAAGTAACGGTCATTGTTGATCATATACCTTCCTGCAACCCAGCTGAACTGCGCAGAAAGGGAAATGCCTTTCCAGGACAATGCAGTACCGAAACCTCCAAGCCAAGGGGCGATTGACGACTTACCTGTCAGAACCTTGTCGGAGTCGCGGAGTTCAGTGGTTATCTCCCCGTCCTTGGTCAGCCAGAGAGCATCTCCGTTCGCCGGGTTCACACCGAAATAGCGGTTGAGATAGAACTGTCCGAGACTTTGTCCGACCACAAGTTTAGTGCTTGTATTGCCTGGCTCGTATTCAGTTACACCATTATAGAGTTCAGTGATCCTGTTGTAGTTGTATCCGGCATTGGCATTGAATGTCCAGGTGAAGTCACGGAAAGACACGAGAGTAGCCGTAAGATTGATTTCCGCACCCAGGTTCCTCATTTTTCCGACATTGTCCCACATATAGCCATAACCGTTTGAGGTAGCATACGAAAGAGGGACCTCCATCAGCATATTTGTAGTCTCTTTATCATAAAGCTCAAGATCTACATTGAGCCTGTTCCAGAAACCGAAGTGAAGACCGAGGTTTGTAATCCAGGTGGACTCCCACTCCAGTTCCTCATTGCCCGGCTGGACAGGAACGACACCGGCATTGCCTACATAGTCCATACCTCCTCCCACAAGAGCAAGATGCTCATAATTCGGTATGGAAGAATTACCGGATGTACCGGTGCTCAGCGAAACCTGTGCATTTGTCAGCCAGGATGAAGTATGCTGCATAAACTTCTCGTTCTTCAGATTCCACATAAGTCCGGCTGACCAGAAAGCGGCATACCTTCCGCTTGTTCCAAAGCGGGAAGAACCGTCGGTACGTGCTGACAATTCAAGGAAATAACGCGAGTCATAATTATATTCTCCCCTCGCGAAGAATGAAAGGAACGAATAGTCCGCAGTGGATGTACTGCTCCAGGAAGTAGCCCTCGTACCTGTGGATATATCCGTCAGGAAGTCATTGTTCTGACCGGCAGTCGACACTCCGAAACTTTCATAATGGTATGTGATACCCTCCTGTCCAACAAGGAAGTTGAACGAATGAATATCCTTTATGTCAAACTGATAACCTATCGTATTCGATATGTTCAATGTCATACCGTCTGACGAACTCCTTGTAGCCCGTCCGTCTTCCTGGTTAGGGGCATAGCTCGGAAAAGACCGGCTGAACGCAGTATTGTGCGAGTAGTCAACCGCAAACTGGGAGCGTATGGTAAGTCCCTTTATAGGTGTAGCCTCCGCAAAAAGCGTAGACATCAGTTTATATTTCTTATAGACACGAGGATTGTTTTCAAGCCACTCGAGAGGGTTCTGTCCCTGTCCTTTCCAAGATCCGTCACCGATAGACGCTATAGAACCGTCCTTTCTGTAAGGATCCCAGTAAGGAAGCATAAAACGGGAAGCTGAAATCGGGGTGACAAGAGTATATTCACCTTCATCAGCCTGCTCTATGTTCTGGTAGCCGAGCATAGTATTGGTTCCCATCCTGAGCCACTTGGCCATCTGCTGCTCCAGATTGAAACGCATCGAATAGCGTTTGAATGTAGAACCTACAGCGATTCCGTCCTGATCATAATATCCTCCTGACACATAGTAATTTGTCTTGTCCGTAGCTCCGGATACCCCGAGCTCGTAGCTCTGAAGGAAGGCGGCGTCATTGTAGACTACATCAAGCCAGTTGATATCTGTTTTTGAAAGAAGGTTGTAATCCTTACCGTCCGTAAGACCGATCTCCTTCTCATACTGGATACGCTCGGCAGTATTCATCTGGTCCCATTTGCCATAGGCAATGTCAGAGAAGCCAAGCTGCATACGGTAATTGATGAAAGGTCTGTCGGTCTGACGTCCTCTTTTTGTAGTGATCACAATTACTCCATTGGCCGCACGTGCTCCGTAGATTGAAGTCGACGATGCATCCCTCAACACTGTAAGAGATTCAATATCAGCAGGATTTATAGTATTGAAGTCAGAAGCTGAAATAGCCACTCCATCGAGGATATACAGCGGAGCCGTACCTGAATTGATAGAGTTCGTACCGCGGACAGTCATAGTGGCCGCTGCACTCGGTTCTCCTGAATTCGACAGCACCATAAGTCCCGGAACCTGTCCCTGCAGCGCCTGGTCAAAAGCTGCTGTAGGGGTGCTCTCTATCGCTGATGACTTAACAGTCGCGACAGAACCGGTAATGGTACCTTTTTTCCTTACGCCGTATGCGATTACGACAACATCATCAAGACGGGTGTTCTCCGTCTGCAACGCCACATCAAATCTGACCTCGGAACTGCCTGACGGCACAATAAACTCTTCATCAATAAATCCGATGGAAGAGAAAACCAACTTTGTTCCAGGTGCAACATCTATGGTATAATCTCCGTCCAGTAAAGTAGATACTCCTACACCGGGTCCCGCTATGACAGTCACACCGATAAGGGGTGAATTGTCTTCAGCGGAAGTTACTATACCACTGACCTTTACCATCGTCTGGGCGAACGATATGCCCCCCCCGAAGATGCAGATTAAAATACTGATAATTAATTTTTCTAATCTGTTCATTGAAGAAATTTTACAAAAACGGGCGCAAATTTCAACAAAATAAATCACAAAACCAAAATATTTTCCGACACGAAAATAATGTCACACAGCACCATACAATGTCTTTTAACTCTCTGCACTTACACATTATAACAAATCGTCTGAAATTTCACCTCCCCATCCGGCGAAACAGCCTGACGCCGGTAACAAATATCAATCAAAGTGAAAAAAAGAGAACAAAAGAATTTTTTTGTTCTCCCTAAAATTTTTTCCATATACGTATGTACCGGACCTCTGATATCACCGTCAATAATTATAAAAATCCTTATAATAAGCCTCAAGCACATAACCCGGCAGACCTTTCTCCTGATCACAATGTCTTACCATCCGATAAAAAGAGCCCTCGCTGTATCCTGTCCCTATATCTTTTCTACAGTATTCGTATGTGTCAGAATATTTTCCCTGGTTAAAAAAGCTGAATTCATACCATGAAATGACATCAATATTATTGCAGATGGCAGAATAGGACGAACGGTTGTCCAAAGCCACCGGAAGATAAAAGCTGGTGACGGAGTTTGCAGGGTTTTCGTGCACGGCAAGCCTTTCCGCCCTTTTGTAATAATTGTTGTAGACCTGCACTGCCGTCACATTTGACTGGGACCAGAAATCAGCATATTTTCCGGAAGAGAATCTGCTCAAAGGCACATAGCTCATATACATCAATGAGGAAGAGCTGCCTGTAATACGAAGATCGACAGAGGCGATTATGCTCATATACAATATTATATCAAACGAATAATACCCGAAGTACACTCTGCCGGTATAAGGGTTGACGGCCTTTTTGCGTATCACATACGCCCCTGCCTCAAAGAAGTCATCCGACGGTGAAGGATCACGGAACGTAATGGTGCTGCCGCTTACGGACATCATATTGCAAGGTTCCCCTTCTTCAAAGCACATTTCCAGGTTTTCCTCAACTGAACCGCTGCAGCAATATCTGCGTATTTCAGTATCGTCGTCACACCACACCGGACATATTGCCTTATATGACTGCATACTGCCAGGAGCAATCTGCCAATTGACTATTTCCCCTTTATATCCCTGTCCGGAAAATGCAGGAGTTACATCAACCTTCAGATCTGAAGATATCTTGCTGAAATTGTCATCATACAGATTCAGGACACAATGCTTGACATTGATACCGTCAGCTTCAAGTCCGCAGACTTTTATCCGGAAAAGATAGCTCTCCCCTTCATCAGGTCCAAACGAGCCAGGTACATCTTCAATATTGAAATTGCTCTCAAAACCAGCATTTTCAAAACAGATGTTAAAAGTCTCCTTTACGGAATAATCCGGTTTTTCACCATAGAACTTCGCTATCCTGTCCGGAAAGAAAAATGAGTATAAGGATATGGGATCCCATTTAACGTCCAGCAGGCATACTCCAAGATCATACGGCTCACCGCACTCGCTTACAGCAAGTACATCACGTATATCCTCATAATAAAGGCCTATCCTCGGGAGCTTCGGAGTCAGCGACAAAGACGTCACATCCCCGCCCTGTCTTAAGATGAATTCTGTTGCACGGTCCGATATGGCATTAAGATACAGTTTTGTCCTGTCCTCAGGCAAATACACCATACGATACCCGGAAGACAAGGCTTCGTTCATCTCATCACCTCCTATGACAAAACTGTGACTGCCAGCAGATACTATAACAGGATTGTCCGCAGATGCACCTGGAAACTCTATAGTCCCCCACTGCCCGTAATATTCCGGTGCCCTGATTATATAATCAGAGAAAACGCCCGTTATATCCGGAGTACGTATGAGACAGGTATCTTTCAGGAGTCCGTCCCACGACGAAAGGAACAGGCGTGCAGTCCTCTCGCCTGGAGAATCGCTGCCGGTGCGTACGCTGACAGTATTTCCGGAAACGCGATATGACAATCCTGCAGCCTCAAAAGCCTCAAGATCGGGCACAACACTATAATCCATATTGGAATAGTTGCGGTAAATATCCACTGAGCGTTCCATACCGTCTTTATAAACGTCCAGAACCTTACGTGTAAAATAAAGTTTCCTCCGGTCATTTACATTACCTATATCCACTCTCCACGAGACTCTGAACGCACCCTCATCAGTCACGGAAAGAGTCAGGAGATTATCCGTGTTCCGGACAATGTTGAAATCCGATACATTGTCTTTTCCGAGATACATCCTATATACAAGTTCATCACTTGAGATGCCTGCCGCAGAATACCTCGCCTTTATTTCAAGATATGTACACACATCCTTCTTCAACGGGATGTTGTCGGGAATCTTCTCCCAGGGGTCCTGATTTTCCGGCAGAAGGACTCCCTGACAGTTCTCCAGCATATAAAACACCGCCTCTCCGCCGGAATTGAGCATATTTATGTCTTTGTATGAAGCACAGTCACCGTCCGATACGCTCCCGGGCACGCTTGAACCGGAGAAAGGACGCACATCATCCGCCGCCTGGCACAGTTTCACTGACGTCAGCCTTATAGTGCTCCGTGACAGACAGGAACGGTCAACGGCAAGCCTGTATTTTGCAGTCAGACGCACCATATCGATCTTCAGGTCTCCGGAGATATGTTCCGGACTTATCTCCGGGGACACGCCGCATACAGGCAGATGGCCGGATTCCGACAGTCCACGGGAACATACGACATCCCCTATGGATTCCTCGTTTTCAGGAGGTTCTATCTTTCCGGAATTTCCCACTGCATATATCCTGTATTTCCTTTTCAGATTCATCTGCAATGTCAAGGCATCCGGATCGGATGAGTAAATCGACTCCTTCAATATTCCGTCCGAATACACAAACAGATTCACATCGCTGATCCTGTCTTCATCCAGATCATATCCACTTCTGGTGCTATGGCTGTCCAATGACAGATTTACTCTGACAGTCACATCATCCGACGTCTTCCTGCAGACTTCCTCAAGTTCACCGGCACATCCGCAGCATAGAAAAAGCCACGGAAGCAAATTTGTCCACGCTCTCATTTCAGCACAAAATCAGTGACATTCTTGATGCCTGTTATCCCGAAATAAGATTCAACGATATCTCCGTTTACAGCCACCCTGTGACCGAGATTACCAGGATTTACGGCAAGACTGAGCCTTTCGCGTATCTCACCCGCAGGCAGCTGCACTGCGATGCAGGACGATTTCGAATCTGTACTTCCACGTGCCGCAATGGCGATATTTGTAGATGATTTGAATGGAGGGGAGAATGAAATTCCCTCAGACGATGAAGTGAGGTCACCTCCGACGATATAGCCTTCAACCCAAACGTCAGTCTCCCCTATGCTCGACTTGGCCTGCGGCACAGACATAGGGTTCCCGACTCCGGTCCCTTTGTCTTCTTCAGCACCTATCTCATATTTTTCATCGCTCCATATCCTTGACGTATCAAGCTGGATTGAAATGCCTCTTTCAGCGTCCGGTGACGAAGAGGCTATACCGACATTTACTGTCAGAATCTCCCGGGGTTCCAACGTGCGTGTCATAAGCACAGTCTCGGATGCCCCCGATGAAAGTATGAGAGAAACGCTTCCCGGAAGAAAGTATGCTATACGTTTCTCTGAATATCCATACATGAGACGGCCTTTGTCCGAACGGAGGAAAAGCACTCCTTCAGGGCAGGCCACAAGAAATTCCGGATCAATCTTAAGTCTCATCCCGGAATTGAGCTGACGGCATTCAAGACAGGCTGCAACCGTTCCTCCGGCAGGTACAACTGTACATATATCATCCCCATACTGCGGAGCTGAAAACTGCGGTCTGGAAAATTCTGCAGACCTGACACTGACATTGCAGCTTCCGGAAGGCACCGTTATTTTCTCCGGAGCCATCCCGTACGGTCCGGAATAGACGACAGATCCGTCGGAAGCGGTAATTTTAAGTATAAAATCATTCGTATCAGGCAGTTCTGAACGTTCAGCCTTCGACACGGCCATAGACGAACCGTCAATTTCAAGCCTCAGATATCCGCTTCCGGAATCTGATTTTGAACAGGATACAAATGTCATCGTAAACATAGCCGCGACAGACAAAGTCAAGCAGCACAAGAAACAGGTAAATCTCTCTCTTTTCATATCTTTCTCCTCTTTAAATTCACAATGGCCCATAATTCGGCCAGCACAAATTTATCCGAGGAGAAACGACATTTCAAGCGTACGGGATTATGTTTTTCCTTTTTTTACGATTATTTCTGTTTTTTGCGGAAATTTCTTTTTCCTTATGCTTTTTCTTATGGTTCAGACAGCACGGATCTTCGCATATTTCAAAAGAAGTATCTTTTCCCCGTGCTCATCAAAGGCGATCCTGGCCTTCATATCAGACACGCTTCCGGAAATCTCCACAATCATTCCAAAACCGAAACGGTTGTGTTCTATCCTCTGCCCTGCCTTCAGTTCCAATATCGGAGTAGGCACAAAATCAGCATCAGGCACTCTCACGGGAACACCGGCCTGAGGCTTGCGGAAAGGGGTTATACCTGATTTAGGAGCTGTATTGTCAGAAACCGGACGCCGTGAGACGGACGGTTCCTTTTTAGGGGCTCCGGAACGTCCGTAATTATAGCCTCCGCCTCCATATCCGGACCTGCCTCCTTTGTCATAAGACCCGTCACGGCTCCCGTACTGCCTTCCCTGGCGTCCCTGTCCGAAACTCCAGCCTCCGGATTCACCTCTGCCGGAGTCCATATCATCCTGATCGTGCAGCGTCAGAGGATTGGCTATATATCTCGTATCGACTTCCCTCACAAAACGGCTTGGAGCATTTGACTCGTGTTTACCGTTCCGCATACGTGTGGTGGCGAACGAGAACATTACAGCTTTCTTTGCACGGGTCATCGCCACATAGAACAGCCTTCGTTCCTCCTCTATATCGCTCTCGGAAGCAAACATACCGCCTGAAGGGAAAATATTTTCTTCAAGACCGGCGACATAGACATAAGGAAATTCCAGACCTTTTGAAGAATGGACTGTCATAAGCGCAATCTTATTGTTGACATCATCACCGTCTTCAATATCCACCGCACTCAGCAAAGACACGTTTTCAAGATAATCAGAAAGTGTCACCACCGGAAAATCGGATGAAGCCAGCTCCGCCCCCTCCTCCAAAAGCCCGTCCGCCTGCATATCTTCAAAATATTCATTGTGCCTGTCCTCCACAAACACTTTCACGCTATTGAGAAGTTCCTCTATATTGGCGGCACGCGACTGCGACTCTATGCTCGTATCCTGCTTGTAGGACATAAGAAGCCCGCAGTCAAGCGAAAGTGAGACGGCAAGAGTATGCGAATCTTCTCCTGACACCCTGATGCTGTAACCCATCATCATATTGCAGAACTCTCTGATCTTCTTGATTGCAGGAGCCTTCAGGCCGAACATTTCAAGGTCATCGGAAAAAGCAGCCTTCATAAGAGAGCATCCCTTTTCGACAGAGGCGGCCATCAGCGCAGCGACAGAGGTATCCCCTATTCCGCGTGCCGGCTTGTTCACAATCCTCTTGAAAGATTCGTCATCATTAGGATTGACGGCAAGTTTGAAATACGCCATCATATCCTTGACCTCAGCCCTCTCATAAAAAGAGTTTCCTGAATATATCACATACGGAAGATTCCTTTTGCGCAGGGCCTCCTCCAATGCCCGCGACTGGGAGTTCGTTCTGTAAAGTATTGCAAAATCCTGATACTGTGCACGGTCAGCCTGAATCCTGGCCATAATGTTGGATGCAATAAGCAGTGCTTCCTCCTGTTCTGTATAAGCCTGTATAAGCCTGATCTTCTCGCCCTCCTCGCCTGTGGAGAAACAGTTTTTCGGAATTCTCGCGCTGTTGCGTGCGATCAGGGAGTTTGCCGCATCCACAATGACTTTAGTGGAACGGTAATTATGCTCAAGACGGAACGTCCTGTTGTCAGGATAATCCTTCTGGAAATTAAGTATATTTTCAATTTTGGCTCCGCGGAACGCATAAATGGACTGTGAATCATCACCTACCACACATATATTCCTGTGGAACATAGCCAATTTCTTAAGGATCAGATACTGCGAGAAGTTGGTGTCCTGGTACTCATCCACCATTATATAGTCGAAACGTCCGGCAATATTTTCAAGGGCAGCAGGATTATCCCGAAGCAATATATTCATATTCAACAATATATCATCAAAATCCATTACACCTGCCTGACGGCATTTCTGTGCATATAGACGATATATGTCAAATATCCTCGGCTTTTTGGCGGCCGAGTCATTGGCCAGTATCTGCTGGTTGCGGCCGTATGCCTCGGCAGTAACCAGATTGTTCTTAGCCATTGATATACGTCCCAGGACATCTTTCGGCTTGTAAATCTTTTCGTCAAGCTGCAGTTCCTTCACGCAGGCCTTTATGGCACTTGTCGAATCACTGGTGTCATATATCGTAAAAGACTGCGGATAGCCGAGGCTTTCCGCATACTCTCTCAGAAACCGGATGAACACAGAGTGGAATGTGCCCATATAGAGGCGTCTTGCACTCTTTTCCCCTACCATCACTGCTATCCTCTCCTTCATTTCTGAAGCAGCCTTCTTGGTGAATGTCAAAGCCAGAATACGGGAAGGTTCTCCACCTTTGGCCAATATATAGGCGATTCTGCTTGTCAGCACCCTTGTCTTTCCCGAACCCGCTCCTGCAACAATAAGCACCGGTCCGTCTACACAGCTGACTGCAAGCCTCTGCTCGTCATTCAGCCCCTCTAAAATAGTACTCGAATTGTTTTCCATAACGGCGGCGAAATTACGAAAAAAATGCGTATATTCGCGGCGGTTTTCAGAAAATACTAAAAACGGTTCTATAATGTCAAACAACATTAATTTGAAACAGGGGCTGAACATTCCGATTTCAGGAACTGCCGCCCAGAAGACAAGGAAAGATGTTGCGGGTACCGTTGTTGCCATAAAGCCGACCGACTTCAAAGGTCTGCTGCCAAAACTCCTGGTAAAGGAAGGCGACAGAGTCCTCGCAGGATCACCGGTTCTTGCCGACAAAGTTTCTCAGGGCATCCTTTTCACATCACCTGTAAGCGGTACTGTGGAAAGTGTTGTCAGAGGAGAAAAAAGAAAGTTGCTTGAAGTCCGCATCAAAGCGGACAAGACCACTGAGTATGTTGATTTCGGGACAAAGAAAGTCAATGAGCTCAGTGCCGGGCAAGTCAGGGAGGCTCTCCTCCAGAGCGGTCTGTGGCCGTCTTTCATCCAGAGGCCTTACGGCATCGTAGCCGATCCTCAGATCAAGCCTAAAGCAATTTTCGTATCTGCATTTGCAACTGCGCCTCTCGCAGCAGACATCGACTACACTCTCAGGGATGAATTCGACAACATCCAGACCGGTGTCAACGCTGTCGCAAAGCTCACGGACGGCGGAGTCCATTTCTCTCTCAACGGAGTCAACTTCAACGGGACTCCTCTTCACAAGATTGAAAATGTAATCCACCACACATTCACAGGAAAACATCCTGCAGGAAACGTAGGAGTACAGATCCACCACATCTCACCTATATCCAAAGGAGAGACGGTATGGACAATCTCCCCTATGATGCTTGCTGCCATCGGAAAACTGTTCAATACAGGTAAATATGATGTAAGCAGAAAAGTGGCCGTTACAGGTCCTAAAGCCATCGATCCGGCATACGTGACCGCGCTACCGGGAATGTCTATGACTGACATCGCGGATTTCTATGACAATTCTGCAAACGACATCCGTTTCATCAGCGGTGACGTCCTTACAGGAACAAACGTAGGAGCGGAAGGATTCCTCGGATTCTTCGACAATCAGGTGACTCTCATCAAAGAGGGCAATGAATACGAGATGTTCGGATGGGCAAAACCGTTCAGGACCAACCTGTTCAGTGCATCAAGGACTTATTTCTCATGGCTGACTCCAAACAAGAAGTACGATATGGACACCAACCTTCACGGAGGTCCTCGCGCTTTCGTGATGTCAGACCTCTACGGAAAGGTCCTCCCTATGGACCTGTATCCTGTACATCTTGTGAAAGCCTGTCTTGCAGGTGACATCGACAAGATGGAGAAGTTCGGTATCTATGAGGTAATAGAAGAGGATCTCGCCCTTTGCGAATACGTATGCCCTTCAAAGATTGAAATACAGTCAATCCTTTCCGACGGAATCAACCTTATGCTGAAAGAAATGGCTTAAAGACAGAAAACTATGAACGGATTAAGAAAATCAGTAGATAAAATCAAGCCTGTCTTCGAGAAAGGTTCAGGCAAACTCGGATTCCTTCATTCTACATTCGACGCCTTTGAGACATTCCTTTTTGTACCGGACACGGTGACACGCAAAGGTACTCACATCAAGGACAGCGTTGACTTGAAGAGAATTATGATTATCGTGGTGCTTTCTCTCGTTCCTGCGATGCTTTTCGGTATCTGGAACGTAGGATATCAGCACGACCTTGCCTTCGGAATGGGCTGGGGCTTCTGGAATATGGTATGGTATGGTCTCCTGAAGGTCATTCCTCTATATCTCATATCTTATATAACAGGTCTCGCGATCGAGTTTGCATCAGCACAGATCAGAGGCCACGAAGTAAACGAAGGCTACCTCGTATCAGGTATGCTCATCCCTCTTATCGTACCGGTTGACGTTCCTCTATGGATGCTTGCAATTGCAGTTGCCTTTGCTGTAATCATAGGAAAGGAAGTTTTCGGAGGTACAGGTATGAACATCTGGAACCCCGCACTCCTTACACGTGCATTCCTGTTCTTCTCATATCCGAGCAAGATGTCAGGAGACACTGTCTGGACTGGAGGACTTGCAAGATTCACCGATGAGGGCACAGCCTTTATGTCAGGAAACAGCCTCGTGGACGGCTTCTCCGGAGCTACACCTCTTGCACACCCTTCAATTGAAGGTCTGCAGAATGCAGGAACCAGTTTTATGGATATGTTCCTCGGTCTTATCCCTGGATCTGTGGGTGAAACTTCTGTTGTAGCGATCCTCATCGGAGCCGTAATCCTTCTCTGGACAGGAGTTGCCAGCTGGAAGACTATGCTTTCAACTGTACTCGGCGGTCTTGCGATCGGATACCTCGGATACGGGCTTGGAGCTACAGACCTCCCGGGATACTACCAGCTTGTAATGGGCGGTTTCGCATTCGGTGCCGTATTTATGGCAACTGATCCTGTAACTTCAGCGCAGACTGAGACAGGAAAATGGATCTATGGCTTCCTTATCGGAGCTTTGGCCGTGACCGTGCGTCTCTGGAACCCTGGATACCCGGAGGGAATGATGCTTGCCATCCTTCTTATGAACACGTTTGCACCTCTGATCGACCATTACGTAATTGAAGGTTCAATCAGCAGAAGAGCGAAAAAAGTCAAAAACGCTTAATATATATAGGTATGAATACAAACAGTAATTTATATACGGTAATATATTCGACCGTCCTCGTAGTGGTGGTTGCAGCGGTTTTGGCCTTTGCGGCAATGTCGCTCAAACCACGTCAGGACGAGAACGTGAAAATAGAGACCATAACAAAAGTGCTGTCTGCAGCGACACAGTCCGACAATACTGTATCAATCGGAGACGACACCGATGTAATGGCAATGTATGCTGACAAGATCACCGATGCCTTCTATGTAAACGGCAACGGAGAGAAAGTCGGAAGTATGAATACAGGAAAAGACAATGTAAAGAATATCATCGTCGCTTCCACTGGAGACTTGAAAAAGCAGAATGACATCATCAAACAGATCGAAGCCGGCAAGACCGGACTCCTCGCTTCCCTCAAGCTCCCTGTCTACGTATTCGACATCAACGGAGAAAAAGTAACTGTCATCCCTTGCTATGGAGCAGGTCTCTGGGGACCTATCTGGGGATATATAGCCGTTGCCGCTGACGGCAGGACTATTGACGGTGCCATCTTCGACCACAAGAGCGAGACCCCTGGTCTTGGAGCGAAAATCACTGAAGAGCCTTTCTACGGCCAGTTCAAAGGCAAATCATTCGGTGAGGGTGAGACAATATTTGCAGTTGTGAAAGGCGGAGCCAAAGGCGCATCCAACGGAGTGGATGCCATCAGCGGCGCGACAATCACATCACAGGCTCTTGGAAACACAATCAACATCTGGGCAAAATACTACGCGCCTTATCTCAAGGCTTCAGCAGAGAAGACCTGCTGCTGCGGTGACGAGTGTGAAACAGCTAAAGCAGAGGAGGAATAGTTATGAAAGACTGGAAAGAAACACTTTTGAATCCGATTTTCAAGGGCAACCCTATCACTGTCCTTGTACTCGGTATCTGCTCCTCACTTGCTGTGACAGTACAGCTCAAAGGAGCTTTTGTAATGGCACTGTCAGTAATCGTGGTAACCGGACTGTCAAGTTTCGTCGTGTCACTGATGAGGAATTCCATTCCTAACCGTATCAGAATCATCGTACAGCTTGTAGTGGTAGCCCTTATGGTTATCCTTGTAGACCAGGTACTTAAAGCATACGCCTACAGCATAAGCAAGACTTTGTCAGTGTACATCGGCCTTATCATCACCAACTGTATCGTAATGGGACGTATCGAAGCCTATGCACTCGGCAACAAGCCGCTGCCTTCTCTCCTTGACGGACTGGCAAACGGAGCCGGATATGGACTTATCCTTGTCGTTGTGGCATTTTTCCGCGAACTTCTCGGAAGCGGCACTCTTTTCGGTTTCAGGATTATCCCTGAGTCGTTCTACGGGGCCGGTTATATGAACAACGGTCTTATGATCCTCCCTCCGATGGCTCTCATCCTTCTCGGATGTATCATCTGGATCCAGAGGGCAATACAGAAAGATCTTCAGGAAAAATAACATCAAACTCAGATCGAAATGGAATATTTAAGCTTATTCGTAAAGTCAATCTTTGTTGACAATATGATATTCGCCTACTTCTTGGGTATGTGCTCATATCTGGCGGTATCAAAGAATGTGAAGACAGCTACAGGTTTGGGTGTTGCTGTTATCTTCGTACTCCTTGTGACCCTACCTATCAACTATCTGCTCAATAAATATATGCTTCAGCCCGGCGCACTCAGCTGGATCGGGGAGCAGTATGCGGAGATAGACCTGAGCTTTTTGAGCTTCATCGTGTTCATCGCCGTAATTGCGGCAATCGTACAGATAGTGGAGATGGTTGTGGAGAAATTCGCTCCGGCACTCTATTCGTCACTCGGTATCTTCCTTCCGCTCATCGCGGTAAACTGCGCAATCCTTGGAGGCTCACTCTTTATGCAGGAAAGGGATTACGCCAATCTCGGTGAAGCGACAGTATACGCACTCGGTTCAGGAATCGGCTGGTTCCTTGCAATCGTGGCACTTGCTGCAATCAGGGAAAAAATGGCATATTCGCACGTTCCCGCTCCTCTCAAAGGACTCGGAATCACTTTTATCACAGTGGGTCTGATGGGTATAGCATTTATGACATTTATGGGTATTCAACTTTAATCAGGAGGAAATCAGATGAATGCATTAGTTATGACAATCATATTTTCAGTGGTGGCTATAGTAGTCATCACCCTGATCCTGATTGCACTTCTTCTTTTCATCAAAGCGAAGCTTACACCTTCAGGAAAGGTAAAGATCAGCATCAACGGAGGAAAGAAAGAAATCGAAGTAACCCCTGGTTCTTCACTTCTGGCAACACTTGCAGAGCAGAAGATTTTCCTTTCTTCAGCATGTGGAGGAAAAGGAAGCTGCGGTCAGTGCAAATGTCAGGTATTTGAAGGCGGCGGAACAATTCTTCCTACAGAGGTCGGCTTCTTCAACAGAAAACAGATCAACGACAGCTGGCGTCTTGGATGTCAGGTGAAAGTGAAAGAGGATATGAAGATCGGTATCTCCGAGTCTGCCCTCAGCGTAAAGAAATGGGAATGCGAGGTTATCTCAAACCACAACGTCGCAACTTTCATCAAAGAGTTTGTAGTAAAGCTTCCTGAAGGAGAGCATCTTAACTTCAAGTCAGGAGGATATATCCAGGTGGATGTACCTGCGATTACCGTTGACTACAAAGACATTGATGTAGACGAGCAGTACCGCGCAGACTGGGAAAAGATGGGAGTATTCGACCTCAAGATGGTCAACCCAACTCCAACCCTCCGTGCCTACTCTATGGCCTGCTATCCGGCAGAGGGAGACATAATCAAACTCAATGTCCGTATCGCTACTCCTCCATTCGACAGGAATGCTGGAAAATGGGTACCGGTCAATCCTGGAATATGCTCTTCATACATCTACTCTCTCAAACCTGGCGACAAGGTGACTATCTCAGGTCCTTACGGAGAGTTCTTTATGCCTGAGAACCTTCCTGCAGACCAGGAGCTCATCTTCATCGGAGGAGGTGCAGGTATGGCTCCTATGCGCAGCCACATTATGCACCTGTTCAAGACAGAGAAGACAGACAAGAAAGTCAACTTCTTCTATGGAGCACGCAGCCTGAAGGAGGCATTCTACCTCGAAGACTATCACCAGATCGAGAAAGACTTCCCTAACTTCAAGTTCAATCTTGCACTTGACCGTCCGGATCCTGAGGCTGATGCAGCAGGAGTTGCATATACCGCAGGCTTTGTCCACAATGTTCTTTATGAGACTTATCTCAAGAACCACGAGAACCCTGAGGACATAATCTACCTGATGTGCGGTCCTCCTATGATGGCACAGTCAGTAGTCAAACTGCTTGACAGTCTTGGAGTGCCGCCGGAGAATATTCTCTTTGACAATTTCGGAGGCTAACAGAACTGGCCGCGATTCCATAGGAATCAGGCAACAAATAAAAAGTCCAGCTTTAATGAGCTGGACTTTTTATTTGCCATATCGTCTCCTACGGACACGGCTACATATAACGGAGCAGAAGTTTCCTTATATGATCTGAAACTTTCTTGGCGGAGTCAGTAGTCAACTCCAGCTCTTCCGCAAGATTCTTATACTTCATCAGTTCAATGGCATTCTTCTCATTGCGGAAAATCTCTCCTATATACTCCTCATAGGCGTCATCTGCAGCGTGCTCCAACTCCGTAATCCTGTCACAGAGCATAGTAATCGCCGAAAACTGATTTCTCATATCATCAAGAAGAGACATTATAGATTTCAGGCACTCGGCCTCATCACGGATAAACTGTGCGAGATCAACAAGCTGCTGGTCAACCTTCTCCGGCACATAAAGAAGAACCGCTTTTGCGGAAGAGTTGATCTGGTCCAGGAAACGGTCGATATTCAATGCCATAGTCTGCATATCATCCCTGTCCAGAGGAGGAATGATGGTTTCATACAGGATTTCATAGAATTCAGCCAGCATAGCGTCACCCTGCACCTCACATTGCTTGACTTCCCTTTCAAGACGTTTCCATTCATTATGATCATCAGTCGACATCATTGCCGACAAGGCATCCGCAGCCGTCAAAGTAAAGACAGTCTGTTGTGTGAATATAGGAAGAAAATGAGTCTTTGTAAGAAAAGACATACTCTTTCTTTTGAAAAATCTCATAACAATATCATTCTATCAATGTCAAATTTATAAAGAAAAAATATACAAAAACATAAAACGGACACATAAAAAGAGAAAAAATCGGAAAAAACAGAAAAACATAATTTCCGGAACATCGGTTTCCTTGATTTATCCGAAGTTATTGTGAAGCTTTGCAGAAACGATTTTGAAAACGGATTATGAAAAAAGGTCGGAATTATTATTGTTATTTCTGTAAATTTATTTTCTTTTTGCGCATTCGCGCAATTGCCTTATTTGTTTTCATTCCGGCCTTCTGGTACGGATGCTCCTCCGAAGATTACACTTCATACATTCCGGAGGAGCAGTCCGTTACCTCAACCTCATTTGCAATTCCGGAATCCCGAAGCGGCGGTAACGGTCATATAGACATATTCATATTCAACGATGACAGGCTAAAGAGGATTGATTCATACCAGAGGATAGAATGGTCCGGCGGCAAAGTCAATCTGGCTTCAAGACGCGGAGACAAGATAGTCGTGGCCATAGCCAATTCGTATAAAGGATACGACTACTGGAAATGGACAAGTTCATACGAGGGGCTCAGGAAGGAAACCGCATTACTTTCAGAAGAGAATACGGAATTTCCTATAATGAGCGGAGAGAGACATATTACTGCCGGATCGTCTGAAATATATCCTTTGGATATGCGCAAGCTGATGTCACAGATATATGTACGTTCCCTGAAAACAGATTTCAGAGGGACTAAATTCGCAGGGGAACCTCTTGAAGATGTCAAAATATATCTGACAAACGTAAGTGCCTCCTGTCCGCTCTCCGGTGCGGAAAAATACAATCCGGAATCGATCATAAACCTCGGGGCACTGGATATGGATGCAATTGAGGATTTCAAGGATATTGCACTGATCGTCCAGGATATAGGAAAGGTTGATTCAAAAGGATTGTCACGTCCGGTATCCCTGTTCTGCTATCCTTCCGACCACGAAACGGAAACGGCAGGTTCACCATTCACAAGGCTTGTCATAGAAGGATGCATCAGAGGCAACAAATATTATTATCCTATAACAATCAACCGGGATGACGGACATATCGGCATAGAAAGGAACTGCCGGTACATCTATGACATCACAATATGCAGATCAGGGACATCTGACCCTGACATACCCGTCAGCATTGAAGACATAATGATATCAGGAGAAATTGTGCCCTGGACAGAAAAGGACAACGAAGATATAAGATTTTAGGCCTATGAGAACAAATGCCTCAATTTTAGCTGCGGCAGGGATTATACTGCTGTCGGCATGCTCAGGACTGTCAGATATGAAACAGGCTCCTGCCTCTGCCGGATCCTGCAACACCATTGTTTTCAAAAGCGGGGACTTCATCCAGTCAAGGTCCTCATCCGATCCGGACGAGATGAAGATAAGCGATATGAATATTTTTATATTCAACCGTGACGGTCTGCTTGAGCAAAAGATATATCTCCGTGCATCAGAATTTGAAAATACAGGCAAAGGGCCAGGGCATACGGTAAGGCTGCTGAAAGACTGCCGGTATTCAATATACGCCTGTGCGAACACAGGTTTTCCGCTAAAGTGCAACAATCTCCAGGAACTGCTCGAATACAGATTCCATATGGCCTATCCTGACGATTACAGACAGGGTATGCCGATGAGCGGGCTGAAAAAGGACTACACTGTAAAAGATGACGAAGACATTTACGTGCCTCTGAAAAGAAATATGTCTAAGGTTTCGCTCCGCATAGACAGGAGCAGACTGGACAAAGATGTTGAATTCAATGTCAGGAATGTGGTGGTACACGGATGCCCCAAAAGCATAAATATGTTCGGAGCCAGCAGGGCTGAGTCTGAAGATGACGTGTTCATCACCGGATTCAACAAGACAGAAAACGGCGTCAGTCCTCTAAACAGGAATACACATGGACAGACAAGCGGCGAAATAAGCCTATATATGCTGGAAAATCTCCAGGGGAAACCTCTCGGAGAAACACACGGATATGAAGACAAGTTTTTTGAGCCTGGTGATCCTATGGCCAAAAGATGCTCATATATAGAACTGACAGCGGACTATATCTCAGACGATTATTATTCAAGTCCCGGGAAGGGGCTTGTCTACAGATTCTATCTTGGAGAAAGTCCCTCTGATTTTAATGTCGAGAGAAACTGCCACTATCATATAACAGTGATACCGGAAGGAAGCGGACTCACCGGAAGCGGCTGGAGGGTAGACAAGAGAGGCCTGGAATACAAAGGTGAAACCTATATGAAAATTTCTCCAGGCAATTATATACAGGGTAAAATCGGGGACAGGATACACGTCCGGTGCGAATACAAGCCTTCATTTGCGCCGTTTGACATCGGAATTGAAGAGCTGGAATACGACAAAAGACGCGGAATCTACGACTACAGCATAGATGATGACGGCAAAGGAGTAATCCTCACCCTCAAAGGAAGCGGAAGCGGGCTGCTCTATATGGAAGCCGGAGAACCCGTAAATGACAGTGCAATTATAGTAGTCGTAGTGGACCTGCCTTAACGTCTGCGCGGGTACATCAAGCGCAGCCTTGACAGCCAGGCACAGCCTTGGTTTCAACTGAATATGATTTCCATAATACGTTCTGTTGCTCCTCCGTTGTTCTGACAATATTCATAGACCGTACGGCTCAGTTCTGAAAGCCTTTCAGGATCGGCTTTCAGCCCTTTGTACCAGTCTGCAAGCTCCTGTCCCACTGAGGCAGGAGTTGCGGCACCAAGAGCCATCAGCTCAACAAACTGGAGATTTTTGTCATACAGAGGTCCCATAGATACAGGCATACCATAGACAGCAGCTTCTATGACACTATGAGGAAGTGTCGTAAATCCTCCTCCTACAAAAGCGGCCTCACCATATCTGTAGAGTTTTGACAGCATACCTATTTTATTGATTATAAGCACCTGCGCTTCTTTCAGAGATTTTTCCGCAGATTCTGCAATTGAAGCATCAGATGAAATGAAATCATCTTCCACTTCACTGTAGACGACAGTTTTATTCACTACCGATGACTGTATACGCCTTATGGGTCCCATATCAAGTTCGTGAGGCACTACAAGCACCTTGGCATCCGGAAAGGCATTTATCAGAGGGATCACAACATCGTCATCCTTCTGATGCGTACTCCCTGCTACAAACACCTTCCTGCCGCAGCTCCAGCAGTCTACAACAGGATTGCTCCATTCCTCTGAAGCTATACTGAGCACCCTGTCAAAGCGCGCATCTCCAGTCCTGACGGCATTCCGGCATCCTGACCTATGCAGAAGTTCAAGAGTTTTGCCGTCCTTGACCATTATCGCCTTATAGCTGTCTCTGAGCAATTTGCGGTATATGCCTCCATACCATTTCAAATATGGGGAAGCCTTGACAGCCCTTACTGACATTATATAGGTATCAATACCGTTCTTTCTCAACTGAGACAGATAGTTGAACCAGAATTCACCTATAGTAAATACAGCCTTTGACGGTCTTACAGCATTGACAAAACGTCTTGCATTGGAAAAGGTATCCATAGGGAGATAAAAGACCCAATCCACGACCGGCCAGTTCTTGCGCACTTCATACCCGGATGGAGAAAAGAAAGTCAGAAGTATCTTCCTGTCAGGATAACGTTCCCTTGTCGCCTCCATTACAGGCCGCGCCTCCTCAAACTCCCCCATCGATGCGCAATGGAACCAGATTATATCATCATATCCTCTTACGGCATCTTCAATACGTCTGATACAGTCCTTGCGTCCGTCTGCAAACAGTTTCAGCTTCGGATTCCAAAGCGCGGCAACCCTGATGAAGAACCAGGCTATATAAATCAATATGCTATACATAAAACAACATTATAAAATCACGGACACAAGCTACAATATACCGGAACAAAAGAATACTACCTTATATACTCCGAGGTAAATGTACCGCCTTCGGCAGCCAAATCCTCAGGAGTGCCTTCAAATACGACCTGACCTCCCGCATCACCGGCATCAGGACCCAGGTCAATGACCCAGTCCGCAGCTCTGATCACATCAACATTATGCTCGACAACCACAACAGAATGGCCTTTTTCTATCAGGGCATCAAAAGACCTCAGCAGTTTCTCAACATCATAGAAATGAAGCCCTGTGGTAGGTTCATCAAATATGAACATTATCTTCTGCTCTTTCGTCTTCGTCTGTGCACCACTCATCGAAAGGAAGTATGCAAGCTTTATCCTCTGGCTCTCGCCTCCGGACAAAGTGCTGCTGCTCTGACCAAGCTTTATGTACGAAAGTCCGACATCAACAAGCGGCTGAAGCCTGTCTGCGATACGTCTGGACGCGGCATCACCCTGGCTTCCGAAGAATCTGATGGCCTCATCCACACTCATATTCAGTATATCGTCGATATTCTTCCCCTTATACCTGACTTCAAGTATATCCGGCCTGAACCTCTTTCCTCCACAGGCTTCACACAACATAGTGACATCAGCCATAAACTGCATCCCGATTTTGACAAATCCTTCTCCCTGGCACTCGGGACAACGTCCTCCGTCCATATTGAAAGAGAAATGGGAAGGTGTGAAACCGTTCAGCTTGGCATACTGCTGCTCAGAAAGAAGTTTACGTATGTCGTCATACACCTTAAGGTATGTCACAGCATTTGAACGGGAACTTTTACCGATAGGATTCTGGTCCACATATTCCACCTGCGTAATCCTGTCAAGATTTCCGCCAAGTTTGCGGAATGTTCCCGGAGCCGAACCGGTCTGGTTGATATGCCGGAAAAGAGCCGGATACAGAATATCTCCAACAAGGGAAGACTTGCCGCTTCCGCTGACTCCGGTCACAACCGTCAGCACACCGAGAGGGAACTTCACGTCTATATCCTTAAGGTTGTGCTCCATCGCCCCTTCCACGCTGATATGATAGTTCCATCTGCGCTTTGTCCTTGAATACCTGCCGCGGCGGCCCGTAAGATACTGGAAAGTAAGAGACCTGTCCATCACCTTATCATCAATACTGTCTCCTATACGTCCTTTGAACACGACTTCTCCTCCATAGATTCCGGCCTTGGGACCTATGTCTATCAGAAGATCCGCCGCACGCATTATTTCCTCGTCGTGCTCAACCACAACGACAGTATTTCCTATATCACGGAGGCGTTTCAGCACCTCGATCAGCCTTTCGGTATCACGCGGATGCAGTCCTATACTCGGTTCATCAAGAATATACAGAGAGCCTACAAGCGAACTTCCGAGAGCCGTCACAAGATTGATCCTCTGGCTCTCTCCTCCTGAAAGGGTATTGGAAGCCCTGTTCAGAGTAAGATACGAAAGCCCGACATCCCTGATATACTGAAGACGCGAAACTATCTCTTCTATAGCCTTGGAGGCTATGCTTTTCTCATATTCAGTCAGCTGGACATCCTTAAAGAAATCCAGCAGCTCATCCACATTCATCGACAGGAGTTCATTTATATTCTTTCCTCCCACCTTCACATACAATGCGTCTTTCCTCAGCCGGCTTCCTCCGCACTCACGGCAGACTGTCTTTCCGGAATAACGGCTCAGCATATATTTGTACTGGATCTTGTATTTGTTAGATTCCACCCAACGGAAGAACTCATTAAGGCCGATGATCGATTCGTCCTCAGTCTCAGCCTGATATCCTGTCCATATAAGATTTCTCTGCTGCTCCGTCAAATTGTGATAAGGTTCAAATATAGGTATTCCATATCTTGATGCGTTCTTGACAATCTGATCCTTGAACCATCCCATTTTGTCACCCCTCCAGCATGCAATGGCACCGTCATATATGCTTTTGCTTTTGTCCGGGACCACAAGGTCTTCACTTATGCCTATGATCTTCCCCAGACCGCCGCACACAGGACAGGCACCGAGAGGACTGTTGAAGCTGAACATATATTCGTCCGGTTCACTGAAGCTCATCCCGTCAGCCTCAAAACGGTTGACAAACCTCTTCATCTCCGTACCGTACACGTACATAGTGCCCTTTCCCTTGTCAAATGCGGACTGTACGGAAGAATGCAGACGGGTATTCATATCTTCACGCGCAGTATCATCCATATCAGAAGCCGCAGGAATCCTCAGGCGGTCAATCAGAAGATAAAGTTCATCAGGAAAATCCCCTGAGCCGGACATCTTCATAATCTCCTCTATCCGCACTACCTTATCGGTAAAGAAACGGGAATACCCTTCCTCTTTCAGTCTCAGCATCAGCTCCACCTTGTCTTCCCTGTCCTTCCAATCCAAGTCTGCAAGCAGATATACGGTATCACCGGCTTCGCTGAAAATATATTCCATCACGTCATTGACGCTATGGCATCTGACTTCATCTCCGGATACAGGCGAAAATGTACGTCCTATTCTTGAGAATATGATTCTCAGATAATCAAATATTTCAGTAGTCGTGGCGATTGTGGAGCGCGGATTTCTCGTATTGACCTTCTGCTCAATGGCTATTGCAGGAGGTATGCCGTCAATCAGTTCTACATCAGGCTTGGACATCCTGCCGAGAAACTGCCTTGCATAAGAAGAAAGGCTTTCGGCAAAACGCCGCTGTCCCTCCGCAAAAAGAGTATCAAACACAAGAGATGATTTTCCCGATCCGGAAATTCCGGTCACCACGACAAATTTACCACGAGGGATTTCTATCGTGATATCCTTAAGATTATTGACTTTAGCCTTTTTTATCAGAATATTTCCTTCATCCGCCATATATCATACACATTTCTAAGCATCATACAAATATAGCAAAAGCTGAGAGCAAAACGTCAAGCTTGCTTGTAAGTTTTGCCGAAGTGCCAGCGTATATATGTCCGTCAGGACAAATATAGCAAAAGTCGAGAGCAGAGACCAAATTTATTTAGGCTATGCCGAGACCAGAGCGTATATATGAGCGCAAACTCAAATATACGAAAATTTGCATTTCATATCATCATCTATACTCAAACATATTGCCGAAGACAATTTTTCAGAAAAACATAAAAAAACTCAACAAAAATTTGGAGGTTGAAAAAAAATACGTATCTTTGCATCCGCAATTGAGAAACACAGTTGCCTTTGACAAGACTGGTGCGGTAGTTCAGCTGGTTAGAATACAGGCCTGTCACGCCTGGGGTCGCGGGTTCGAGTCCCGTCCGCACCGCTCAAATCCCTTCAGAAATGCTTTCTGAAGGGATTTTCTTTTGTACCCCTCGGACCATCAAACCGGTATAATAGCTCAACACGTAAAATTCGGGGTGTTTTGTGTTTTTCAGTCCTGTCTGCAAAAGCAGATTGAACGACTCCGCCCATATCTGCCACCTTCAGCAGCAATAGTTTGATAATCAATGACAATACACTTAAGGCGGAGAAAACAGGCGTACACATTCAGGTACAAGAACCTGATAATCAACATAAATATACTGAAGGTGGCAGCAGGAATATATGGGTTTCTACAACGTACTGTCTGTCAAGCAATTGCAAAACGGTATAACCTATATAAGACATACTGTTTTGTAACACACTGATATTCACCTCATTGCAGGGACCCACCTGCCGACATTCTCCTGAGACGCATCGTGTGCCAGATCAGCCATATCAAGACATCCAATGACAGGCTGTACTGGATAAAAGAGCTGGAAAAATGGCACGAGGAGTATTAGGAGTTTCATCAGGCAGAAGTCCGTCAACAAATAGACCGGAGAAATGACATATACGCACGACAACATCAGGCGGGCTTATATACATCTCCATAGAGCAATCCCCAATATGTTCAAATACATTAATGGATGACCCCGATGTGCCGAACAACACCAACAGTCTGGAATCATTCTTCGAGCATCTGAAGGACAACCTCAGGATACACCGGGG
Organism: Bacteroidales bacterium; assembly: GCA_009774765.1. Lineage (GTDB taxonomy): Bacteria > Bacteroidota > Bacteroidia > Bacteroidales > UBA932 > Cryptobacteroides. The sequence continues at coordinate 84,458 of VSOK01000002.1, forward strand.
ACTGTCACGGGAACATCAAAAGAACTTCATCAAATGGTATCTCCACTTCGCCGATGAAAAGAAGAAAAAGAAAGGCTGAAATGGTCTTGCCGATGAGTCGAAAGTGGTTGGCAGCAGTGTACTGCTGCCAACCACTTTTGTCACTGTCACCAACCATTTGTGTCCACATTACCTCTTTTTGTGCCAGCTCTGTGTCAGGGCTGCGGCTTGGGCTGCAGGGTGCTTGGAATCGGCAGTAAAACCACTGTGTCAAATATTTTTCTTTGTGGGCATAAAATATGGACGTCTAAAAAGTAAAGACACCTTTCTGAGAGTTGCCGTCCCGTCGTACTCCGTGCCCATCGGACAGAAAAAGGGCCGATGGGAACACCAGCCAAAAGGTAACCGCCTTATAATCAACCATAAAATAAAAAGCGATGTGGCCATCAGACGGAAAAATGTCTGATGGCCACGCTTCGGCAAGAATACAGTTAATATAGACACATACTTTTAATGATGATCCGGAATCGGGCTCAATGTAAAATTATGGTTGTTTTGTGTTTTCCAGTCAGGTCTGCAAAAGTAGATTGAACGCCCTATCCACATCCGCCACTTTCAGTCGCAATGGGGTGATATTCAATGGAAATATACTGAAGGTGGAAAAGAATCCCATCCAAATCAGCAGTAAAACCACTGTGTCAAATATTTTTCTTTGTGGGCATAAAACAGGGATGTCTAAAAAGCAAAGACACCTTTCTGAGAGTTGCCGCCCCGTCGTACTCCGTGCCCATCGGACAGAAAAAGGGCCGATGGGAACACCAGCCAAAAGGTAACCGCCTTATAATCAACCATAAAATAAAAAGCGATGTGGCCATCAGACGGAAAAATGTCTGATGGCCACGCTTCGGCAAAAATACAGTTAATATAGACACATACTTTTAATGGTGATCCGGAATCGGGCTCACCGTAAAATTCGGGGTGTTTTGTGTTTTTTCAGTCCGGTCGGTAAAAAATGTATTGAATGGTTCTTCCCATATCCGCCACCTTCAGTCGCAATGGGGTGATATTCAATGGAAATATACTGAAGGTGGGAAAAACCAGCATCCACCTTCAATTGCAAATGATTGATAATCAGCGTAAATTTACTGTAGGTGGTGGCCCGAATCTTCCACCTTCAGTGACAAATCCAGGATATACGTAGCCTGATCAAGGATGACAACTTAAGGTGGAGAAAACTAGTGTCCACCGTAAGTCGCAAATAATTGACAATCAGCATAAATTGACTGAAGGTGGTAACTGGTAGTATGGAACAGATGGGTCTCCGCAACACACTGTCTGTCAACTGGTTACAAAACAGTATGGCCCGTATAAGATATACTGTTTTATAACATATTGATACTCATCAAATTACAGAAACCCACCTGCCAGTTATGCCATTCATCGGCAAATCCATCATATATGCATTCAGATTAAGGCAGACAACAAAAAAGGGACGGCAGATTCAGCCATCCCTTCAACTGTACGCGGCACACAAAGACTAAACGGTGAGTTTTTTGTGTGAATGGGCTTCCACCACATTGATTACATAGTCACCGAGCTTCTCACAGTCACCGATGATATCCATATAATTTACGCCCATCTGATAATCATATTTCTGATCGTTTATATCATTGATATTTATCTCTTTGAGCTGGGTCCTGTAATTGTTGATCTCGTGTTCTATATTCAACGACTTGACAGTCTCGGCCTCAGGAACCTGCCCGTTGAGCTCCTTTATCATCTGCGCAAGGGCTTTTTCACAAAGCTCGAACATCTGGTTGATATGCTTGTACTGCTCTTCAGTGAAATCCTCCTTGCCCTTATGCTTACGGTCAATTGTCCTTGCAAGATTGTAGCAGCTGTCGCAGATGCTTTCCAGCTCAGAAATCTCTCTGAGCATAGAACGTATCGTGTTCTTGCTCTCAGGGCTCAGACGTCCCTCGGACACCTTGTTCAGGTAATTGGCTATCTCTATCTCCATATTGTCGCTTATGCCCTCATACTTCTCAATACGGGAATAAAGCTTGTTGAACTCATTCTCATCAGTGATTTTCAGCAGCTGGGGAACAAAGCCGAACATCCTCTTGCTCCTTTCAGCGAAAAGATTGATTTCTTTGCGCGCCTCGAACAATGACAGCTCCGCAGTTGACAGCAGACCGCTGGAAATGAATTTGAGCTTGCCTTCCTCATCTTCAGCCTTCTGAGGTATGGCCTGGCTGACAATCCGTTCGATCGGCTTGACAAACCATATAAGTATAAGAACATTGCAGACATTGAAAGCGGTATGGAAAGCAGCCAGGACATAGGTCAGCCTCACTCCTGTAGCAGCTATGTCCTCTTCAGTGACAGGAACGAATGTCTGGTCATATCCGACAATGCGACAGACAAGATTGACAAACGGCCTGAACACCACAAGAATCCATATAACACCGAACACATTGAACAGCATGTGGGCAAGAGCGGCACGCCTGGCCTGTGTACTTGCACTCATCGCTGCTATATTGGAAGTCACCGTAGTACCGATATTCTCTCCCATCACCAGCGCGATACCGTGATGAATCGGCAGCACTCCGCTTGAGCACAGAATCATAGTTATGGCCATAATGGCTGCAGAAGACTGGACACACATTGTCAGTATGCTTCCGAGCAGCAGGAACAGCAAGGTTGATCCGAATCCCCATCCCCCGCACGAAGCAAAGAAATTTATGACTCCCTGATTGTGCGCAAGATCCATATCAAGGGCATTCTCCCTCAAAGTACACAGTCCAAGGAACATAAGTGAAAATCCGAAGATAAACTCTCCCAGCGACCGTGTAGAATTCTTCTTGAGGAATATCATTACTATGGCCACAGCAAACAGAGGGAATACCACCTGGCTTATATCAAACTGGAAACCGAATACGGACATTATCCATGCCGTCGCCGTAGTACCGATATTCGCTCCCATAATGACGGATATCGCCTGTGCAAGCGACAGAAGCCCCGCATTGACAAAACTGACGGTCAGAACTGTAGTAGCCGTAGAAGACTGGACGGCAGCAGTGACAAAAGCTCCTGTAAGGATACCTGTAAAACAGTTGTGAGTCATCGCTCCCAAAACTGAACGCAGATGCCCTCCTGTAAGTTTCTGGAGAGCCTCGCTCATCGTCTTCATTCCGTACATAAGAAGCGCGAGACATCCCAGGAGCTTAAGAAAAGTGAAAATTGTCATAGGTTTATATTCTTCGCCTTTTGATTTGCACGCAAAAATAATCAAAGAATTAACAATTTTATAACAATTCCACCATAAAAATCAAAAAACTTATATGTCACGAAGACGCCCTATAAGCTCGTCGCCCAAGGCTGTTTTGACTTTGATATGGTTAAGGGTCTCCAGCACGAAAGGATTCGAATCGAACTGGCAGCCTCTGACCTCCATAAAATCCCTGTTTTTCTGTTCACTGTCACCGTCTGCGCCGAAACCTGTCATTGAGCCGAGAGAGAATTCCTTACGGGCATCCTCATATACGAGCCTGTCAAGCCCTACGACAGAATCTTTCCACTGCTCCACAATACGTATGACATCTTCCGCCGTGATCATCTCCGGATCTGTTCCATAGAAAGGCTTTATAAGATTGTACGCCCAGGTCCACTCATAATTGTAATAGTCGGAATGGATCGAAACGAACCTCTGATGCAAAGACCTGACATCTGCTACTTTTCCGCTTTCCACATCATCCAGCAGAGCTTCCACTTCACTTTTTGGCGCAATCATTCCGGACACGTCAACCCACTGGCCTTCCCCGGCACCGCAATCAGGACGGAGACGTTCCCTTATCCGGTCATCCGAATCAAACCGGAGGTTCTCCAGTCTTTTTATTATCGAGTTCCCGAGAAATTTGTTGATAGCCATCTCATAATAGCGGATTCCGTTCTTGAGGGACGAGTTCTTTATCTTCGCGCTCTGAAAAGAATATGTGTCCGAAATTTCTCCCGACACCCTCTTCATCTCATTGAGGATTTCCCTTCCATTGAGCATCTTCTGTATAGTATAGGGGCTCAAAAGATTGTAGTTGATGCAGTCCAGCCTGTCCGGATCAGTCCTCCTGTCCCTTCTTGGCCATTTCTGCGCATCCCTTATTGTTCCGACACTCTTAAGGTTGACACCGGGGAATATATATGAAGTATTCTGGTTCTCAATCAGATAAGAAAATGGAAGATTGGATGTGTCCTGATGGCTGACGTGCCTTCCCATCACAAGCGAAAAAGCACCAACCTTGGCCGGCCACAGCAGGTACGAATCAGAGGACGTCTTGGCTCCCCTTTCCATAATTCCCTGATGGATAGGTCCCAATTTATACATGTGGTTGCTCTGGTTGGATCCTGAACCGGCATTCATAAACGAGAACATTCCGGCAATCAGAAGGGTGGATTTATGGTGAGTAACCGTAAAAGGGCCGGCAAATACTGCGCAGGCTTCACCGTTCTCACCCTGGCAGTTGCTGAAAAACAGCGAATCTGTCGCCGAATACGTATGCCCGAGATGACAGGCCTGCCCGATGAAGCATCTTGAAAAAGTGACACCGTCCTCTATGGAAGAGCCGCTCGACACAATGAAGTCATCACCGATGACACCGACTCCGATATGAACAGGAGCAGCCGCATTGCTGTTGATGCTTCCGTTCTTAAGCCTTGCCGTACCTTCTATCTTGCAGCAGTCCCCTATCTTGACATTCTTGATGTATCCCGCATCTGCAATCACAACATTAGAGCCTATTGTGCCGATACAGGACGATACCGTCCCCACGTAATTCCCTATCATCTCCTTCATGGCCGATATAAGGGCAGGCCTGTGCCTGTACAAAGCCATCACATAAGCCTGCTGGGCGGAAAGGGAATCGTATATCATCACCTCACGTCCTCCTGTCTCATTGAGCACGGATACTTCCACACCATTGCCGAAACTGCTTTCCCCGTCAGTAAGAATTATATCCACGTTTTCTATGAAAGTATCATTGCCTATGTCATAGTTGGCAATATAATTCTTCACATTCTCTATACAGCAGTCATTGCCTACCGTGACGTTGTGAAGAGTAGTATGATAAAGCCCAGAATGCTTCTTCATACCTCCGGCAAGGGAGAACTCCTTGTTGAACACGCCTATCCTGACTTTCCCGGAAAAACGTGTGTAGTAAACATATTCAGGGCGGAAGTCTTCCGCCACTTCTATCTGTGACCAGTCAGCAGCCGTACACATACGTGATTTCAGCAGCTCTATTTCGGAAGAGGTCAGGGGACGATAATTTTCCATATTGTTTCCTATTACATTCTGTTCAAAAAGCAACGGCCGGGATATAGAAAAGGAGATGTCATCTGACGGACATCTCCTTCTATCTATACCGTTTCAAGCATCTTTCATACCACGATTATGACAAGAGCAGGAAAGATGAGAGAACAAGAGCGACCAATAGCAATGCTCCAATCCTTTTAAGCAGTTCCAAGATCAATTTTCTCATAATAAAACGGCAGCTAAAACATTGCACTATAGATGCAGGACAAAGTCAAAACGTTGCAGCCGTTCCATCAAAAATCTCTTGATTTTCCAATAAATTTCCAACAGCCTCCAATGGCTCAATCTGAAACAGCCTTGGAGCGTATATACTCATCAATAGCCGCGGCAGCACGGCGTCCTGCACCCATGGCGAGGATGACAGTGGCGGCGCCGGTGACGGCGTCGCCGCCGGCGAATACGCCGGGGCGCGAAGTCGCGCCGCTGTCATCCGCAGCGATACACCCGCGCCTGTTGGTCTCAAGCTCCCCAGTCGTCCTTGCAATCAAAGGATTCGGAGAAGTGCCCAGCGACATTATCACTGAATCAGTCTCTATCTCGAATTCAGAACCCGGCACAGGTACCGGGGACCTCCTTCCGCTCTCATCAGGCTCCCCGAGCTCCATCCTGATGCAGCGCACGGCACGTACCCATCCTTTCTCATCACCAAGCACCTCAACAGGATTGGTCAGCATAGCAAACCTTACACCTTCCTCCTTCGCATGATGGACTTCCTCCCTTCGCGCAGGAAGTTCAGCTTCCGTACGCCTGTACACTATAGTCGTATCACTTCCAAGACGCAAAGCGGTCCTGGCCGCATCCATAGCGACATTTCCGCCTCCGACGACCACAACTTTATTTCCCGTCATCACAGGAGTCATATAATCCGGCCTGTAAGCCTTCATAAGGTTGTTTCTTGTCAAGAACTCATTTGCAGAAAAGACACCGTTCAGGTTCTCGCCTGGAATCCCCATAAATTTGGGAAGCCCTGCACCCGAACCGATGAACACCGCACTGAATCCTTCCTTGTCCAGCAGAGAATCGACTGTCACCGTCCTTCCGACCACGACATTGGTCTCAATTTTCACTCCGAGGGCTATGACATCGCCTATCTCCTGTTTTACAACCTTGTCCTTAGGAAGCCTGAACTCAGGAATACCATATTCAAGAACTCCACCAGGACGGTGCAGAGCCTCGAATACAGTAACATCATACCCGAGTTTTGCCAGATCTGTAGCACAAGCGAGACCGGCAGGACCGCTTCCGACTACAGCAACCTTATATCCGTTGGCAGGAGCGGCAACAGGTCTGACACCTCCGTTCTCCCTGTTCCAGTCAGCGACAAAACGCTCCAGTTTTCCGATAGCCACAGGTTCGCCTTTCACTCCCAATATACAGCTGCCCTCGCACTGTGTTTCCTGAGGACACACCCTTCCGCAGACAGCAGGCAGCGATGAATCCTTTGCAATCACCGAAGCCGCACCGGCAAAATCACCCGCATGCACACAAGCGATAAACTCCGGAATCTTCACGCTGACAGGACAAGCCGCGACACAGCGCGGATTACGGCAGTTCAGACAACGGGAAGCCTCCCTTACAGCCTCCTCCACATCATATCCATAGCAGACTTCCTCAAAATTGGTAGCCCTGACCTTGGGATCCTGTTCTCTGACAGGTACTCTCGGTATTCTTTCAGCCATTACTTGCCCCTCCCTATTTTACATATATGAGGCTCCGAAGCCTGTTCGTGCCCACGATACATTCCCTGACGGCGCATAGCCTCGTCAAAATCGACTTCATAACCGTCAAACTCAGGTCCTTCAACACATGCGAATCTTGTCTTGCCGGCAACGGTCACCCTGCACGCTCCGCACATTCCTGTGCCGTCAACCATAAGAGTGTTAAGGCTCACGATAACAGGAATACCGAGATTCCTGGCTGTAATGGAAGCGAATTTCATCATAATCATAGGACCGATAGCCACCACCTGAGTATATTTCTTCCCTTCTTCCTTTACAAGCGACTCGAGTCTGGCCGTAACAAGTCCTTTGAACCCTTCCGATCCGTCATCCGTACATATATACAGATTGTCGCAGACACGGCTCATCTCGTCCTTGTATATCATCAGTTCAGAAGACTTTGCCCCGACTATGACATCGACGGCAACTCCCCTGCTGTGCAGCCATTTCACCTGAGGATAGACAGGGGCGGCCCCGACTCCTCCTGCGATGAAAACGAAACGGCTGGACCTCAGCTCCTCATCACTCATATTGACGAACTCAGAAGGGACTCCGAGAGGACCGACAACATCCGCAAAAGATTCACCTTCTTCAAAAGCACATATATCACGGGTTGACGCACCTATCATCTGGGTGACAATGGTAACTGTCCCCTCTTCCGCATCATAGTCACTGACCGTCAGAGGGATACGTTCTCCGCACTCCTCCGCCCTCACGATAAGGAACTGCCCCGGATACACAGAAGAGGCAAGCCTTGGGGCTTCAACCTTCATCCTGCACACCAGCGGGGTCAGCATTTCCTTTGAAACAATCCTATAATTACTGTTCATTTTGAATTGATTATTCCTGCCTTTTGCCCTTAACTTCGTATCCGAGCTTTTCAATCGCGGCAGCAAGCTTTGTCTCGTCCGTCTTTGACGCATCGTATGTCACCTTGACAGTCTGATCCTCAAGAGAGACTTCCAGAGCCTTCACCCCCTTCTCGTATGAGATGTTTTCCTTGACCTTCTTCACACAGCTTTCGCAATGAAGATGGACATCAAATGTAACTGTCCTGTATTCCTTTTTAGGCTTTACGGACACACTACCTGTTTCACCCGCAAAGTCGGATGCCACACACACTGAAGACGCAAAAGAAAATGAAATTAAAGCTGCAATGCAGCAGATGATTATTTTTTTCATATCGTACAAATTTAATTATTTTTTCCCAACTAAGAAGATATTTTTGCCGTATAGGACACATCAGGCCTTTTTCCACAGCGTGAACCTTACGCCTGCGTACACCTTGATTCCCATAAGAGGTCCCCATATTGCACTTGCGTCAAATGACGCATAGCTCGGAACGACATTTCCTGCAGCGTCCCTTTTGCTTCCGAGGATGACATCCTTCTGCCTGAAATTTGTCAGGTTCTCCCCTCCGACATATACGTCAACGCCTTTGAATCTTTTTGTAACCTGAAGATAAAGAAGCGGATAGACAGGAGTAAGGCCTTTCTTATAGATAATGTTTCCATTGTCGTCCTCCATCTCGGCCATAAAATCATAGACCCTCGACGGACCGTTTACGGACGCAGTGAAGTCAAATATCCATTTGTTAAGATTTGTCGCATACTGGAGATTCAGCACTCCCTTGTAACGGCTCGTCATAGGCTTTTCTACCAGCCCTTTGCCCTCCAGCTCAATCTTCGCCTTTGTATATCTGAATGTGGCGGTCACCGTGAACCTGTCTACAGGCTCTATGGAGAAATCCAGCTGATAGTTGTCCGTGAAAGAACGTCTTCCGTCAAGGTTGTAGAAATCAATCGCATATGCGGTATGCTCATAATCCACCACCATCTGCTGTACAAACTGTGTCCGGAAATAGTCAAAGCTAAGATAAGTGTTTGACAAGCCGCGGAAAGGGAAATAATATGTTATATTTCCTCCGAATGTCCAGGCGTCCTCAAGAGTATGGGCATCAAAATTACCGTTGAACGCCTTACCTGTCGAGAAGACTCCGATATTGTCTACAAGCGGTGTGGAATAGCGCAGGCCGCGGCCTCCATTGGCCCTGATGACGATCTCGTCAAAAGGTGAATATTTCAATGTAAGACGCGGGGTTACTTTTATGCCGTTTTTGTGATACCAGTCACCGCGCAGTCCTGCTATTGCGGAGAATTTCTCCCCTGCGTGGAATGTATATTCACCGAAGACTCCGGCGTTCACAAGGTTTGTTGTCCCTGACTTTGACACCTCAGGAGCGGCAAGCACCCTCCTGATGAAATCCTCGTTGAACCTGTCGGCATTCGCGCTGAGACCTACAGTGAATTTGTGGGATTCGTTCACCTCATTCTGGTACAGCAGATTGGCAAATGCGGAATGCTGTCCGGCAAGATATTTCGTAGCTCCGAAATATGAATCCATATCATAATAGTTGTAGTCGGCTACCAGAGCTATATTCTGGGAATTGTCTTCATTGAGCGGAACCCCGACCTTGAGGTATCCGTTGATGGACCTGTTCATGATGTCGGACCCCCAAGGGGCGTATGTATTTGAACCTGGCTCAAGCTCGTTCAAGGTATAGGTATTACGGTCATATCCCTCCTGACCTCCCTTGCGGGAATCCTGAAGAGCACGTACTCCGAAACGCACCTGCACACCGTTGTCGGCATAATACAGCCAGCGGTTGGAAAGGTTGAACTGCAGCATTGCAGGGTCATCAAGAAAACCGTCATGGTTATGGTCGAAACTCTTGATGTTGCCTGAGACGTGACCGAGAATCACTGTGCTCCAGTTGGCTCCCATCTGAAGGGATGAGGCCACATTGAGATCCATCTTGGTATCGCTCATCACTGCGGCATTGATGAAAAGCGGCTTTTCGTCAGTCGGCTTGCGGTGTTCAAGGTTGATCTGCCCGGTTATGGATTCGGCACCGTTGATTACGGAAGAAGAACCTTTTGCTATCTGTATGCTCTCAAGCCATTGTCCCGGAACGTACGAAAGTCCGAACGGAGCCGCAAGTCCGCGCATTACCGGACGGTTCTCATCCAGCATCTGGGTGTAGGTCCCGCTAAGTCCGAGCAGACGGATCTGTCGTGCTCCTGTGACAGCGTCTGAATACCCTACTGTCACGCTTGCAGAGTTTTCAAAGCTCTCGGCCAGATTACAGCAGGCCATCTTGCAGAGTCCTGCGGCTGAAATCACCTCAGTCCTTATCGGCTTTCCCTTTGAAAGGTAGTTTCCTGCCTGACGGGCAACGAAGACAGTTCCCTGAAGACTGTCTGCCCTGTCTTTGTATATGTCAGTCGTATCGATTATTTCTCCGTTATTCCCCACGACCTGGGCGGAGGCATAGGCCGCAGTACCGAAAAGGACAGCGGCTGTCAAAATAAAATAATATCTTATATTCATTTCAATCAATCATTCTGTCAGGAAGGCATTCCTGCAAACGCCTCACAGACAAATCAATAAAAAGTTTTATAAAACAAAGGTCACCCCTGGCCTGACTTATTCGGACCGGAGGGATAGGGTTCATAAAACTTTCGGATCAGATCCGCCAGACAGAATAGAAAGACTGGATATTTTCAGACAATACTCCTTTATAGGAAAAATCCGGAATACACATGACGGTACCGGAAGAAGGGAACCCGAAAGTTCCCGTACAGATATCGGACAGCATAGGACAATGTCCACAGGCACATCCGCAATGATGATGATGTGAATGCCCTTCCTCTTCCCTGTCAGCACATACGACTTCCATAAGAAAAATGCTTTCAGAGCAGCACCTGCTGCAGAAGGAAGCCCCGCCGTCGTCCGAACTGCAACCGCCGCAGCATCCGTGCGGACCGCCGGAGCAATGGTGCTCAGGATGGATGTCATCGCATCCGAGCCCTTCCACGACAAGCGACATCACAGACTTGCCGCTGGCATTGCAGGTATGCACATTTACGCCTATAAGGCACAGCATATACCACACTACCAGAAGGCAGGACAAAGCTTTTATGACATTCTCTTTCCTCATCAACTTGCAAATATAATAAAACCCCGGTAAACATACAAACAAGTTTGTGTTTACCGGGATGTAAAGCACAAATATGACAGAAGTCCCGCCTATATCTGTTTCAGAAGATTCACCATTTCAATGGCGGTAGTCATCGCTTCAAAGCCCTTGTTTCCCGCCTTTGTTCCTGCACGCTCCACCGCCTGCTCTATGGAATCGGTGGTAAGCACTCCGAAAATCACAGGGATTCCGGTCTGCAGACCGACTGAAGCAACACCTTTTGTAGACTCGTTGGCCACCATATCAAAATGAGGCGTAGCCCCGCGTATCACAGCACCAAGGCATACAACGGCGTCATATTTTCCGCTCTCCGCCATCTTCTTCGCCACAAGAGGTATCTCGAACGCTCCGGGAACCCAGGCTATATCCAGCCCGCTTTCGTCCCCGCCGTGCCTGACAAATGCATCCTTTGCACCACCGAGCAGCTTTGAAGTAATAAATTCATTGAAACGTGCGGCAACGATGCCGACTTTCTGGCCTTCCGCCAGCAGTTTTCCCTCCAGAATATTCATAACACAAAAATTTAAACAATTACTGTTTTTCCTCATCCATATTGTTCAGGATATGACCCATCTTCTTGTATTTGGTGTACATATAGAACTCGTTTTTCTCATTGCAGGTCATTTCGACAGGCTCACGTCCCACGACTTTGACCCCGAAACCTTCAAGACCTTCCATCTTCAAAGGATTGTTGGTCATCAGCACAACCTTTCCTACCCCAAGGTCCGCAAGCATACAGGCAGCGGAATCGTACTCCCTGAGATCAGCCTTGAATCCGAGTGCAAGATTGGCCTCGACCGTGTCCATTCCTCCATCCTGAAGGCTGTATGCCTTCAATTTGTTGATAAGACCGATTCCCCTGCCTTCCTGACGCATATACAGGAGCACACCCCTGCCATTCTTTTCAATCCTCCTCAAAGCCTCGGCAAGCTGCTCGCCGCAGTCACACCGCATAGACCCGAACACGTCACCTGTCAGACATTCCGAGTGAACCCTGCAAAGCACAGGCTCACCATCGGAGACATCCCCTTTGACCAAAGCGATATGATGCGCACCGCCTATTCTGTTGACATATCCATAGGCCTTGAAAGTTCCGTATTTTGTAGGGAGCACTGTCTCCGTGACACGCTCCATCAGCATTTCCGTACGTCTTCTGTACGCTGCCAGGTCCGCTACCGTAATCATTTTAAGATTATGCCTTGCAGCAAATTCCTTCAGCCCGGACATGCGCATCATAGTCCCGTCATCATCCATAATCTCGCAGCACAGACCGCATTCTTTCAGGCCGGCCAGCCTCATCAGATCCACTGTAGCCTCCGTATGTCCCTGACGTTCAAGGACTCCTCCATCCTTTGCCTTCAACGGAAACATGTGCCCGGGACGCCGGAAATCAGAAGCGCGGACACCGTCTTCCACACATTTCATAGCGGTCACGGAACGCTCGTACGCAGAAATGCCCGTAGTGGTGGAATTGTGGTCTATGGAGACTGTAAAGGCAGTGCAGTGGTTGTCTGTATTGTCGGACACCATCTGCCCAAGTCCAAGATCAGAAGCGAGCTTCGCGCTCATTGGCATACAGATGAGCCCCTTGGCGTATGAAGCCATAAAATTCACATTCTCCGGAGTGGCATACTGTGCGGCACAGATCAGATCACCTTCATTTTCCCTGTCAGGATCATCGGTAACCACTATTATACGTCCGTTTCTGAGATCATCTACGGCCTCTTCTATCGTATTGAATTCAAATTCTTTCATATTAATAAAAAACTATCAAACATATTTTCAAAATCCGTTCTCCCTTAGAAAATCCAAAGAAAGGCCTCCCGAAGTTTTTTCAGGAGAGACAAATGCCTCAACATATTTCGCAAGCATATCGTTCTCCAGATTTACGGTGTCCCCGATTCTCTTCGACACCAGAACAGTCTCGGACTGCGTATGCGGAATCACTGATACCCGGAAATATCCTCCGCCTACATCAGCCACAGTAAGGCTTATCCCGTCGATTGCAACCGAACCTTTGCGGATTATATATTTCATGATATCCTGTCCTGCCGACACTGTAACCCACACGGCATTGTCGTCCTTCTCAAATGCTGCAATCCTTCCCGTACCGTCAATATGGCCCGTCACGACATGTCCGCCGAGACGTCCTCCCAACGGAAGAGCCCTTTCAAGATTCACCCTGTCTCCATTGCGCAGAGTGCCCAGCCCGGTACAACGCACGGTCTCAGGCATCACGTCAGCCGCAAAATATCCGTCCCCTATTCCAGTCACGGTCAGGCACACTCCGTTGACGGCGATGCTGTCACCGGGAATTGTCCCCTCCAGTACCTTATTCGCCTCTATTTCAAGGATTACGCTACGCATCCCCTTAGAGACCGACTTTATTTTTCCCATTTCTTCTATTATACCTGTAAACATAATCGTCAATTCCCGATGTTTTCCTTATTGTCATAATCAAGCATACCTCTTATAAGAATATCCCTGCCGACGGTTTCCACCGTCACACCGCACAGATTAAAGGCATCCTTCATACGGCTTATGCCATCGCCTTCCACCGGCGTTACGGCATCGCGCCCTCCTATGATCTTTGGAGCCACAAAAGCATATACTTCATCCACAAGCTTATTTGAAATGAACGCCGCATTCAACTCTCCTCCGCCTTCCAGAAGCACGGAATCAATACCTTTCTTCCCGATCCTGGACAGCATATCGCCGACATCCACCCTGCCTTCACCGTCGGAGGCACAGCACACGGTTCCGACTCCCAAAGATTCAAGACGTTCTATCTTTTCCTCCGACACCCCTGAAGCATACGCGACCAGCAAAGGATATTCTCCGGCTGTCCTTACAAGAGCCGAATCCTCAGATATTGCAGCCCCGCTGTCCACGACTATCCTGACAGGCTGTCTCGCACAATCCCCAAGACGGCAGTTCAACATAGGATCGTCAGCCTCAACCGTGCCTCGACCTACCATAACGGCCATAAGTCCGCTGCGGAGACTATGCACAATCTCCCTTGCCTGAGGACCTGTAACCCAATTGGAGTCACCATCCGGAGAAGCGATCTTGCCGTCAATGGTCATCGCCGTCTTCATCACCACCCAAGGTTTTCCGGAAGTGATATATTTAAGGAAAATCCTGTTCTGCTCACGTATACGGTCCTCCCTGACCCCGCATACGACCTCAATCCCCGCATCGCGCAGAATACCTGCCCCCTTTCCGGAAACCACAGGATTCGGGTCTTCAATCCCTATCACCACACGTGCTATCCTGTTACTGATTATTGCCTCGGTGCATGGAGGAGTCTTGCCATAATGGCAGCAAGGCTCCAATGTTACATAC
>VSOK01000020.1 GCA_009774765.1 Bacteroidales bacterium
TTCCTGTACCGTTCCCCCAAAGCATCACGGCAAAGTGTGATTTCAGTCTTGTCAGCAATGCCGAACGACGCCTCCAGAGAAGAGAAATCATCTCCTGCCCGTTCTACAACAAGTTCATAACTGTCTGCCCCATCTGCAGGCTGCCACCAGAAAGTAATACCGGACACAGAGTTGACATTGACAGACAAGCCATCCTTCGGTGCAGTCAGAACAGCCGAAATCTGCCGGCCGGTATCCTGTCCGGCATCAGCGGCCGGAAGATTTTCCGGCCGCTGACAGGCGGACAAAATTACCGCAGACAAAAACGGCACGACAAAAATGCTTGCCATTCTATTCGTGCGCATTTTTGAATTCATGAGTATAATGGCCTTTGTCGTCATTCATATAAAGATACAGATCGGCATACCATCTCGTCAGGTTGTTCACATCACACAAGGAATCAAGATACTTGAATGCAGGATCCCACTGGTCAGGAAGCGCAGGCTGAAGATACCAATAATCCGCACCCCAGTTGTCACGAGGTCTTTCACCATTTGTACTTAACCTTCCATACGGCTGCGCCTGTCCGTCAATCATAAACTTGAATTTGTACCTCTCATCGAATCCCCAGCTCGTAGACTGCAAAGCTATATTAAGGTTTTCTATAACCCAGACTCCTTTTGCCACATATTTCATCGGGGTGAGATTCTGTGTCCAGCAGAAAAAATGGTTCACCTCATCAACACTGGCGACGTATGCCTTTCCGGAAGAGACATTGAACCTTATCCTGTACACACCGTCCTCAGCGACAGTACCGGAAGCCTCTGAAGGCGAAGATATTCTGACAACTTCAGTACCGGCTTCATTCAAAGAGTAGAAATCAATCCCGTTTTCAGACCTGAAATAAAACTTGGCCCCCCCTGAAAGCTTCGTGAAAATTTCATACTTATAGTCCTGATCCTTGAACGCATCAACCTCCCCGGCCTTTGAAATTGAAGTATCGTATGATTCGGACGTTATATACGAGAACTTCTGTCCGGATTCGGTTCCAGCACCGTCAATGAACAACGGGTCACCGTCCTCAAACGCTTTTACCTCAACAGGATTCACGAACTCGTGTGTATAATGTCCCTTGTCCGCATTCATATAAAGGTTGACATCTGCAGTCCATCTTCCAAGATTGGAGTCATCGCAGAGCCATGAAGGATATTTGAACACCCAGTGGTCCCATCCTGTATAGGAAAGCTGGAGATGCCAGTATGAAGGGTCCTCTCCCTGTCCAGGCTTTTCGTTTGTGACAAGTCCGTCATTGTTCTTTGAAAGTCCCTGAACCTGCTCTATGCCTTCAAGTTTCATAACGAACCTGTACCTGTCCTCCTTATAGCTTCCCTGATCTTTCTGGACAATATGATATGACGGTATTGTCCAAAGTCCCCTGCCGGAATAAGTCATAGAAGCGTCAGTGTATGAATTGCTGTCATATCCTCCCCAGGCGAATCTCAGGTTGATATATTCAACCTTCCTGACATCCACTTTTGAAGATGAGACATCAATCCTGATGCGGTATATTCCATCGCCCTGGACTCCGGTCAAAGCTGCGTCCTCAGTCTCTTTTTCAGCAAATCCCGAAGAAGCATCAGCTTTGAAGAAATGAGCTTTTGCTCCTTCATTTCCAAGTGCATAGAAACAATATTTCTGACCGGCACGCAATGAGACGAAAACCTCATAATAAGGGAAATTCCATTTCTGGCCTATTTTCTCCATCCTGTCGTGCCAGCTGTCATTGTCTGTCCTGTAATAGTCCGCATCGACAAAAGTCATAATCTGACCGTCCTCCGACGACGAAGGAACACCTATGTAAAGAGGATCACCGGCTTCAAACGGCTTTTCCTTTACCTCCGGTATGATCGAGAATGTCCTGACTTCCTCTGCAGCAGTATTGACAGTACCTATCCTGGCATATACAGTCCACTTGAGTGAATAGGCATCCCCGTCGGCAGCGGCGGAAGAAGCAGAATAAAGTCCGGCGAGAATATCTTTGGCAACAGAAACGGACGTATTGTCTGAATCCGTACTGTACAGCGGTGCAGAAAAATCCTTTTCCGCCTCATCGATCACAAGGGTATAGCTTATATCCGCCGCATCACCGATCCAGTTGGCCTTTGACCAGGAGAATGTGACATCCCCGTCCAGTTCCGCAAGGTTGAAGAGCATATCATTTCCAGGAGCCACAAGAGTCTCGACCACAGCCGGAGCTGAAACGGTAGTAAATGTGATATGCCTTGTCCCGCTTGACAGGGTCCTTCCATCCTTGGAAACAGTATAGACACCCCATGACAACTCAGCCACTTCACCCTTTTCATCAGCATTGTCTTCAAATATCTTCTGAATCTCCTCCCTGCTGAACATCAACGAGGTCTCATCCGTCTCGAAAGAAGCTACAGGCTCGGAGAAATCACCGTCCGCCTTGTCGAAGACAAGTTCGTACCTGACCCCTTCACCGGCCGATTTCCATTCAAAGCGCAGAGCCTCAAGAAAGTACATATTTACACTCAAGCCCTCTTTCGGAGAAACAAGTTTCTCCACTTTGGCAGGTCCTGAGGGTTTCAAGCCTTCCTCCTCGGGACCGCACGATACAAGGAGCAGTCCCAGAGCAAGAAAACACAACAATATCTTTTTCATAATTTATCGACTAATTTTAAACTTCGTTTACAATCACTCTCGCATGAATCCTATCTGAAAGACCTTTCGTGGATGAAATCAGCCGACTTGTCATTGTTCATATAGACTCTGAAAGTCGCAAGCATCCCTACTCCCTCACTGTCGTTCTTGCTTTTCCACGAATGTGCCCATTCATCGCTCAGATTCACAAATCTGTAGACATTGAAAAACTTCGGATCGGCTTCCGGAGTCGCGTTGTTGCGACAGTCATCATCCCAGAAAGCCCACCTTTCAACAGAGCCGTCAGCATATTCCACATTGAAATGATAACGGGTGTCCTTCTGAGAAGGCGTTCCCACCTGCCATGCATAGTCCGTCAAAGCCCAGACGCCGTTGCCCTCGTATGTCATAGGGGCGGTATCCTCTCCGGCAAACCACGGATGAGTCCACAGTACAACCTCCGAAATCTCCTTCATCGACCAGGACATCGTATTGAAGTTGAAATATACCCACCATATTCCTTCTCCAGGTGCCGCATTCAATGTCTGCTCAGTGTAGGTACATCTCAAAGTGCCGCCGTCCTCAAGGATATAATATCTGTCAAGATCGTCCTTTACAGTGAATTCTCCGGCGGAGAATCTTGTAAAGCACTCCATAGCACCCTTTTCCCTGTCAGCGATATGTCTGCCCTTTTCCGTTGCAACCGGAAGCGCGGCGGTCATCTTCACGGCCGACTGGTTTTCCGTAGCATTTCCTGACAGAGACATCGAAGCAGGAAGCGGATCCACAGTATTAGGCTTTGTCACCAGTACGACACGTCCTTCGCCTTCCTGGACTCCTGTGACATTTTCAAGCCCTCTGAATGTCCTGACAGTCCATTTGACCGGTACAGTCTGTCCTGGAAGTCCCCCGCAAAGGGTAGCTATCGTGGACATTGTAGCTGAAGATACCTCCAGAGAAGGATAGAATCCGTTTGCGTCACTGGTTATCACATATTCCGGATGCGAGAAATCCCCGTCCTCCCTGTCAAAAAGAACCTGGTAGCTGACATTGTCAGTAACAGAATTTTCCCATTCGAACACCACGGACTGCCCTGTGGTGATGTCAAGCGGATACTGGTCCCTCGGAAGATAAAGCCTTCCAGGAGAAAGCAGTGCGTCCTTACGGGACTTGTCTTCCGTATCGCACGACACTACGGCAAAAATCGCAGCAACTGCAATGAATATATTTAATAAACGTTTCATAATCAATTATTTATTTCGTTCCACAAGCCACATAGTCTCCATTGCCTGGGCTGCACTCGTATAAGCCCCGAGCGAGCCTCCCGTACCAGGAGTCCTTGCCTCATAGCATTTGACTCCGAAATATGAATCTTTCCATCCGAAGACAGACTTGTCGATTCCTCTTGTCCAATAATATGAAGCGTGACGCAGAAGATAACGCTCCAGTTCGCTCCTTATACGCGGATCCACAGAATCTATGTCCTTGTCAGTAGCCATTCTGGCTGCCCAGTGGAAGAATACCGCGTGGAAAATGGAGTTGTTCTCGTCCGTTCCTTCATCCCTCATCACATTCTCAGACTCATACACTTCATTCATCGACTTGGCCATCATCTGTCCCCTTGCCGCTGAAACCGCCTTACGGAGATATCCGATCTCTCCTGTGAGTCTCCATATAAGCCTTCCGGCTTCCATACAGGTTCCCTGCGTATAGCTCAAAGGTATTCCGCTGAGAGTACCGTTGTCGTTCATGACGCTGATGTTCTGGTCAAAGCATTTGTAGGCCTCATTGAGATATCTTTCATATTCCTCAGTATTGCCAGCCTCTTTTGAATATCCGGCAAGGGTAGCCGCTACAATCGCTCCAGGACCGTTGGTACATTCATTGGCTCCGGTGTCTGTCCATTTCCATGGAAGCCATCCGTATCTGTTTATTGCAAAACGCGGTCTGACGCATTCATCCCAGGTTTTCTTTGCCGCATCAAAATATGTAGCATCATCTGTAGCTTCATACATCTGTAGCAACGCTATGATGATCCAGCAGGTGTCGTCGGTAAAGTCGTTACCGAATCCTGTGGAACCTCTCCATTCTCGGTTGCCCTCATAGTTGTTGCCTCTCTTGTCATACCAGCGTCTGAAATATGTCTTTATCAGTGCAGCCTGGTCAGGGTCTGTGTATTTGATCCTGTTGTAATAGTCGACCATAGCCCCCATAGCGTGCGCCTGCTGCCAGTAGCAGTTGCCGTTTCCGCCTCTGTTGTTGTATTCACTGTATGAGAACACCCCTTCCGCACCATTGCGGTTCGAACTGCAATAGAATCTCTCGACAAAGGCAGACGAGACAGAGTCCGCCGCCTCTGACCAGTCTATTTCGTATGTAGAATAGACATTGGCTTTCTGCTCCACAGGAGGATTTGTGATTGCCGTATAATCCTTTTCGCAGGAAGCTGAAAAGGCAGCAAGCACAGCAAATAAAATCAGATTACCCATTGATTTATATTGTTTCATATTGATTCCTTTTTATTTGAATTTATATTCGTGCCACCAGGTTCCGGCAGGATTGTCCCCGTTCATATACAGATAGCAGTCAAGTTTTCTTCCGCAATCGCTGACCAGGAAATTGTATGTCTTGTCCCAGTCCGCATTTCCGATACCTTCTTTTGAATAAAGGTTTACCTTAAGATAATCCGTAGTGTAAGAAGTGCCGAGTCCTGCAGTGGTTCCCAGATAAAGTTTGCTGCCGTCACCGAGCGTAGCATCGAAACGGTGGCGTGAATCATTCGCCGAATTGTCGGAAACCTTGTTGTCATAATCCTTCAGTTCCCATACTCCGTTGCCGGTATACGTCATGGCAGTACGTGCGGTGGACATCTTGCCGTCGGCCCAGGCTGCCGCATAAAGCTCAACCTTTGCAACTGTATTGGAAGTCCAGGTCATCACTCCGAAATCAATTTTAAGCCAGTAGACGCCATCCGATGCGACCTTGCTGCTGACAGGGGTCTCCGAGAACGTGATGGTTCCGTTGTCATTAAGCTGATAATATCTTCCGAGATCATCAGAGACGGTAAAGTCCGTTCCTCCCTTGATTCTCGTGAAACATTCGAAAGTACCGTCGGTAGCAGGAACATTGTCGATTCCTCTTGACACGAGCATCGGCGTTCCGCTCTCCGGATTCTCTGAAGCAGGGCCTTTGATCAGCACGGACCCTGGAAGCGGATCCATTGAATTCATAGTCGTCACAGTTATAATCCTCGACTCGGAATATACACTGCCATAAAGTCCTTTGGATGCCCTGACTGTCCATTTGAGGTTTCCTGTCTCATTGACACCTATTCCGGCCGCCCTTGCGGCACTGTTGAGGCTTTTAGGACTTAGGCTCACATTTGGCATTGAACCGTTGAGCTGGCTTGCCAGTGCAGCCACCGGTGATGAGAAGTCACCGTTCTCCCTGTCAAAAAGCAGCTCGTATGACACATAGCCGTTGTCGTGAGCTATAGACGGTGCCCACTGGAACTCCACATCCGAACCTCTTGAAAGGTCCACGGATATACCGTCGGCAGGCAGATACAGTTCATTGCCGGCCTGGATGTCATAGTTGATCTGACGGCCTTCAGGCATACATCCCGTAAAAGCAGGTGATGCCGTAACGGCCAAAATCATAATATTTCGTAATATGGTTCTCATATCGTATATCTTTTTGTTTCTCTACCAGCCTGGATTCTGTGTAAGATTACTGTTTTTGTCCCTTTCGCCCTGAGGTACTGGGAACCAGTATTTAATGTTGTATGAAGCAGGACACTGGATATTGGTCCCGTTGTCAAGGAAAGGAGCACCTGTGGCCCTTGACACCAGATAAGAGGCTCCTGTAGCCTTGATGGCAGGAGTGTCCATGACAGCCCAGCGGCGAAGGTCAAAACATCTGCGGCCTTCAAGCGCAAGTTCGCAGCGTCTTTCATCACGTATCGTCTGACGCAGGTCATCTCCTCCCGGATATGCGCACCAGGCGTCTCCGAAGCCGGCCCTGTGACGGATGAGCTTCATAGTCCTGTTCCATACATCCTCCGTCATATTGCCTGTCTCAAACATAGACTCGGCATACATCAGAAGCACATCGGCATAACGTATTTCCATAAGAGGCTTATATGAGCCGCCGCCGGAACCGATTGTAGATGCGGAGTAGTTCTTTATGTTGTAATATCCTGTCTGGGTCCTGTCCTGCGAACCGTTATATGAGTCATTCAGGGCCGGGTCACGCTCCTGTGCCTTTTTCTCGTCAACAGGATTCGTCCAGCAGGTATAGACACCCTTGCCGACACCTTCCGAACCTATGATCTTGCAGGCTTTAGCCTCCGGAATCTGTATTTCACACCCGTTGTAAGCTATTGTCGCATAGAAACGCAGATCCCTTCCTTCATAGTCCGCGTCATCTGCAGGCGAGCCGTCGATTTTCCTGAAACAGTCGACCAGCTCCTGTGTCGGCGAGAAGGCGACAATGCCTCCGTGTCCGATGGACTGCGGAATTCTCGGACCTGTATCCCAGCTGCGCTTGATGTTGTCAACACCGCCTTCGTATGCGAACTCGATTGTCATTATGGACTCAGGACCGTAATGGCCTGACTGGAAAAGTTCCGCATAGCTGTCAGCAAGAGCGTATGTACCATATTCATTGCCGTCCATCAGTTTGGCGCACTCCTTTGCACAGTTTTCAAAATCATTTTCAAGAAGATATGCACGAGCATTCAACGCCACTGCGGTTCCCCTTGTAAAGCGTCCGTTTTCGGATGCCGGAAGGTCAGTGTTCTTCGGCAGGATATGGGACACCTCCTCAAGTTCGGAATGAATGAAACTCTTTATCTTGTCCGCACTTGTACGTGCGATTATCTTGGACTCAGGAAGAGTAGGATTGGTCGTAAGGAAAGGGACATCACCGAACCAGGTCGTAAGCCTGATATATGTAAACGCCCTCATAAGCCTCATTTCAGCGACAAGGCGGTTCTTCACATCCTCAGGAAGATTCATCCTGTGCTGGTTGTCAAGGGCTGTATGGATTGTCCTCAACTCCTGATAGCAGGCATTCCATTCGGAAGAAAAACGTCCTCCGTTGGTCGTAGCGAGTCCGGTTGCTACATCTGTTGAATTCTGGGTATGCCGGCTTCCGTACACGTCATCCGAAAGGATATTGTTCCCGAAATATTGATCAGCGTTCCAGCACTGGTTATATCCCAGGTACAGTGCAGCCATACAGTTTTCTTCATAATTCCAGAAATTGGCATCCGAATATGAATTGGTCGGATACTGTTCCAGCCCTACACAGCTGACAAGTCCAAGCAGAAAAAATAAAAATATATTCTTCTTCATAAATTCATCTTTTAGAAAGTAAGATTGATTCCGCCTCCCCAATATCTCAGGGTAGGATAGTTCCTGACGGAGTTTGCGCCGCCACGGCTCATATTGCTTCCGAACTCTGTAGTCTCAGGATCCACGAAGCCGTATCTGGTGATCGTAAGAGGATTCTGCGCATCCACATATATCCTGAGATTATTGCAGGCAAACTTCTGTGTCCATTTCTTAGGCAGGGTATATCCTATCTGGATATTCTTCACCCTAAGATATGCGCCGTTTATCATATTGATTTCAGAACCAGGCTGTCCCCAGTTGTTTGAAGAGCTGACGCTTCCGCTTGTCGACAGTCTCGGCCATCTCGCGCCGGTATTGTCCGCACTCCAGTAGTCGAGCTGATGCTCGTACATAGTGAGACCGTAGTCTGAATGGAAAGGCTCCACAAGCTCTCCACGGATTGCATTGGTCCTTTTGAGGACACCCTGGAGCATTATGCTGAAATCCAGTCCTTTCCAGTTGAAACTGTAGTTGAATCCGAAAGTATAGCGAGGGAATCCGTATCCAAGATATGTCCTGTCGTTGATGTCTATCACGCCGTCATTGTTCACATCCACATAACGGACATCACCCGGACGGAGCTGCGATCTGTCGATTGTGGACGGGATAGCAGCAGACTGTATTTCCTCATATCCCGAGAAGAATCCGGCTACCTTATATCCGTAATAGGAGTTCAGAGGAAGACCTTCCTGTATGATCACGGTAACACCGTCATTTGAATTGATGGCAGGAGTACCGTATTTGACAACCTTGTTCATGGAGTCGGCAAGGTTGAAGGAGAAATTATGGTTCCACGCTCCGCGGACAAGATTGTAGTTGACTGTCAACTCCCATCCCTGATTGTCAAGCACACCCCTGTTCTCCTTGGCTATGCTCGCACCGAATACTCCAGTAACGATTGCAGGAAGCAGGATGTCCGAAGTCCTCTTGTAGAAATAGTCGAAATTGACAGAAAGGGCATTCTTGAAGAACGATGCATCCACACCGACATTGAATGTCTTTGACTTCTCCCATGTCAGAGCCTCGTTGCCCATCGTGAACATAAGGCCCGGAACAGACACTCCGTTGAAACCGTATGCATCCATCCAGATACCGTAGGTCGTCATAAAATCATACAGACCTACATCCTGCTGGTTACCGTTCAGACCGTATGAAGCCCTCAGTTTGAGGTCACCGACCTTATACTTGTAGTTTGACATGAATTTTTCCTGGGAGACTCTCCATCCTGCGGAAACAGCAGGGAAGAAACCGCCGTTGCGGATTTTCAGGAATTTTGAAGACATATCATACCGTGCAGTGAACTCGATATAATATCTTTCATCGTATGAATAGCCGACCCTTCCGAAATAGGACATAAGGGCTGACCTTGTATTGTCCTGGGACGAAAGCTTTGTCCCGTCGTCTACCGTAACCGTACCGTCGGTAGGCTGGTTGAGGTCATTGAGGAATTTTTTTGAAGCACTTACGGAATAATGCTTTCTGGACTCCTGTGACCATCCGGCGAGTGCCGTAACATTATGCTTTTCCGCAAATGTCCTGTTGAAGTCGAGAAGGACCTGGGAATTGAGATACGTATCCTTTCCAACCCAGTCATCGGCAGGATCTGTCGTGCTTCCTGAAAGGACTGCTGAAGAAGGATCAGCCCAGGCAGTACCGTTGTCCGTAGCCACAAGATATGAGAGATGGTCGGAGAACCGGTGCTCATTACGGGATTCGGCACTCAGGACCCCGCGCAGCTTAAGACCTTTTATTATTTCAAAATCAGCGTTGAAGGTACCGCTGATATATTCATTGTCGTACTTATTGTATCCCCCCCCTACAAGACCTGCAAGGACTGCACCGCATCCGCCGTATTTGTAGTTGTTGGCATAGAACACGCCATTGTCATCCATAGTACGGAAGAAATGATAGGTAGGGAAACGCGCGAGGTCGGCAAAAAGGAAGCCTGAAGTAGTAGGCTGCTTTGTCTCCGCCCTCGTGTAGTTCACATTGGCACCCACCTTGAACCTGCCCCATTCAGTTGTAATGTTCGAACGTACATTGTACCTCTGCTTTCCATAGTCAGGTCCTATATAGTTTGAACCCTGGTCAAAATATCCGGCCGACACCATATATGTGGTATGCTTAGTACCTCCGGAAACGCTCACATTGTAGTTCTGCTGCAGAGCAGTCTGCATAGCCTGACGCACAAAAGGCTCGCAGTCTCCGTTGGCATACATATCCTGAATCTCCGCTGCGGTAAAAATCGGACTGCGTCCGGAATTGACAAGAGCCTCATTCCTCAGAATCGAGTTCATATAAGAAGGTACAGGATTCCAGAGTATATGAGGGTCCTGGGCACCTACCTGCGCACTGAACGATATGCTCGGGCTGACTTCCTTGCGGCCGGAGCGTGTGGTGATAAGGATTACACCATTGGACGAACGCGCTCCATAGATTGCGGCGGATCCGGCATCCTTAAGGACGTTCACTGACTCTATGTCATTAGGATTTATATCATTCATCCTTGAGGCCTCCGCCTGAGGCACGCCATCGATCACCACCAGAGGAGAGTTGTTTCCCATAGTGTTGACACCACGGATCGAAAGGTTCATCTGGTCGCCTCCTGTAGGGTCATAGTTCCTTGTCTGTATGATAAGGTTGGCTGCTGTTCCCTGAAGAGCCTGCTGTATATTGGCTACAGGCCTGTTGGCCAAAGCCTCACGGTTTACTGTCGAGACGGATGAAATTATATGGCGTCTTGTCGTGGTACCGTATCCGATGACGACCACTTCGTCAAGATAACTGGTGTCTTCCGACAAAGTCACCGATATTTCAGACCTGCGTCCTACCGCTTCCACAACCGTCTTGTATCCAAGACAGGTAAATTCAAGATTGTCCTTGTCCTTGACGCCCTTTATGGTATATGCACCGTCAACATCAGTTGAAGTTCCGTTGAAGGTCCCTTCAACTACGACCGACACACCAATCAAAGGATAACCATTGACATCGACAACCCTACCGCTTACTGATTTGGTACCTGACTGTCCGAATGCATCATAGCATGTACCGGAAAAAACCAGACACCATAGCAATGCGAGCGAACAGCGCACGGCAATGCTAAAGAATCGTTTTTTGATCATAAATAGTTATTAGTTGTTAATTACCAAAGTATGTGCTTTGAACAGTCGCAAAGTTATACGTATCCGCGCACCGACGTGTACGAATTTATGCCATTTTAGCATTAATTGTTTTTGTTCTGTTTTCTGTCATACAGACTATATATGGAATCACAAACAGAGGCATATACGATATATAACGGGACAAAACAGCTGTACGAAAAAGGGACAGCCCTTTCGGACTGCCCCATAAAACATCTGAAAATTCATTCACTGTCCAGCGCGCCAGGCACACCCCGGAAGATTCCGGTCCAGCACTACGCGACCGCCTGTCGGACAATATTACATCATGCCGCCCATTCCGCCGGCTGGCATAGCCGGTGCGGCTGACGCAGGCTCAGGAAGATCAACGATCGCGCACTCGGTAGTGAGGAACATTCCTGCTACTGAAGCCGCATTTTCAAGAGCCACACGCGATACCTTGGTAGGGTCAATTACACCCGCCTCAAACATATTCACATACTCATCGGTACGCGCATTGTATCCGAAGTCGCCTTTGCCTTCCTTTATCTTCTGGATGATGACGCTGCCCTCGACACCGGCGTTCGCCGCGATCTGACGGAGAGGCTCCTCGATAGCCTTTGCTACGATATGGATACCTGTAGTCTCATCCTCGTTCTCTCCCTTAAGATCCTTGAGAGCCTCTACCGCACGGATATAAGCTACTCCACCACCAGGGACGATACCTTCCTCGACTGCAGCACGGGTCGCGCTGAGAGCATCCTCGACACGGTCTTTCTTCTCTTTCATCTCCACCTCTGAAGCGGCACCTACATAAAGCACAGCCACTCCTCCGGCAAGTTTTCCGAGACGTTCAAGAAGTTTCTCCCTGTCATAGTCGGAAGTTGTAGTCTCAATCTGCTTTCTGATAAGTTCAGCCCTTTCATTGATCTCAGCCTTGTCGCCGGCACCGTTAACAACAGTGGTATTCTCTTTTGTGATGACGATCTTCTCTGCCTGTCCAAGCATATCAAGGGTCGCATTTTCAAGAGTAAATCCTCTCTCTTCAGAAATCACTGTACCTCCTGTAAGGACAGCTATATCCTGAAGCATCTCCTTGCGGCGGTCACCGAATCCCGGAGCCTTGACAGCGGCAATCTTCAATGTTCCGCGGAGCTTGTTGACAACCAATGTTGTAAGAGCTTCCCCGTCAACATCTTCAGCGATGATAAGAAGCGATTTTCCCTCACGTGCGATAGGCTCGAGCACCGGAAGGATATCCTTCATAGTGGAAATCTTCTTGTCTGTGATAAGGATAAGAGGAGTGTCAAGCACAGCCTCCATCTTGTCACCGTTGGTCATAAAATAAGGAGAGATGTATCCTCTGTCAAACTGCATTCCCTCAACGACTTTCACCTCAGTCTCAGTACCTTTGGCCTCTTCCACAGTGATGACGCCGTCCTTTTTCACCTTTGACATCGCATCGGCTATAAGCTTGCCGATATAATTGTCGTTGTTGGCTGAAATGGTACCGACCTGCTCGATTTTGGCATAGTCCTCACCAACTTCCTGGCTCTGTGCACGGAGGCTGTCCACAACAGCCGCCACAGCCTTGTCTATACCTCTTTTGAGGTCCATAGGATTGGCTCCCGCAGTCACGTTCTTAAGACCTACATTGATGATGGCCTGTGCAAGCACAGTGGCAGTGGTAGTACCGTCACCTGCCTGGTCATTGGTCTTTGATGCCACTTCCTTGACCATCTGGGCACCCATATTGGCTACCCTGTCCTCGAGTTCGATTTCCTTTGCTACGGTAACGCCGTCCTTTGTGACCTGAGGCGCGCCGAATTTCTTGTCGATGACAACATTGCGTCCTTTAGGACCGAGAGTCACCTTTACTGCATTAGCAAGAGCATCCGCACCCTCTTTCATCTGGGCACGTGCTTCAATATTGAATTTTATATCCTTTGCCATAATTCCTGTTCTTTATATAAGATTACAATACAGCGAGAATATCGCTCTGTTTCATTATAAGATAATTCTTTCCGTCAACTGTAATTTCAGTGCCGGCATATTTGCCATAAAGGACAACATCACCTTCCTTGACCTCCATAGGCTCATCCTTCTTGCCGGATCCGACTGCCAAAATAGTACCCTGCTGTGGTTTTTCCTTTGCCGTATCAGGAATATAAAGACCTGCGGCTGTCTTGGTCTCTGCCTCTTTAGGCTCCACGAGAACCCTGTCTGCTAACGGTTTGATCATAATTGTATAGTTTTTGTTGTTTATTTCCTGTTCTCCGGGAGCGCGCAGGCCTCCCCGGACCGGTCGCCGTGAGGACAAATAAAATGCCAGCCACACAATACTGACATTTTGTCACGGCAACGACTTCCTTTTATGGATTTTTATAATTATTTTTGGTAGCATTTTGACAATTTTTCAAACAGCGATATGATGAGATCTATAAAGACTGTGGCAGCGATGCTGACATTTCTGCCATTGCTGCTATGTTCCTGCGGCAGGACCGAAGACGCCCCCTCTGCATTTTCTGAGTATATAAAAGCATATACAGGGGGTATCATCAACGAGAATTCTTCCATAAGGATAGAATTTACAGCACCTGTCCCGGGAGCGGAAGCCGGGGCAGAAGCCGATGCCAGGCTGTTCTCCTTCTCCCCTTCACTCAAAGGTTCGGCAATCTGGAACGGCAGCAGCATCCTTGAGTTCATTCCTGAGAATCTGCAGCAGGGCACCACATACAAAGCCTCGGTCAGACTGGACAGGATAATCCACGGAAAGGCGGCAAAGGATATCAAGAAATTCAATTTCCAGTTCTCCGTTGCATCCAAGGAAGCCTCGCTCGACATAGACCATATCCTTGTAAGTGAAACAGATCCTGAATCAGCCGACATATACGGTACAATATCATTCAGCAGTCAAACGGACCCCGAAGATGTCAGAAAGATGCTGAAATGCACCTTTGGCGGAAAGACATGGAAGGTCCATATATCACAGGACAAAGCATCAGACAGATTCTCCTTTACGTTTGAAGGCCTTCCGAGACCGGCAAAGCCGGAAAGCGCGGACATAATATTCGACGGGAAGGAATATGGCTTCCGAAACAGACAAAAAGTCAG
Organism: Bacteroidales bacterium; assembly: GCA_009774765.1. Lineage (GTDB taxonomy): Bacteria > Bacteroidota > Bacteroidia > Bacteroidales > UBA932 > Cryptobacteroides. The sequence continues at coordinate 14,270 of VSOK01000020.1, forward strand.
CACAGAAATTCCGGACACCGGCAGTTTCCATATACTCGAAGCGAAATTGAACGATGGAGCAGACCCGTATATAGACATCAGATTCTCCGACCCTCTCCCGAAAGACTTCAACCCTGACGGATTCATCACATTGTCCGGAGCAGGAAGATACTACACCAGAACCGAAGACAACAGCGTAAAACTGTACTACGACAGTTTCAATGCAGACAAGCTGGAGCTTGCCGTATCGTCAAAAATCAGAAATGCCACCGGAAGCCGGCTTCTTACAAGCTACAGAAAGGCTTTCACCAGGGAGTCACTGAAACCGGCCGTGACAATACCTCTTAAAGGTACAATAATGCCTGACACGGACCACCTCATACTTCCTTTCAGCGCGGTCAGTCTCTCAGCTGTCGATCTCCATATAATAAAGATATATGAAAGCAATGCGCTGATGTTCCTTCAGGACAACAGCCTGTCGGAATCGTCATCCCTCCGCCGGTCCGGAAGGCTGATATACAAAAAGCATATACGCCTGGACACGGACCCCGGAAAAGACCTGCACAGATGGCAGGACTTTTCAATAGACCTGTCAGGGCTCATGAAGCAGGAACCGGGGGCGATATACAGGATAAGGCTTTCATTCAGACAGGAATATTCACTTTACGGAAACCAGGCCAGTATGGCATCATCAGAAACTCAGATGATCAACCTGTCATCAGGAGAAATGACCGCAGAAGACGAAGCCGTATGGGACGAACCTTATCCATACTATTATTACAATTCATACGACTGGGAAAAATACAGATGGAAAGACAGGGACAACCCGGCTGCCCCAAGCTATTATATGGTATCCGAAAGATTCCCGGAATGCAACCTGATGGCATCACGTCTCGGAATCGTCGTAAAATCGGCAGAAAGCGGCAACGCCTGGATCACCGTAAGCGACATTATGACAGCCGGACCTGTCTCCGGAGCGGATGTTACAGTCTACAACTACCAGCTGCGCCCTATAGGGAGCGGAAAGACTGACAAGAACGGATTCCTTGACATAAAGCCTGAAGGCAAGGCATTCGCTGTAAAGGCACAGCACGGACAGTCCATAAGCTATATAAAGGTAATCGACGGATACGAGAAATCACTGAGCAGATTCGACACCGGAGGACAGAAGGTCACAGGAGGCATCAAAGGATTCGTCTACGGGGAGAGAGGAGTATGGAGACCGGGAGACACTCTCCACATTACGCTCATGACAGACGACAGGGAGCATACACTTCCACAAGGGCATCCGGCTACTATGGAACTGTACAACCCTCTCGGACAGTTCTATGCCAAACAGGTCAACACGCAGAGCGTCAAAGGCCTGTACACATACCATATCCCGACATCACAAGATGATCCAACAGGTACCTGGAACGCATATTTCAAAGTGGGAGGAGCAACTTTCCACAAGGCATTGGCAATCGAGACAATCAGACCGAACCGTCTGAAAATCAATCTCGGGATCAAAGACAAAATTCTTTCCGCAGGCCAGAGGACCACAATGGACATCAAGGCGGACTGGCTCACAGGTCCTGCTGCTTCCGGCCTTAAGGTAAATGTCGACATAAGCCTGGGCCGAAACGGGACATCATTCAAGGACTATCCGGGATACACATTTGTCAACCCTCTGTCCAAATTTACCTCAAGCACATCCGTACTGCTGTCCACAACACTTGACAGCAAGGGAGCATCATCCGTGCAGGTAACCTTGCCTGCAGCTGAAAATGCCCCCGGGATGCTGACAGCCAATCTCATCTGCAGGGTATCGGAGCCTGGAGGTGACGAAAGCATAATCACAGAATCCATCCCATTCTCGCCATACAGCTCGTATGTGGGAATAATGCTCCCTGGAGAAGACGACATAATCGAGACCGACACCGACCACAGATTCAAAACAGTGACAACCGACAAGGAAGGACGGAAAATAAAAGGGCATACCATAGAGTACCGTATCTACAGGATAGACTGGAAATGGTGGTGGGAAAGCAGAAGCGATATGCTTGATTCGTATATAAACAGCACTGACGCACAAATAATATCAAAGGGCACTATAAGGCTTGATTCGGGAGAAGCGGAAATTCCGTTCCGGATTTCATATCCGGACTGGGGCCGCTACCTTATATATGTCAAAGACCTTGACAGCGGACACTCATGCGGAGGCACCGTATATGCTGACTGGCCGTCCTGGAGAGGAAGGTCAGGAAAGACAGATCCCGACGGACTTACAATGCTGACTTTCTCCACTGACAGGAAATCCTACGGCACAGGAGACGAAGCGACAGTATATATCCCAGCCTCAGAGAACGGAAGGGCACTCGTAAGCATAGAGAACGCGGCAGGAGTAATATCCCGTGAATGGGTCAGCACCTCCGCTGACCGCGAGACACCTTACAGATTCCGGGTAACAGAGGATATGGCACCCAATTTCTATGTGCATATCACATTGCTCCAGCCGCACGGAAGCACCGCCAATGATCTCCCGATAAGAATGTACGGTGTCCAGCCGGTATCGGTGGAGAACAAAGCGTCACATCTGACTCCGGTAATCTCAGCCCCTGAAGTGATAAGGCCACAGAAAGAATTCACGGTAAAGGTCAGAGAAAAGAACGGCAGACCGATGGCTTATACGATAGCCATAGTGGATGAAGGCCTTCTTGACCTGACATCGTTCAAGACACCTGATCCTTGGAAGGCTATGTATGCCCGCGAAGCTCTCGGAGTAAAGACCTGGGATTTGTTCGATGACGTGGTGGGAGCGTTCAGCGGAAGATTTTCACCTCTTTTCAGCGTCGGAGGAGACGAGACCATCAACCACAACGCCCAAAAGGACAACCGTTTCAATCCTGCGGTAAAATTCCTCGGACCTTTCACGCTCAAAGGCAGGGCGGAAAACACCCATAAGGTAACACTCCCTATGTATGTAGGCTCTGTCAGGATAATGGTAGTGGCCTGCTCCGAAGGAGCATTCGGAAGCGCGTCTGAGACCAGACCTGTCAGAAACCCTCTTATGGTGCTTTCTTCGCTTCCGAGAGTTCTCGGGACCAACGAGGAAGTATCACTGCCGGTCAACGTATTCGCTATGGAAGACGGCATACGCAATGTGAAGGTATCAGCCTCGGTCAACGGTCCGGTAGAGATATCCGGTCCGGAAGAAACAGTTATTACATTCTCCGAACCTGGAGACAGGCTGGCCGGATTCAAGCTCCGCACAACAGGAAGAAACGGCAACGCCACAATCACCCTCACAGCAGAAGGCAACGGCCACAGCGCGCAGGAGAAGATAAATATACGTGTGAGGAATCCCGAACCGGCCGTAACTTCAGCCTCCGCCAAAGTCATAGGCAAGGGAGAAGAAGCGGAGTTCACATTCACTCCTTTCAAATCCGATGACACGGAATGGGCTGAACTCAGCCTCACAAGCTTTCCTGCGATAGATTTCAACGGATGCTTCAGTTTCGTAAGCGACTACAGGCACTATTGCACGGAACAGCTTGTATCCAAAGGACTTACGATGCTGTATCTCAAAAACCTCGTATCCGATGAAAATGCGGAAAGTGCAGATATGCAGATTCCAGAAATCCTTAAACTCCTGTATTCACGCCAGCTTCCTGACGGAGGATTCACATATTGGCCAGGAAACACGCAAGCAAACGAATGGGTGAGCTCAATGGCCGGACATTTTATGACAGAAGCCGCATCAAAAGGATATGAAGTGAACAAAGGAGCCCTGGCAAGCTGGAAAAACTTCCAGAAACGCTGCGTCCGCAACTACAGGACAGTCCCTGGAGGACAATCCTACGACCTCATACAGGCATACCGTCTCTACACGCTCGCGCTTGCATCTGCACCCGAGACAGGAGCTATGAACAGGATGCTTGAAGACAGCAATCTGTCAGAACAGGCCATGTGGAGACTGGCGGCCGCATACGCAATATCCGGCAACAAGAATGCTGCAACCGGAATCATAGGCAGCCTGAAAGCCGATGTCACACCGTACAGCAGCACAGACATGACATTCGGCTCGCCTCTCAGAGACATAGCTATGTATATAGAGACATACGTTCTTGCGGATGACATAGCTTCCGCAATGAAGCTGTCATCAAAACTTGCCGAGGAGCTGGACACGGACATCACGACACAGACCACGGCATTCGCCTCCGTAGCGATGGGAAGACTTTCAGAAAAGGCAAACACCGGTACGCTGAAGGCTACCGTAAATTCAAACAAAGCCGAAAGCGCGAAAAGCGTCTACACGGAAAGCATTGATACCGGCACAGGCGAAGTGAATGTCAGAAACCTCTCCGGAGGAGACATATACGCCGTGCTCACCACAAGAAGACAGCCAGCACCGGAAGAAGCCTCCGCTGCATCATCCGGACTCTCCATAAGAGTAAGCTACAGCGACCTGTCCGGCGAAGAGCTTGACCCTCAAAGCATCCGGCAGGGCACGGACTTCACTGCGACAGTAACCGTATCGAATACAAGCGGTACAGACAACTACACCAACCTCGCGCTTTCACTGAGGATTCCTTCCGGATGGGAAATATTCAATACAAGACTGTTCGGCAACGGCCAGGAAGACGTACAGGCGCATATACAATACAATGACATACGCGATGATATGGCGGTGTATTATTTCAATCTGCCGAAAGGGAAATCCGCCACATTCACAACAAGGCTTCACGCGGCATACCAGGGAACATTCATCATACCTTCCACAGTATGCGAAGCCATGTACGACACTTCCGTCTACGCACGTACATCCCCGATAAGGACATCCGTAACCAAATGACGGGAAAAAAGACATACGGACGGTCAAAAAGACACAGGGCCATATACCTTACGGCAACGGTCCTGTGCCTTATATGTATCTGTTATATATTCTGCCTTCCAAAAGACCTGTTTTCAGGCACGGTCTACTCCACCGTCATCACGGACAGGAACGGGGAACTGCTCGGAGCACGTATTGCAGACGACGGGCAATGGAGATTCCCTCCTGCCGATACGGTACCGGAGAGATTCGCAAAAGCACTTATAGAATTCGAGGACAGGCATTTCCGTCTCCACCCTGGAGTAAATCCGGTATCCCTGGTACGGGCTGCCTCCCAAAACATCAGAAACAGGAAGACCGTCAGCGGAGGAAGCACAATTACGATGCAGGTCATCCGTATGTCAAGGCAGAAAGAGAGAAATCTCATTCAGAAAGGCATTGAAGCCATACTTGCCACAAGACTCGAACTCAGATGTACAAAAGATGAAATACTGGCACTGTATACGGCACACGCCCCTTTCGGAGGCAATGTGGTCGGACTGGAGGCCGCATCGTGGAGATATTTCGGCAGGCCGGCAGAAGAGCTTTCCTGGGGAGAGTCCGCGACCCTGGCCGTCCTGCCCAATTCACCGTCGATAATACATCCCGGCAAAAACAGGGCTCTGCTGAAAGAGAAACGCGACAGGCTGCTTGCGCGACTGAGAGACAGGGGCACAATAGACAACAGCACATACGGACTCGCCATATCCGAAGCTCTGCCCGAAGCTCCTCTGCCACTTCCGCAATATGCACCACATCTGACAGAATCACTGTATCAGACAGCAAAAGGGAAACATACGAAGACATCCATAGACCTCGGACTGCAGAAAAAAGTTGAACTTGCAGCTGAAAGGTGGCGCAATGAATTCAGCCGCGGCGACATAAATGACCTTGCCGCAATCATCATCAATGTGCATACCTCTGAAACGGTCGCCTACTGCGGCAACGCGGACTTCGCAAGCGGAAGGTCCGGAAGCTATGTCGACATCTTGCGTTCTCCAAGAAGCACGGGAAGCATACTGAAACCGTTTCTGTACTGCGCCGCATTGCAGGACGGGGAAATCCTGCCGGGGACGCTTCTTCCGGACATCCCTATCAACATCAACGGATTCTCACCGCAGAACTTCGACTTGAACTTCTATGGAGCCGTCCCCGCGGACCAGGCTCTGGCAAGATCACTCAATGTCCCGGCAGTAAATATGCTCCGGAACTACGGTGTGCCCAAATTCCACGACCTGCTCAAAAAGGCAGGAATGTCAACCCTGACCAGACCGGCATCAGACTACGGCCTGTCTCTGATTCTCGGCGGTGCGGAAGGAAGCCTTGCCGAAATCACCGCAATATATGCCGATATGGCAGCAATCATGAACGGGGATATGGCACCGGACAAGTTTCCGCTTACCGACAGGACTGCCATCCATTATACATTCGAAGCGTTGAAAGAAGTCAACCGTCCTGATGAAATGGACTGGAAAATGATTTCTTCCGTCAGGAAAGTAGCATGGAAGACCGGGACAAGCTTCGGATTCAGAGACGGATGGGCTGTAGGTGTCACTCCGGACTATGCAGTCGGAGTATGGGCAGGCAATGCCTCAGGACAAGGCAGTCCTGGACTTACGGGAGCGAGGACAGCCGGACCTGTGATGTTTGACCTGTTCAACATACTTCCTCGGTCAGGATGGTTCAGCGAACCGGACTACGGTGAATACATTACCGCTGAGGTCTGCCGTAGTTCAGGACACCTGAAAGGCATCCACTGCGACAAATGCGACACCCTCATTCTTCCTAAAGCCTCGCTCAGAAGCAGCCCCTGCCCATATCACAGGGAAGTGCCCCTCACAAATGACGGGAAATACCGTGCAGGAAGCCCCAAGGCCGGCACAAGGCAGGAAAAGATGTTCATTCTTCCCCCTTCGATGGAATGGTACTACAAAGAGCAACATCCGGAATACAGACCGCTGCCTCCACTTATGAACGGCACCCCGGACAGTTCAGGCAATTTCATCCCGATGGATTTCATATACCCCGAAAGCGGAAGCACCATATATCTTCCGAAACAGATTGACGGCACTGTAAAGGGCATAACCGTAACACTGGCGCACAGCAACCCGGAAACGACCGTCTATTGGCATCTGGATGACAGTTATATGGGAGAGACGCGATATATACACAACCTCAACATCATACCGTCGCGTGGAAGGCATACCATAACAGCAGTTGATGCTGACGGAAATACTATCTCCACCAGCATCAACATCGATTGATCAGCCTTTTGCCTTATCATAATTCTGACAAGGCTTCAATAAAATCTATTTCACCCCGAAACGGTATACACAAGTATGAGTATAGGTGTCTCCCGGCAGAAGAAGTGTAGACGGGAAGTTCCGGTGGTGAGGAGAATCAGGATATTTCTGCGTCTCCAAGGCAAGTGATTCGCGGTAGCGCAGAGGCTTGCCATATTTTCCTGAAGACTTTCCATTGAAGAAGTTTCCGCTATAGAACTGGAGAGCAGGCTGGTCTGTAAACACTTCAAGCAGTCTTCCGCTTGCAGGCTCATATACAGATGCGGCAAACTCAACTTCATTGCTGGTCTTCCTGTCAAGAACCCAGTTGTGGTCATATCCGCCTCCGTTGGCAAGCTGTTCATTCTCTTCACCGATACGCTCTCCTATGGTATGAGGCTCCCTGAAATCGAAAGGAGTGCCGGTAACATCGGCTATTTCGCCTGAAGGAATCAGATATTTGTCCACCGGAGTAGTATGTCCCGCATTTATTGTCATGACATTGTCGAGTATCGTACCGTTGCCCTCACCCTTGAGGTTGAAGAAAGAGTGATGTGATATGTTCACAAAAGTAGGAGCATCAGTCGTCGCCGCATAGCTGACAGTAAACTCGTTGCCGGAATTCAAGGCATAAGTCATACGGATATCGATATTGCCCGGATAACCGTCCTGTCCGTCAGGATGGACATACGAAAGCACCAGAGTGCTGTCATTGTGCGAAACGACATCCCAGACCACCATATCAAGACCCTTCAGACCTCCGTGGAGAGTCTGTCCGTTGTTGTTCTTTGGAAGAGACCATGATTTGCCGTCTATTTCAATATGACCTCCTGCAATCCTGTTTGCATAAGGTCCTACGACAGCCCCGAGAAATCTCTCTCCCTTATTATCGACATAGTCATTTATATTGTTGTATCCCAACACTATATCCTCATATTTCCCGTTTCTGTCAGGAGTCCACAGAGCCACGACGCGCGCACCGAAATTAGTCACCTGCATAGCGATGTCGCCAGCCTCAAGAGTGTAGATTCCGACCTGCTTGCCGTCCACAGTCGTTTCAAATTTGTCAGAAGGGAAGAACTGTATGCCCTTGTCCTCTGAGCAGGCGGCCAGAACGGCAGCCGCAAAAATAAAAGCCAATGTCTTTTTCATCATATAATCATTCAAATATATCTTCTATTTCTCCTCCCTGAATCCGGCAAGCAGTTTCCTTCCGAACAGTATCCAGGCCGCAGCACCAGCCGCAGCGAGGAAAACAAACCCGACAAGGATCATCATCTTCGACGGCTTGGAAGCCTTGAGAGGCACTATGGCCGGCTGGAGTACAGTATATACCGGCGTACTCTCCTGCACCTTTGCCTTTGCCAGCTGAAGCTGCTGCGCCATCTGGTTGTAGAGGTTATAACTGAGAGACATCTCATTCTGGAGACGCTCCTGTTCTATACGCGCACTCCTCAACGCGATATTCTGGTTGGAATCCATATATCCCGCGTATGCCTGCTGGGCGGCATAATAGTTCCTCTGGGCCTCATCAAACAGGGACTGGGTGAACTCAAGGTCGTGACGCGCCTTGTTTGTACGGTATTCACTCACATAATCCTGAAGATCGCGCATTACGACATCAGTCAATGTCGCTGAAATCATAGGATCCTGCATAGTCACAGAAATAGTCACTACAGAAGTCTTCTTGTCCACAGACACGCTGATCCTGTCACGGAGGCTGCGCACCACGGACATTTCATCTTTATTTAGATGAAACGGATCTCTCGTGCCGTCACCTGAAGGCTCTTCATCCCTGAACAATGACATGAACCATCCGAGAAGCTTGAACGGAGCCGCTGCCACCGCACTCCACCACGGAGAACGCAGCTCTTCAAAGACATAGTTATAGACATCCGTCTGCATATCTCCATCAAGAGACGTAACCTGTACATCAAAAAGTCCCACCATAAACGGCACAGAAGACACGACATCAGGATAAAGTTCAGGCAATACGGCATCAGTTCCCCCATTGCTGCCGAGGTTCACGCCGGCCATACTCGCCAATGCGCCAAGATTGCCGAGAGACTTGCCGTCAGCCGACTCGGAAGCAAGAGTCGCAGTGGTGGTGTACTCTTTCGGAATGCTGAACCCGACAACCAGGGCCAGCACCACGGCTATTCCGCAGCAGACATATATAAGCTTTCTGCCTTTCCATACCTCGCGGAAAAGTTCTACAAGATCGATTTCATCTTCAGATGTCTGCGGATATTCAATATTTTCATTCATAATTCAATCAGAATATTACTTGACCTTGACAAGGTTAGTTATACTTGCCGCCATCGTACCGAGGGAAGCGGCTGTGGTAGCTACACCGAGTATTTCACTGAGTATGGCATTGTTGCCCTCCTTCTTTGAAGGCACTATGATCTCGCATCCCGGCTCTATCCTGGCCTTGCGCCCGCCAGCCCTGGCGATGGTGCCGTTCATATATACGACATATACCTTGCTCTTCTTGGCACGGTTGCCGAAACCTCCCGCCTGGGCGATATAATGCCTGTACGATTTGCCGTCCTGATACAGGACAGTATTGGAACGCAGGACATTGCCGGAGACAGTGACTGTACTTACGAACTCCGGTATTATCAGCCTGTCGCCTTCACGGAGCACCATATCATAGTTCGATCCCGGATTTGCAATCGCCTTGTCAAGTTCAATACCTACGGTGTACGTGCTTCCCGACTGGAGCATAGTCACAGACAACGAGTCGGCACCGTTGTTCCTGGATGCCATACGTATGGTCTCATTGCGCATCGCCATCTCATCATCAGTCATCTTCCTCACCAGTCTCGCTCCCCTCAGATATGAATCGGACGTCACTCCCCCAGCCCTGCGTACAAGATCCGAAAGTCTCTCGTTTTTACGTATCAATGTATATGTACCCGGGAAAGTGATCTCACCCTCGAGAGAAATCACACGTTGAGGATGATAGGAGGGACTTTTACGCACCATTACCACATCATAAGGCTCAAGATAGAAATTATCTTCACCGTCAATGACAAATCCGTCTTTGAAAGAGAAAGTATGGACAATGCCCATCTGCTGGGTCTCGCTGGTAGCCTTTGGATCCTTTACCCTCCTTGAAACATCTATCTTTACCGTAGAGGCACTTTCAAGCAGACCTCCGGCCTGCATTATCAGATCCTCAACGGTAGTATTCTCAGCATAAGCGTATGTGCCCGGGTGAGAAACCTCACCGTATATGTTGATGTCTCCGCGGTCATCAAGCTCGTGCCTGCTTGATATGGTCAGCACGTCATTGCGTCGCAGGACGATATCAGCCGCAGAGCCGTCCATAATGCCTCCGATATTGACGGCAACCATCTCCAGGGAAAGGTCATCCTTCTCACGGAACAGGAGAGCACGTGCGGTAAACGCATCTTCAGTAAGACCTTCAGCACGGTCCACGAGTTCCTTGACTGTCATCATATCAGTGCCGATGGCGTATGTTCCCGGACGGAACACCGAACCGCGCACCTCGACCCTGTTTGCGAAACGGTCAAGCGTGGAATCGACACTGACCACATCCCCGTCATCAAGACGGCACAGCCCGAATGCTGATTTCACGACATTGAATATCTCGAATTCACGTCCCGACTTGCGTACAAGGCGCACCTCATCCGAATATGCGTTCCCGGAAAATCCTCCGGCATATTCGACAAGCTGCTCAAGGGTCTCCCCGTCCTTCATCTCATAATACATAGGACGTTTGATATTGCCGTCGATCCTGACAAGCCTGTCATACGTAGGAACGATTATGACATCTCCCTCCTCCAGGCGTATCTGCTGCGAATCCTTGCCTCCGAAAAGATATTCATAGACATCAAGACCCGCGATGCGCCTGCCTTTCCTTACCACATCAATGTTTCTCAGAGAGCCGATTTCAGTCACTCCACCGGCACAGTAAAGAGCGTGGAACACAGATGAGAACGAAGAAAGCCTGTATGTTCCGGGAACATTGACCTCACCCATGACATTGACGATTATCGAACGGATCTGTCCCAGCGTCACACTGACCTCAGAACCGGGATTCTCTCCGGATACGCTTGAATATTTACGCGCAAAAAGATTTTTGACCTTATTCTCGGCCTCACGTATAGTCAGACCGTTCAAGAAGATAGGACCGATCTGGGATACCATAATATTTCCCTCCGGGGAAATCTTCTGACGCAGATTGTCCTCATTCACTCCCCAGATGTCGATTATGATCTCATCCCCGGGACCGAGCTTATAATTCTCCGGAGTAGCCATATTCTCGTTTGGTTCAAACGTAAGATTGCGGTTTGAGAATATGTTATGTCCATAGACCTTGACACCGGTGCCCTCTGCAGGAGCCTCCATTGAAGCATCCACATTCTGGAACATATAGTCCTCGCTGTTGCCTGCATCCGAACGGGTCCTGTCGTCCACACGCTCCGCATTCACAGCGCCTATGCTTCCGGTACCGTGCGTTTCCGAGTTGTAGCGGATCTTCAGGCGTTCCACCTGTGCAGGCGACACACCCCTTGCAAGAAGCTCCTTCGCGATCTGCTGTTCGTCCTTACCTGAACCGACTCCGCTCTTGACGTAGTCAATAATCTGATCGTCTGTCATCTGGGCAAACAGACCGACGCTCATCAACGCGAAAAACAACGTTGATATCAAAATTTTAATTTTCATTCCTCTATCAGCATTAACCGTGCAAATGTAGTATGTTTCAGTAAAACAACCAAATAAAGGGGAACACTATTCCGACAGAGTGAACCTGTACTCCAGCCCGCCTCCGTGATGTCTGTCGGCAATTATGTCTCCACCGTGGAAAGCAATGGCGTTGCGGACGATAGACAGCCCCAGGCCGGAGCCACCGTCATCCCTGGTACGGCCCTCGGACACCCTGTAGAACCGCTCGAATATACGTTCAAGATGCTCACGCGTCACACCTTTTCCCGTATCATAATATTTGAAGTAGTAGCGTCCGTCGGCACAGCCGGCACATTCTATATGGATCGTTATATGCTCTCCGCCATATTTCAGACTATTCTCCACGAGATTTCTGAACACGGCATACAGGAAAGTATAATTGCCGGACACCTCAAGGTCCGGAGAAAGCATATTCTCGATATTGCATCCCCTGGAGTCTATTCCCGAACGGAACTCTTCGAACACCTCCTCGACAAGCAGACGCAGATTGACCTTCTCGCGGGATATCCTCGCCGAAGTCTCCTCAATCTTGGTTATAAGGGCAATGTCACGTATAAGGTCCGAAAGCCTTATAGACTGGATATAGGCCCTGTCTATAAAAGCCCTCCTGCGTTCATCCGGCAGGTCGTGGCAGGCCGACAGGGTCTCAAGGTACCCTCTTATGCTGCTGACCGGAGTCTTCAGCTCATGGGCGATATTGCTCGTCATCTGCTGCTTCATCTCACGGTACTTCTCCCTTTCCCGGTCAATCCGGGAATGAAGGTCAGTGACACCTTTGTCAAAATGCCTGGCGAGGGCATACACACCTGCAAGGGCTGCAAAAAACAGCGCCACGACCATCATAAGGAAGACAAAGCTGTGGGCAAGCTCCCCTTCATAGCAGTATTCGACAAACACGGAAGCGCAAACGATAAGGAATGTGAATACCGCAAGCACTTTGCAGCAGGCATTGAGAAGCTGTCTTGAAGATTCTTTCATTATATGGAAGTTTGGAAACAGTACCCGTATCCGGATCTGTTGGTGAGATAATTCTTGCAGTCGCCCAGCTTCCCGCGTATTCGGGCGATATGTACGTCCACCGTCCTGTCAAGCACATAAGGAGCGTCCTTCCATATTTCCTCTATGATATTCTCACGTGACAGTATCTGCCCTTCACGTGATGCAAGAAGATGAATGATCTCGAACTCCTTCTTTGAAAACATCACAGGACTTCCGTCAATATATACCATCTTCTTTACAGTGTCGATCCTCACCCTGCCGGCAACGATCTCATCACGCACAGGTTCCGGAACCGACGCACTCCTCCTGAGCACAGCCTTTATACGGGCTATCACCTCATTTATTGAAAACGGCTTTCCTATATAGTCGTCACCTCCTATCGAGAATCCGTCCAGCACGTCCCTCTCCGCGTTTTTGGCGGTAAGGAATATTATAGGTATCCGGACATTCCTTTCATTGCGCAGGACTTCAGCCATCTGAAAGCCGGACATACCCTCCATCATAACGTCAAGAAGAATAAGGCTATGCGACGGTCCAAGCATCTCAAGTGCCTCTTCGGCAGAAGAAGCCGCATCCACCTCATAACCTGCATTCTCGAGATTGAACTGCAATATGTCCCTTATATCAACCTCGTCATCAACAATAAGAATTTTCTCCATTTCCATACAATATAACAGCAGAAAATGTCAAATCAATTCATTCTCTGCGATTTCTCCGCAAAGTTATGATTTTTTATCATACCTGAGAAATTTCATTTCAACCCGGGGCTCAACTGAAAATTGTTCATTTACCCCCCCCGAATTGTAAAACAATTAAAGTTATTTGCTAATTCAAATAAATAATTGTTACTTTGCGCCGCTTTAATAAAACACCTAATTATTAATTAACACTACTATCTATGAATCAAACAATGAGATTTTCATTGTTCAAATGTTGCTTTACGCTATGCATAATGGCAGCATTGAATGTTTTGTCCCCTGCAGCATACGCTCAGGTGACTTCCAGCCAGATGGGGGGGGGAAATCAGCGGTATAGTAACTGATGAAGCCGGCCCCGTTATCGGCGCAGCCGTCATCATAAAAGGCAGTCAGGACGGTGTTCTGACAGGACTTGACGGCGATTATAAACTTTCCGGTCTTAAAATCAACGATATCGTAGTCGTTTCCATTCTGGGATACGAGACCGCAGAAATTGTCTACACAGGACAAAAAACAATCAATTTCTCACTGACAGCTTCTACTGAAGCACTTGATGAAGTCGTCGTAACCGCCCTCGGAATCAAGAGATCGGAAAAGGCACTGACCTACAATGTACAGCAGGTAGGAGGAGAAGAACTCCAGACTGTCAAAAGCACCAACTTTATGAACGCGCTCGCCGGAAAGGCAGCCGGAGTACAGATCAACTCCAGTGCATCAGGTCCGGGAGGAGCAGTAAAAGTCGTGATGCGCGGTGCAAAATCCATTACACAGAACAACAATGCACTCTATGTGATTGACGGTGTCCCTATGTACAACCGCCCTGTTTCAGGCGGCGACGGTTCATACACGACACAGCCTGGTTCTGAGGCTATCGCCGACATCAACCCGGACGATATAGAAAGCATCTCGCTTCTTACAGGTCCGTCTGCTGCAGCCCTTTACGGTTATGAAGGAGCAAACGGTGTAGTCCTTGTCACAACCAAGAAGGGACGTGCAGGAAAGACGACCCTTACATACAGCAACAACACGACTTTCAGCGATCCTATGATGATGCCTAAGTTCCAGGACAGATACAAAAGTTCCGAGAACAACGCAGCCGTATGGAACGAAAAGAACAGCATTCCATACAACCCTGCAGACTTCTTCAACACCGGAAGCACTGTAACCAACACCCTCTCGCTTTCCACAGGAAACGAGAAGAACCAGGCATACGTGTCCGTCGCTGCTACAAACGCGGACGGCATCCTTCCGAACAACGAGTACAACAGGTACAACTTTACGTTCCGCAACACCACAAGCTTCCTGAAAGACAAGTTCATCCTTGATGTAAGCGCAAACTACATCATCCAGAATGACAAGAACATGGTGTCACAGGGCAACTATTACAACCCGCTCCCTGCACTCTACCTGTTCCCTCGCGGAGAAGACTTCCTTGACGCTTCAGTATTCGAACGTTATGATGAGACAAGGGAAGTGAACATCCAGTACTGGCCTTACGGACAGCTCGGAACAGATGCGCAGAACCCGTATTGGATAATGAACCGCATGAACCGCGAGAACAACAAGCGCAGATACAAGATCGCTGCAAGTCTCCAGTACAACATCACCGACTGGCTGAACATCCAGGGACGCGCAAGCATCGACAACTCCGACAACAAGTTCACCCAGAAGAACTATGCCGGTACCAACGGTAACTTTGCCGGTGCGAAGGGACGCTATCAGGAAGAGACACGCCTTGAGCGACAGACCTACGCAGACGTAATAGCCAACTTCAACAAGAAATTCGGAGATTTCAACGTGTTGGCCAATGTCGGAGGTTCCATCAAGGATACGAGAATGGAGCTTGCGTCACTTACGGGAGACCTCAACCACGTGACAAACCTGTTCACAATCGAGAACCTTACAAGACACGGATACTATAAAGTGAACTCAGACGGTCTAAAACGTCAGACACAATCAGTCTTCGCCAACGTGGAACTCAGCTGGAAGAGCTTCCTCTTCCTCAGCGGAACAATACGAGGCGACTGGGATTCCGCACTTGCATTCTCATCATACGGCAACAAGCCTTTTGTCTATCCTTCAGTAGGTATTTCAGGCCTTATCAGCGAAATTGTGGATATGCCGTCATGGTTCCCGTTCCTCAAGCTGCGTTTCTCGTATACATCTGTGGGTAACTCATACGATCCTTACCTGACAAGGCTCCGTTATGTATATGACGAAGTGACCGATACCTACAAGTCACAGACCCTGTATCCTAACTATGACCTCAAGCCGGAGAAGACAAGGTCATACGAAGCCGGTATCAATATGAAGTTCTTTGAAGGCACGCTCGGTCTGGACCTCACATACTATCACTCAAACACATTCAACCAGACATTCGAGGCACCTCTTTCATCTGGTTCCGGATATACGGCTGTCAACATCCAGGCTGGTAACGTACAGAACGCCGGAGTCGAGGCTGCCATCAGCTACGACAACAACTGGGGAGACTTCGGCTGGTCTTCGAACTTTACCGTATCTCACAACCAGAACAAGATCATCAATCTTGCCGACGGCGTCACCAACATCGTTACCGGAGAGCCGATTGAAATGCCTTATGTAAACAAGGCAAGCCTCGGAGGAGCGAACTCACCGCTTGTACGCCTGACAAAAGGCGGAAGTATGGGTGACCTCTACATCCACAGGGACTTCAAACGCGACCGCTACGGAGCCTTCGAGCTGAATGACAATGGTGCTCCTTCAATGACTGATACAGAATACAGGAAAATAGGCACTCTGCTTCCAAAGGCAAACCTCGGATGGCGAAATTCATTCTCATACAAAGGAGTACGCCTCAACTTCCTCATCACAGCACGCATCGGCGGCAACGTCGTATCCAACACCCAGGCATATCTGGACCGTATTGGAGTATCTGAATACAGTGCAAGGCTCAGGGACGCCGGCGGAGTAATGTTCGGTGACACTATGGTTTCCGCATTCAACTACCTGCAGACTATCGGTGCCGGAGGCGGTGAAGGAGACCACTATGTATACAGTGCGACCAATGTACGCCTTCAGGAGCTCAGTCTTGAATATACCCTCAACAGGAAATATCTTAAGAACGTCTGCGACCTCACTTTCGGTTTCGTTGCAAACAACCTCTGGATGATATACTGCAAGGCTCCATTCGATCCAGAACTCGCTCCTTCAGCATCAAGCACATTCTACACAGGAGTGGACAACTTTATGCAGCCGAGCCTGAGGAATATCGGCTTCAATGTCAAAATACAATTCTAAACAGTCAATGAATATGAGACTAAAGTCAAACAATACTATAAAAAGCCTCGGTTTATTTGCCGTCTGCTCTCTTATGGCAGTGGCCTGCACAGGTAATTTCGAGGACCTTAACACGCATCCCACGGATCTTGATCCGGACAAGATGACTCCCACCGAAAGGATCGGTGCCCTGTTTCCAGCAATGACATACCTTCTCTGCCCTCAGCAGGAAAACGAGAGCCAGATGATCGACCAGATCATATTCGGACAGCTCGGAGGATATTTCACCGCGCCGACAATATGGGACGGGACGAATATCGGAACATATAATCCGAGTGACAGGTTCATGAGAGCTCCTTTCACCGACATTCTCCCCTCTTTCTATTCAAACTATTTTGAAGTAGAGAAGTCGACACAGAAATCAGGATTTGTATATGCCTGGGCAAATATACTCAGGGCAGGATGTATGATCCGTGTAACTGACACTTTCGGGCCTATTCCTTATTCAAAAATCGGAGGAGGACAGTTTGAAGTTGAGTACGACGCACTTGAGACTCTCTATCCCCAGATGATAAACGACCTTTCTGACGCTATCACTGCGCTGACAAACTATGTCGCTACAGCAACAGATACCCCTCCTATCGGAGAATATGACATAATGTATAACGGAGATTTCAGCAAATGGGTAAAATATGCCAATTCACTGAAGTTCCGTATGGCTGTCAGAATAGCCAATGTACTCCCTGACTTTGCCAGAACAGCTATGGAAGAGGCTATGGCCGGAGGAATGATTCTTGAGAATTCGGACAATGCCTTCCTTCCGACAGGCGACAATCCTTTCTGTAAAGCAGGTATCGAATGGGGAGACCTTACAGTAAACGCGACCCTTTCAACTTATATGAACGGGTACGGCGATCCCCGCCGTCCAGCCTATATGACAAGGACAACCTACTACTACGACTATAATGGTGTCCGTATGGGAATTGAGAACAAAGGAAAGGTAACGACAACAAATTATTATTCAAAACCGAATTTCTCAAAGAATTCCCCTATGCCGGTATTCTATGCGGCTGAATCATACTTCCTTATGGCTGAAGCGGCTCTCCGCGGATGGATTTCCGGTGGAGAATCAGCGGCACGCAATTATTATGAGTCCGGAATCAGAATGTCCATGGAGCAGTGGAACGTAAGTATCGGGACCTATCTTTCAAATACGGCATCCGGAAAATTCAACTATACCGACAGATTGTCAACTCCGGCAAGCGGCAGCGGCTCTATCCAGAACGCACCTGCCGTATCCTGGAACAGCGCGAATTCAGAGGAAGAACATCTCAAACAGATTCTTACTCAGAAATACATCGCAAACTATCCTATAGGACTTGAATCGTGGTGCGACTTCCGCAGGACAGGATATCCTGAAATGATGGGAGCGTTGAACAACCTCAGCCAGGGTTCCGAGCTTGGAGCCATAACCGATACCCGTATGGTAAGAAGACTGCGCTACCCTCAGCAGGAATACGAGAACAACTCAACCAATGTGAAGAATGCAGTCAACACCCATTTCGGCGGACGTGATGAAGGAAGCCTTGATCTGTGGTGGGCAAAAAAGGATTAATTGATTAACAGAAAGAACAATGAAACTGAACAAGATATTAATGATAGGAGGTCTGTCAGCCGCTATGTTTGGAGCAGTAGGATGCAGCGACTGGCTTGAACCCGAATCAATAAACAGGACCGACTACAACAGTGTCATAATGTCCGAGGAGGATGCGAAGTATTTTGAATCCCTCAGACAATGGAAACAGACTCCTGACCTTCCTCAGGTGTTCGTATGGTTCGACAGCTGGAGCGGAGCATCAAGAACAGGGGCGTCAAGCCTTTGCGGACTTCCTGACTCTGTCACTATCGCATCAAACTGGGGACTCCACGGTGCGGATACATCCAAATTCGACCTCTCCCCTGAAAGGAAAGACGATATGGAGACTGTACAGAAAGTCAAAGGAACAAAGGTCGTGGTAACCTTCTTCTCAAGATTCCCCGGCGAAGGACTTCCTAAGAGCAGATTCCCTCATTGGTATGATGAGAACGGGGAGTACATATATCTCCACAAGCCGACATCGGAAGTAAACACTACAGATGAGGAAATAGCGCGTCCGGCTATCAGAAGGTATGTTGAAGACCTTTACAAAGCCTGCATTGAAACAGGGTATGACGGATATGACTGGGACTACGAGCCGGGGTACGGAATGGACGCCCCTGGAGGAAGCCTCTATACTCCATTCTATTACAACAGGACACAGCAGAAAATCTTCATAGAAGAACTTTCATACTGGTTCGGACGCGAGGCTATGAATCCTAACCGTGACCGCGGAGGACGCCCTATGCCGGAGAAAAGACTTCTTCTGCTTGTGGACGGCGCTGTCGGAATAGGATACGGAATGGATGACAATTGGCTGTCATATTGTATTGACCACTTTGTACTTCAGGCTTACGGCGGAGGCTCGCTCAACTCAAGAGTAGGAGGCGTTGTAAGAGAAGTCTCCACCTGGATAGAGCAGGGTAAAATGACAGCGGAGGATGCAGTCAAGAGAACAATCCTTACAGAGAACTTCGAGTCATACGCCGGAACCGGAGGAGGATTCCTCAATATGTCAAAATACATATACAAAGGCAGCTATAATGGTCAGGCAATGGATCAGCAAATCGGAGGCTGCGGTCTCTACCGTGTCGGATTCGACTTTGACAAAGGAACAAATGACTGGAAATTCCTTAACCAGGGCATAACCAATATTTTCAGAATCTACAGGGAAAGGCAGAACCAGACAGAAAACGAATAATCCCCGCAGAACATAAATTAAAGTAATTCTATTAATATGAAACGTTTTGTTTTTATAATATCCGCACTGTCCGCTCTCTTCCTTACAGGATGCAACAATGCTGAGTATCAGCCGAAAAACAACATCCTCTATCTGTCAGATGCGGCACAGGGCACAAAATCAAGCACAGTGGAGAAATCAGGAGGGGTAGACCTTCCGATACTGGTGCGTCTTGCACAGAAAGCCACGGAAGACGTGGAAGTAAAGGTCAATTTCAATCCGGCAATTCTCGACCAGCTGAACAGTGCCGGAGGAACAGACTATCTTCACGTGGAAGAGGGACTCCTCCCCAAGGATGCTTCCGTTACAATTCCAGCGGGGGCAGTAAGTGCTTCCTACCAGCTTCATATCGATGATTTCGAGACGAACGGAGCTACATACGCCATTGCAGTACAGCTCGGAGATGTAGTCAGAGGCGGTGATATTCCGGTATCAAGCCAGCAGGGACACTACGTCTACGTCCTTTCTGAACCTCTTATCGTATCCGTACCTGTGATGCAGCCGGCCGGAAGCGAGAAGGTCACAGCGGCACCTGCGGGAGACTGGGGAATCCAGACCGAGGACTGGACCATCGAGGCATGGGTAAGGATGAACGGATTCAGCATCAACAACCAGGCTCTGTTTGACTCAGGAAACAGAGAGAAAGGATGCGAAATCTATATCCGTTTCGGTGACGCCAACAGTCCTTACAACTATCTTCAGGCGAAGATTCTCGGACACAACGGAATGGATTCCGCCAGAGATTTCGTCAAAGACACCTGGTATCATCTCGCTATCGTATGTACAAAGAGCGACAAGACCGTGCGCATATACAGGAACGGTGAGCTTATCATAAGTGAAGGAGTGACATATCCTGCAGACGGGATTGTACATATCAGCCATTTCGATATGATTTCAAGCAGCAGGCAATATTTCAGGAATGAATGTGCGATGAGCCAGGTACGACTCTGGAAAGTCGGCAGAACACAGCAGGAAATCCAGAACAATATGTACTTCTCTGTAAATGCAAAGAACCCTGACCTTATAGCATACTGGCCTATGGATGAGGGTGAAGGCACCACTTTCAAGGATATCACAGGCAACGGACACGATGCTACGACCGAATCTTCACTTGTAAGAAGGTGGGAGCACGACATACGCTTTGATGGTAAATAAAAGTAATCAAGGCTTCGGGCTTGATGAGAGGACGGCTAAAAAGTCGTCCTCTTTTGTTTTGTTCCCGATGGAGACTCAAAGGAATGTTTTAACTTTGCAGGGTCAAAAACTTATCCACTACAAAATCACACTATGATGGTTAGAAAAACAATTTTTAATGCCATTGCCGCCTCGATGGTCATTATGGCGGCATACGGATGCACGGACAGCAGGAAGACATCAGGAAATCCCGTATTCCCGGGATGGTATGCAGACCCGGAAGGAGCTGTATTCGGCGATGAATTCTGGATATTCCCTACCCTCTCGGACCTTTATGCCGCCCCGGGAGAGGAAATGCCTGAATATCCGACACACAAGACAGCTGCAATCAACCAGACATACAACATCCAGACATATTTTGACGCCTTTTCATCCAAGGACCTTGTGCACTGGACCAAACACCCCAAAGTCCTTACAGCGGAAAATGTCTCGTGGGCGGAATATGCTATGTGGGCACCGGCCATACTTGAGCACAATGGTAAATATTATCTGTTTTTCGGAGCCAACGACATACAGAACAATTCACAGACAGGAGGTATCGGAGTAGCAGTGGCCGACAGGCCTGAAGGTCCGTACAAGGACGCATTGGGCAGACCGCTTATCGGAGAGATAATCGGAGGCGCACAGCCGATCGACCAGTTCGTGTTCCGTGATGACGACGGCACTCATTATATGTACTATGGAGGATGGGGGCATTGCAATATGGTCAAAATGTCTGATGACCTTCTGAGCATAAGCACATTCGATGACGGCGACAAATACAAGGAAGTGACCCCAGAGAACTATGTCGAAGGACCTTTTATGTTCAAACGCAACGGAAAATACTATTTCATGTGGAGCGAGGGAGGCTGGGGAGGCCCGCACTATTCTGTGGCATACGCAATCGCGGACTCTCCTTTCGGACCGTTTGAACGTATAGGCAAAATCCTTCAGCAGGATCCCGACGTAGCTACAGGAGCAGGCCACCACTCTGTAATCAAAGTCCCTGGACGCGACGAATATTATATAGTATATCACCGCAGACCACTCGGACATACTCACTTCAACCACAGACATGTCTGCATAGACAAGATGGAATTCGACGAGGATGGCTTCATCAAGCCTGTAAAGATGACATTTGAAGGAGTAGGCAAAGTCAGAATACGCAAATAGCCTTCAGAATAAAAAATCCGGGACGCATCTGAGCATCCCGGATTTTTTATTCTGCAAATTCTCAAGTCTATCTTACGATGATTTCATCCGCGAAGGTGAATCCTTTACGTCCCCTGGCACCGTGCCAGTCTGGAATGGAAGGAAGAGTCGTGGAAGTCACCCTGATATATCTGGCAGAAGTCTCAGGGAAATCCACCGTATATTCCTTGAGTCCGTCAGGGTCATTCGGACCCTCAGCCTCCATCACGATACGTCCCGCCTCCATGAATATCACATTGTCATCAGAAATCTGTACGACCACATCAAGAGGATTGAAAATGTCCTCGCCTTTCTGTACCATTGTTCCGAGTGTCACGCTTGAATACGGAGTCTTGCCGTCCATCTCGATCGTCACATCGACAGGTGTGCCGAACCATCCGACCCACAGGCCTGTGGCGTACGAGAATGTACCGCGGACTCCATCCACCAGTGACCATGGAGCACCGTACCTGTACTTCGGAAGCGGCTCGGAATTCAAGGTTACCGGTCTTCCCATAGCCTTGTTCTGCACAAACTCCTGAACGTATGTCCTGGTCTTCATATTTCCCCTGATTACAATGGCTTTCAGAGTGCATCCTTCATATATGTCAATAGGGCCGGTGTAAAGTTTGGAATCAACGTCAGGCTCACTGCCGTCAAGAGTATATCTTATAGGAGCATCCCCCTGGGTTGAAAGTGTCACTTCGACGCAGTTCTTCTTCCGGTTCACATTTATCTCGCTGAGCACTTCATAGACAGTCTTGGCATAATTGTACCCCATCTCGTCATAAATGTCGACAATATGCGAAAGAGAGGAAAGGAAACGCTCCCAGTTCCTGTTCTCAGGCATAGTCCACTGCACTTCGCTCAAAGCGGCAGCCCTCGGAAGAAGCATATATTCCAGATGGTCATTATCAGCAATGTATTCCGTCCACATATTCGCCTGCACGCCGAGAATATGCTTTCTGGCCTCGCTGTCCATATCATCCGTAAACGGCTCGTATGAATATACCTTTTCAATCGGCACATAGCCTCCTATTCCGAACGGCTCATGTTCAGTATCCTTGGCCTGATAATAGTCAAGATAGAAATGGCTTGTCGGGGTCATAATGGCATCGTGTCCGGCCTTTGCGGCGGCCACGCCGCCTTCACTGCCTCTCCAGGACATCACGGTAGCATTCTCGGAAAGTTCCCCTTCCAGGATTTCATCCCATCCGATGACCTTGCGTCCCCTTTCATTGAGGAATTTTTCGATACGTGCGGTAACATAGCTCTGCAGATAATGCTCGGCTTTGAACTCGTCATCGTCCTTCAGGCCGAGAGCCTTGATTCTGGCCTGGCAATGAGGACATTTTTCCCAGCGAACCTTAGGGCATTCATCGCCTCCGATGTGTATATATTCTGAAGGGAAAAGCTCCAGAACCTCCTCAAGGACTCCCTCAAGGAACTCGAATGTATCTTCTTTGCCTACACAGAGCACATCGTCAGCTATACCCCATCGTCCCCACACCTCGTACGGGCCTCCGGTGCATCCCAAAGACGGATAGGCTGTCAATGCTGCAAGCATGTGTCCAGGAAGGTCGATTTCAGGGACTACTGTAATACCTTTAGCCTCGGCATATCTGACAACATCACGTATCTGGTCCTGAGTATAATATCCTCCGTAAGGAACTCCGTCATACTGCTCCCAGTTCTTTTTGACGACAGTACCCTTCCTTATCGAACCTACCTCCGTAAGACGTGGATATTTTTTGATTTCAATCCTCCAGCCCTGGTCATCGGTAAGATGCCAATGGAAACTGTTCATCTTGTGAAGCTCCATCAGGTCAATATATTTCTTGACCTCATCTATTGTGAAGAAATGCCTTGAGACATCAAGGTGAAGACCTCTGTAGCTGAATCTCGGAGCATCATTTATTTCAGCGCACTGCAGAGTCCATTTCTTGTCCGCAGCCTGATTGTCACCGAATATCTCTACCGGAAGCATCTGTTTCAGAGTCTGGATGGCATAATTGAAGCCTCTGAACGAAGAAGCTCTGACTTCCACAGCCTTACGTCCTACAGCCAGACCATAGGCTTCCTCGGCAAAGGAATTGTCGACAATGAAAATGAATCCTTCCTTCAACTCTCCCTCCGAAACCGTACTCTCTTTTCCCGAAGCGGCAGAAAGACGTGCCGCGAAGCCTTTTATGGCATCCGCAGCCAGAAGGTCCATACCAGGGCTATAGCTGAACTTCGCTCCGGCAGCATCAAAATGACCTGACTTTACCGTTATTTCATTCGGAAGCGGCACGACCTCAAGGGACTCGCTGCCGGTCCTGCAGCAGGAAGCAAGGGACAATGCGCCCGCAAGCATAATGTAGATAAATCTCATAAATTCTGTTTTATTAATTATGTATCAGTGTCAGTTTACAATTATTTCGTCAAGGAACAGCCATCCTCCAGGCACTCCGCCCTGCCTTGCGACATAGCGTATATAACGGGTCTCAATGTCGCATAATGTGTCAAAGCTGCGGAAAAGAAGGTCCGGACACTTTACTGAAACATCATTCCATATCTCAGATATAAGCCCGAACTCAGCCCCGTCCCTGGAAACATAAATTTCAACTTTCTCCGGCATAAAGATATACGGTCCCGCAAGCTGCATAAAGGTAGCTCCGACATAATGCACCGGAGTCACCTCGCCCAGATCTACAGTCACGTCAACATCCGAAAGGAATCCCTGCCAGCGTCCGTCGCTGTTGGACCATCCTCCGGCCACACCGTCTGTCAAAGAAGTCTCCCCGGAAGCGGGATAGGACATATTTATCGGTTGATTGTATTTTACGGACGCGCCGACAGCCTTATGCTTCAGACCGCTCTGTGCGAGTTTCCTTTCACCATATTCATTTTCCAGACAGAATGTGGAATATCCGTCCTCGCGCATACGCTCCAGTACAGGCATCACCCTCTTTCTGAAACTGTCATAATCCCTGTTCCCTCGGCTGCTCCAGCCTGTCTCCGCAAGAGCGATGGCCCTCGGCCAGTACATATATTCGGCGTGCTGGTCTGACGGGATATATTCCGACCACAGATTGGCCTGTACCCCAATAAGATGATCAAGGGATTCCTTCGGCATAGTCACGTCCTCCGGCTCATATCCATATACAATCTCAAGCGGGAGATAGCCTCCTATCGACTCCGGTTCACGGAACGGCGCGTCCTGGGCGTGGTCCAGGTAGCAGAAATTCCCCGGGCACATAATGACGTCATGTCCCATAGCCATAGACTCTATCCCCCCTTGGGTTCCGCGCCAGGACATCACAGTCGCGCCGGGAGCAAGCCCTCCGTCAAGAATCTCGTCCCATCCGATTATCTTACGGCCTTTTGAGGAGACAAATTCACTGATACGGTGTATCATATAGCTCTGGAGTTCATCCACATCTCCGAGGTTTTCCTCACGCATACGCTTCTGACAGTCCGGACAGGTCTTCCACAATCCCTTACCGGCCTCGTCACCTCCTATATGGATATACTCCGACGGGAAAAGTTCAATGACTTCAGAGAGCACCGTCTCCAGAAACTCAAATGTCTTTTCCTTTCCGGGACAGAAGTCAGCCTGCTTATATGGAAGTCCGCTGCATCCGAGTTCCGGATATGCGGCAAGCACTTCTTCGCTATGGCCTGGCATCTCTATCTCCGGAATCACTTCAATATGCCTCTGATGTGCATATTCTATGATTTCCCTGATGTCATCCTTGGTATAATATCCTCCGTACGCTCCTGCCGAACCTTCCTCGGCATAATGTCTGTCTGCAGTCCACCAGTCCTTCCAGATCTGCTGGGGTCTCCAGGCGGCAAATTCGGTCAGACGCGGATAGGCATCAATCTGAAGCCTCCATCCAGCCCCGTCAGTCAGGTGAAGATGCATACGGTTCATCTTGAAAGACGCCATCGCATCAATCTGCTTCTTAAGAAATTCAACGCTTCGGAAATGACGGGAGACATCAAAGTGCATTCCCCTGTAACGGAACCTCGGACTGTCATTTATTTCACAGCACAATATTTCCTTGATCCGGCCGCCACGTGTCATCTGGTCAAGGGTCTGGAAAGCATAAAAGATTCCGGCATCCCCCGAAGCCTTTATTTTGACACCGTTGCGGGTGATCTTCATAGAGTATGCCTCCGGACAGGACATCGCGGAGCGCACGACTTTGACAGAAGGTTCTTCCTTAAAACGATAAGTGCCGCCTGTCAATGTATATTCAGACGGTACAGGAATTATGGCCTCTGGAGTCTGCGCGCCGAGTTCGGCAGCCGCAATGACAAGCAGGCATAAAGGCAATAAAAATTTCATATTGTTTACGTAAATTCAATCTCTACAAAGATAAGGATTTATCTATGCATATCAGCAGAAATGCCACTAAATTTACATAAAACAGAAATGGCCGCCGTTATACGGCAGCCATTTCATTGGATATCTATAAGACCAGTGACTGTGATTTTATTAGTCGTTGAGGGATATACGTTTGAACGTAAGCACTTTAGCCTCTTTGTCAGATGCTGCAATGACATCCTTTACGGAAGTCTTGCCGTCACCCATCTGGTACTCCTGCTCCTCAAGAGTGTTCTCCTTGAAGAATTTTGCAAGACGTCCGTTGGCGATATTGCTTATCATCTGCTCAGGAAGGTTTGCGGCCTTCTCTGCAGAAACGGTCTTGATAATCTCACGTGCCTTGTCAGCCTGCTCCTGTGTAAGCCAGCCTTTTGACATATTGGACTCGATGTGAGCCTCGCTGTCAACGTGTGCAGGGTTGATTCCTGCTTTGTTGAGAGCTGAATCAACAGCTTTCTTCACAAGCTCCTCTTTTGTCTTCTCGACAGCTACAGTAAGCTCATTGTCGATTACATTCTGAGGAACGGCCTCTTTGTTCACAGCTACAGGGTTCATTGAAGCCACCTGCATAGCAACACCTTTTGCGATGTCTGAGGCAACCTCCTTGTTGAATCCGACGATAGCTCCGAGCTTTCCGTTGATAGCGTGGATATATGCAGAGATATAAGGAGCATCGATCTTCTCATATCCTACAAGGACGTGCTTCTCTCCTGTCTTTCCGGTCTGCTCTGTAATAGCTGCCTCCACTGTCCTTCCGTCTGCAAGCACACAAGCCTTGAGAGCTTCTGTGTCAGCCGGGAAATTCTGGATTGCAGTCTCAGCGATAGCCTGTGCAAGATCCTGGAATTCAGCATTCTTTGAGACGAAGTCGGTTTCGCATCCAAGGCATACGATAATAGCTTTGCCACCATCCACCTTAGCCACGACTGCTCCTTCAGTAGTCTCGCGGTCTGCCCTTTTTGCGGCAACCAGCTTACCTTTCTCACGAATGATTTCCTGAGCCCTGTTGAAGTCTCCGTTGGCCTCGACAAGAGCTTTCTTGCAGTCCATCATACCGGCACCGGTCATTTGACGTAGTTTTGCAACGTCAGCTGCTTTAATCTCCATTTTATTCAATGTTAAATGTTAATACCCTTCAAAGCAAGGACTACTCAGCCTTTGCCTGCTCTACAGGAGCTTCTGCCACTGGCTCTGCCTGCTCAGCCACAGCCTCTTCCGCCTTTGCAGAATCAGCCTTTCCGCCTTTGCGTGCACGGAGTTTCTTTCCTGAAGCCTGAGCGTCGTTCTGCTCAGGAGCCTCTTTCTCCTTCTCAAGCTTCCTTTCGTTCAATCCCTCTGCGATGGCACCGCAAAGAACATCCATAATGTATGCGATAGACTTTGCTGCATCATCATTTGCCGGAATCACATAATCAATCGGAGTAGGATCGCAACAAGTATCAACCATAGCGATAACCGGTATATTGAGACGGTTTGCCTCTTTTACGGCATTCATCTCTTTCTGTACGTCCACTACGAAAAGTGCTGAAGGGAGGCGGCTCAGGTCTTTGATTGAACCGAGGTTCTTCTCAAGCTTTGCCCTCTGGCGGGTAACCTGGAGACGCTCACGCTTTGCGAGAGTATCAAAAGTACCATCCTCAATCATCTTGTCGATGGTATTCATTTTCTTGACAGCCTTGCGGATGGTAGGGAAGTTTGTCAACATTCCGCCCGGCCATCTCTCTGTCACGTAAGGCATATTTACAGATCCTGCCTTTTCTGCAACGATCTCTTTAGCCTGCTTCTTTGTGGCTACGAAAAGTACCTTGCGGCCTGAACGCGCAAACTGTTTGAGTACATTTGCAGCCTCATCGATTTTAACTATACTTTTATGCAGGTCGATGATGTGGATTCCATTCTTCTGGTCGAAGATATATGGAGCCATTTTAGGATTCCACTTTCTCGCCAAGTGTCCGAAGTGAACACCTGCATCAAGCAATTCTTGGAAATTTGTTCTTGGCATTGTCTTAATTGTTTGTTTGTTTTCACTTTCCCTCCAGGGTTTTGCCATTCCTGTCGGGCTCTTTTCATCAATCCGGAGCAGCGGCTCTGCCGGTCTCCGAGATTTTTCGCAGTCGCGGCAATCTTCAGGCAGCTTCCTCCGACTCGCGTCCGAGATGAAGGTCCAGAGATTTGCAACCGGACTGTGCGTCTGTGTAAATCAGTGCGTAATAACGATTAACGTTTACTGAACTGGAAGCGTCTGCGTGCACCAGGCTGACCAGGTTTCTTCCTCTCCACCTCACGGGCGTCACGGGTAAGGAATCCTGCGGCCTTAAGGGCTGGACGATAAGCCTCTGCATCAATCTCGCAAAGTGCGCGGGAGATACCGAGTCTCATAGCCTCCGCCTGACCTTTGATTCCACCTCCATCGAGGTTAGCCTTTACGTCAAACTGAGCTGCCGTTCCTGTTACTTCAAAAGGCTGGTTTACAATATAGCGGAGAGTATCCTGCGCGAAGTATTCGTTGATATCCCTTCCGTTGATTGTGATGTTACCTTTTCCAGGCACGACATAAACGCGAGCGACTGCTGATTTACGTCTTCCAAGGGCGTTTACTGCTTTCATCTGCTTAAATTTCGTTTAACTTGATTGTTTTAGGGTTCTGTGCCTGATGCGGATGCTCGCTTCCCTGATAAAGGTAAAGGTTGTTGATGAGCTTTGCACCAAGACGGTTCTTAGGAAGCATACCTTTGACTGCCATCCTGACGAGTTCGGTCGGTTTCTTTGCAAGAATTTCCTTCGGAGTGCTGAAACGCTGTCCACCAGGATAACCCGTGTGACGAACATACACCCTGTCAGTCATTTTGTTTCCGGTAAGTTTCACCTTGTCTGCATTGACGATGATAACATTGTCTCCGCAATCCATATTAGGAGTGAAGCTTGGCTTGTTCTTACCACGGAGGATAAGGGCAACCCTGGAAGCAAGACGGCCGAGTACCATGTCAGTGGCATCAATGACATACCATTCTTTCTGAATATCGCCGGCTTTCAGCGATACAGTCTTGTAACTTAGTGTGTCCACTGTCTTGATTTTTAATTAGTTAATACTTTAGTTTGCGATCCCTACACTACATAGGGGGTGCAAAGGTAACAATTATTTTATTTTCAACAAAATATTTCAAAAAGAACCCGGCGTAAAACCGGGTTCAGAAATATCACGGGATATGATGAATCTGTTGTTTCAGACTGCTATTTGTAGGCCTGGAACCAGTTTTCATTTACCGGACTGAGATAGTACAGCTTCTCTCCGTGCCTTACGACAATTATTCCGTTCTCACTGAAATATGTGTCGATAAGCACAGGGAACTTCTCCCTGATCCAATCCTGCCATTTCGCGTCTCCACCGTATGGCATCTCCATCCTTGTACCTCCGTTGAGATAGACCCTGTCCTTTTCTGTGGAAGAAACAGAAGGCTTGTTGTTTGAATAGACAGCGACATATCCTCTTCCGTCATCCCAGTTGGCAGGAATACAGAAGAAAGGCCTGTTCTCCCTGTCGCTGAGCTCTATCGAGAAATAAAGGCTCTTGTTATCCACGATTTCCTGCTTGATCGCATCACATGCGTCACGGGTGTCAGTATCCTCATATTTATAAGTGCTGTAGCCCGTTCCGTTGCCGATATACCATTCTCCGACATTGTCAAACACGAAGCTTGCAGAAAGGTCTGCCCCCCCCGACAAAGACACTGAAGGAGCGGAGAAGTCGATCAGAAGCCCTGTGATCTCCTTGCCTCCGATAGAAACCGGCTGCGAGAAAGTGCCCCCGGGCTTGTCGATATCCTCGTCTGG
>VSOK01000021.1 GCA_009774765.1 Bacteroidales bacterium
AAGTTCCTGGAACCGAACTCTACCGTGGAATCAGGCCGAAGACTGTCTATCTGTGCATGAGCAGCCGCTTTTCATGGGTTCCGGTTGCTGTCGGAAAGTTCCGTCGGGGCAATGCGGAGTTTGAGGATATAGATTGCAACGTCCAGGTAATGAGGGTAGCCTCCGTTGAGGACGGGAATCTGAGATTTTGGAGTGACCCGTTCTATATAAAGGAGTCCGGTGACCTGCATTTCTACCGTGCCGGCAAAGAACTTCAGGACATTACGGTGTTCCGCAAGTTTTCGGACAATCAGGAACTATGGCTTCAGAAACGGATGATAAATGGCGTATTTGAAGGTTGTAATGATTCGACATTCTCCAAGAAGGAGCGGTTGCATATAATCAGGAAACTGCCTAAGAGACTTCTAGTTCCCGTCCGTCCCAATAAGTCTGGTCCATATAGGTATGTGAGATATGCGGGGCCCAGATACGGCTTCTGTAATATTGCAGATATGTATTTCTATAGTATTGACGGAGAATTGCTTACAGGAAGGCCGATGGGGACTCCTGGAAGTTATGGCGGGGATAAGGAACATGATTATCTGAGTGCTCTTGACGGAAACAGTTCAACTTCATTTGATTCAAAGAAGTATTATCATGGATGGGTGGGGCTTGATTTCGGAGAACCTAAACATATAGGCAAGATTGTCTATACTCCACGTAACCGGGACAATCATGTCCGTCCTGGAGACGAGTACGGATTGTTCTATTGTGACGGGAACTGGAAGTCTGCCGGCAGGGTAACGGCATCATCGGACTCGATTCTTTATAAAGGATTGCCTGCAGGTACTCTTTATATCCTGAATAACCTGAGCCGTGGCAAGGATATCCGCGTGTTTTCGTATGACAATGGTGTTCAGGAGTGGGACCGTCCGAAGAAGCAATGATGTAATTGAAAAAATAGCTGTCCAGCTTGTTTATATTTATTAACAATTTAAATTTTCAGAAATGAAAAAAGTAATGATTCTGGTGTCAGCCATTGTGCTGACCGCATCTGCAGCTACTGCTGCTTATGTATGCTCTCAAAAGTCATCCGGTATTTTTGAGGCTAATGTGGAGGCTTTAACTAGTGGAGAAAACACTTCCGGTTGCACAGGACCTAAAAAAGCGGACATTATTCATGGAAATGTTTTTTGCAAATGTCAGAATCCGACTCCATGTAAAGATTTGTATGGATGTA
Organism: Bacteroidales bacterium; assembly: GCA_009774765.1. GTDB lineage: Bacteria > Bacteroidota > Bacteroidia > Bacteroidales > UBA932 > Cryptobacteroides. The sequence goes on from VSOK01000021.1 coordinate 1,220, forward strand.
ATTAAAGTAGTGCAATGAACAGAAAAAAGTTGATTGTTATACTACTGCTTAGCGTTTTGTATGGATGTAAAGAACGTGCATCCATACAGGACGCTTCTGCGGAAATGCTTGATATGTCTTCGGCAAAGGTTGGCACATTCAGTGATTTTGCAGACAGATTGTTTTCTGGAGCGGAATGTATAGCATTTACGTTTGATGACAAAGACGCGATGTTTTCATCGGTAGATAAAGTCGTTTGTCATAGCGGCTGCTATTATCTTATGGACGGTAGCCTGGGTAAACTGGTTGTTGCCGATAGTAACGGCAAGGTCATCTCTACAATAGGAAGACGGGGGCGTGGTTCGGATGAGTTTTTACAGATTACGGATTTTGATGTTGACAGTGACGGAAGTGTCTGGATTCTGGATGGCCGTAAGGATAAGCTTTTTCATTATTCTGATGTGTACTCTTTTATGAATTCAAAAAAACTTCCATATGAAATCTCTCATATCAAGTGCTTGCCGGACAATAGAATGCTTGTTGAGCTGTCAAGTTGGGATAAGTCCCGGTACAAAGGTAGGCAAGTAATTATAGTAGATGCAGAATTCAATGTTATTGGGGAGTTATTGGACTACTGCCTGTTTGATCCTGATTATGAACTTCCGAGTGTCGGCTTTTCGGATTGCGGTGAAACGGTTCTCTATCACAGGCCAGTAGATGATATGGTGTATCGCATAGCCTATGACGGTTCTTTGGTACAATCCTATTATTTTGATTTTGGTCCGCGGACTGTGCCTGAACAGGCACGCAAATCAATAGAGAGGTACTGGAAGGATTATAAGAATTATACGACATTGGTGCAATCTGTATACATAGATGAGAATGTGGCGATAGGCAAACTGTTGGATTCCGGAAAATATGTTGATTTTATCTTTGATCGACAATCTGACATTGTTTTCTTAAGGGACAAAACATATGAAAATATGCACTTTCTGGGTTATTTTGGAGATAAGGTTATGTTTCTTGTTCCAGCTGGAGCTGATATTGATGACATGGCTTTAAAAGATCACTTTGGTATGGATAATTCGGAAAATGATTTACTTATAGTCATTAATGCTGATATTGTAGATAATGATAAAAAATAAATTCCTTCTATTGGTGACAATTCCTTTATTGCTTTTTGCCGGCTGTGCGGTGCATAAGGTTGCCTGTGAGTTTAAGGAGTCCCAGGCATCTGAGATTGTTGTGCCTTCCGGGCTTCAGCAAGTACATGCAAAGTGCATTTCGGAGTACAGCGGTGACTAGAACAAGTCTGCCGGCAGGTACTCTTTATATGCTGAATAACCTGAGCCGTGGCAAGGATATCCGCGTGTTTTCGTATGATAATGGTGTCCAGGAGTGGGGACTGTCCGAAGAGGCAATGATGTAATTGAAAAAATAACTGTCCGGCTTGTTTATATTTATTGACAATTTAAATTTTCAGAAATGAAAAAAGTGATGATCCATATTAATGGAATTACTCTTATAACCTGTATGCTTTGGAATAAATCTTCAGCAGGTTTTATGCCGCAGGTTAATTGAATGATCCTCATAGTAGTTTACATCATTCAATGCTTTAAGCTGTTATGAGGTTATCAATATATTCAAATCAAATTTTCCTAAAAATAAAATTATGACCGACTTAAAGTTTTTCAGTTTGCTGTTCCTTATGTTGTTGTTTGTATCATGCACGGAATCTTCATTGCTGGTTCATGATGCGGAACCGGAAAATGTATGTACTTTGAAAGAGAATATTTCTCAAATATCCAAACCTGTGTCGTTTGATGTGATGGACGATGGGGAATTTGTCTTGTGTGACGGGGTGAATGTCTTTCTTTATTCCACGTCTGGAGAGCAGATGCATCGCATCGGTAATGCCGGCAAGGCAAAGTATGAATACAATAATCCAAGTGTAGTAAGAACATATAAGGACATTATTTATGTATGGAGCAGTTCCACATTGAGATTTATTGCCTACCGTAAAGATGGAACACCAATGGATGAATATCTCTATGATTCAGCAATAACTGATTTTGAAGTGACTGATGATGCTATAATAATTTATACAGCTGGCCGTAACCGTGACCATATAATAGATGTCTATGATAAGATTGGGAGAACTGTAATTGCAAGACTTGGACAGAGTTCTCCGGAACATGAAGTCTTGCTTCATAGTTGGGCTGCTGCTCCCTTACTGAAAAGCGGCAGTTCAATATATTATTGTTCCAAAGATGAATTGCGCTTGTCCAGGTACGATATCATGTCTGGAGAAAATACTGAATATGTCTCATTTGATTCCGGAACATTCGTAGTGAACAATATTCCGTCTGATAGTCAGATAGCCCGTAATCGTCAGAAAAGGACAGAATATCTTCGGGATAACTCTCAGGTCCTGAGTGTCTTTCAGGACAAGAAAAGGTTGTTTATATTGACTCTTGAAGGACAGACGGTTGTCGTTGATGGTAAATATGACAATTCAGGACGTATTTTTACTTTATATGATGCAGAAACAAAAAATCCTGTATCAAGATATTCCTATGCTTCAATCGGCACTCAGATTCTGATAGAAAGCACATGCTCTGGGATATATGTTATCAGGCATTCTATCTCTGACGACGATGATGTGTATACGCTTGACAGACTTGTAATATAAACTCCTGATATGAAGTCTCCACTATTTTCAAATATATCTGTTGGCCAGGTTTTTATAAATCTGTTTCTGGGCGTGATGATATGCTTGTCATTCTGTTCCTGCTCTGTTCTAAAAACGATGACATCATATTCTCAGTTCAAAGAAATACGGTCCGCACGATTTCGGAAGATTTCCCTTGCATTGAAGGATGTTGGTACTATTAATGATTTTGCTGTTTATAAGTCATATATTATTGTAATCAGTGCTTGTCGTACTGAAGGAGAACTGATTCATATATACAATAAGTATAATGGTTCTCTAATTATGGATACTCTTTATACTGGTAATGGCTATGGAGAAATCCGCAGTAATAGTGATTGTAGCATAAATACTGTTACTGGCGTAATTGAGTTTTTTGATGCCGCAAATTCTAAGCATTTGTCTTTTCAGATCGATACGCTTCTTCTGAAAAACAGTAATTCAATATTTGAGAGTGCTTATAATGAAAACACCATAGCTAACAGGCAGACGTTTGAAACGGAATATGGACGTCTTGTTGTCAATAACCTGACTTATTTTTGGGATAGTATAGAAAATATACCACGGTTACGCTTGACAGATAGTTCTGGAATGGTCTTGTCTGAAATTTATGGATATCATTTTATTGGTCAGGAAAATAAGGATAAGTTTAGATATGGGAAAAATCTGGTGACATTATCACCTGACAACACAAAATTTGCTGTAGCCATTCCATTGGGAGGTATTATGGATTTGTATTCATTATGTGGATTACAAATTACAAACACTGCAACGAGTTCTCTGATATGTATAGATTCATTGTTTGTTGATGAATTTACTTTAAAGAATAACGGGGACAATGTCTATACTTTTAGCGATATATGCTCCACAAATAAAAAGATATATTGTGTGTTTGATGGAGAAAATTCTAAAAGTAAAGTTATTTCTCAAACAAATGGATTGCTCTATTCAAAAATTGCTATATATGATTGGATGGCAAATGGACTGTTTTTAATCATTACTGATTATGAGATAGAACAGGCTTTTGTTCCGGAAGATGGGAAATTCCTATATGCCATCATTAAAGATAATAATGGTGATAGATTTATTGGACGGCTCAGATTGCCGTACCGTTATCGATGCTGAAATGTTACGATTTATTGGATTAATTCAAACAGATTTGAGGACAAAGTGCTGATATATAATATTGATGGCTATGAAAAAAGTAATGATTCTGGTGTCAGCCATTGTGCTGACCGCATCTGCAGCTACTGCTGCTTATGTATTCTCTCAAAAGTCATCCGGTATTTTTGAGGCTAATGTGGAGGCTTTAACTAGTGATGAGGCTGCTCCGGATGGTTCTGCAATGAGTTATGTGTGTAAATACATTGGATGTTGTGGCGGAGATGATAAATGTTTTTCTCTATCAATTAAGGGTGTAGAATTTTCAGGAACATTTTATATGAATTAAAGTATATTTGCACTAATCCCTAAGCTGGGATGAATTGTCTATGTGCTTTCATCCCAGTAATTTATATAGGTTATGAAAAAGCTTTTGTTTTTTGCTCTGTTTTGTGTATTGTTGATTTCTTGTAAAGAAAAAGATATACTTTTTCGAGATGTGCTTTCTGATTTTGACGTTGTAGTTGAATTGTCTGCCCCGAAAACAATAATTGACAATCTTTTAAATCCAGTTCATTTGTCGGTTTGTAATTCTCTGATTTTGTTTAGTGAAAAGACCGACAGTACGACCACTGTCCTTTATGATACGTCTGGTAATCATATAATTAATTTTTTATGGAAAGGCCGTGGTCCAGGCGAAACTGCAAATACGTTGGACGTTTCATTTTATAATGATATGATAATCCAGGCTTCAGTACATCCGGAACGTATATTTCTGTATGATATCAATGAGTTGCTATCCGGTAAAAAAATGCCTTGTGGAATTCATTCATTAGATGCAGGGGATTATGCATCTGCGACAATACTTCAGTGTGATGATGATGTTTTGTTTTATGTAGGTAAAGATCCAAAAAGCAAAATAAATGACAATCGTTTCTGTATACGTGACATTAAACGTAATATTCTGTATTCTTTTGGCCGATTTCCGGAAGAAGACATTGTCATATCAGAATTTCCGGAAGAAGACTATAGTAGGCAGACAGCTTATCAGGGACGTCCCGTTTTAAAGCCGGACCATACAAAAATCGTTGTTCCGTATTATTATGCTGTGGGATTTGATATTGTAAATAGAGATGAGCGGATAGTTGAGTACAGCAATTTTTATCAGTATCCTGGTGTTGAGTGCCAGTATATATCACAGATAAAAGCAACTGCAGTAAAAAGAAATGAAGAGAAATACAGAGGGTTCTTGGATTCCTGTTGCAGTGATGAATCTATTTATTTTTTATATTCTGCTAAGAAATTGGGTGATCCAGGAAATGTATATGGTAAATATGTGTTAAAATACAATTGGAAAGGAGAACCGGAGTGCTGCTATATTTTAGATCGTGAAGTCGTAAATATAGCAATTGATAAGAATGAAAAATATTTGTATGTATGCTTTCATGATATAGAAGGTGGATCAATAGAACGGTATTCGCTTTAATATTATGGTGATGAAAAACAAATTCCTTTATTGCTTTTTGCCGGCTGTGCAGGGCATAAGGTTGCCCGTGAACTTAAGGAGTCCCAGGCATCGGAGATTGTTGTGCCTTCCGGGCTTCGCTCGATATGACTGACTTTTGGGTTACCCTCATAAATAAAATATATAATGTATGAAGAATTATAGTGTATCTATTATTATACTCTTGATGTATGTATTGATGTCAAGTTGTGTAAAGACTGAGAATATTGTATGGCCGGAAGAGGTGACTCTTCCTATTGTTGTAAAGGATACTGCTGTTCAGATGGTGGCTGAAGTTGTTGAAGATTCCTATGATTTTCTCCACGCTAAAGAACTTTTTGTTTACAAAGACACGATTATTATCATTTCAAATAATCCTGATTCTAAAAATCATTTCATTGAATTTTATAACGTAAATTCAAAACAGATAATTCGAAAATTGATCAGGAAGGGTAATGGCCCAGGCGAAATGTTAAATGCTATGTCTCATATCCAAGGGAATATGTTATGTGTACATGATTTTGTAAAAAATCAGTTGGCTTATATCAATATAGATTCTGTTTTATATGATAAGAATTATAAATTGCCAAATTTTGTTAAATTTAATGGTGTAGATTCTCCTTTTGTCACTATGTTTAATTGTGATTCCATTATCTTTGAAAATCCTTACTATTTCAAAGATAATGGATTAGACATAGATAATCACCAACCGCGCCTTATTGTGACTGATGCCAATAGTGATTATTTGTTTAAGGATATAAGAAAATATTATGCTTATAATGTGTCCCAAGGGTTTATAACTATGAATAAGGCTAAAAACCGCTTGATATACGCATCTACGGTTCTTAATGAGATGGAAGTCTATGATATGAATCTTACTCCAATAAAGCTTGTGAGAGGACCGGATAAGCTGAAAGCTGCCTATGTTGTCAAGCAGAATAGCATATCTTTTAATGGATTTGCTCCATATTCATATAGAAAATATTGTACCGATGAAAACGGGTATTATGTCTCTTATATAGGTGATTATTATAATCCCCAAAATTCATTGTCCGATTTTAAGTCATATATATTCCAATTTGATTGGGATGGTAATTTTATTAAATCATATAGTGTGCCGGTATATATAAATGCAATTTCTAAATCTCCAGACAAGGAAATTTTTTATGGACGCGGTGTGGATAAAGATGGGATTGTAGTTCTTTGGAGATTAACTTTGTTATAGGGAGAGATATGAAGAATATATTTAATCTTGTGATTGCTTCCTATCCTTTGGGTAATAACATGCCTCATAGAAATGTAATGATATTGAATAAGGAGAATTTGGGTAAACAGGTGTCTTTTTCCAATAATTCGTTTATTTTTTGAGATGGTTCTTAGTGTTAAGTAATATAAATGCTATGGGAAAAAGGTGATGGCTATGAAAAAAGTAATGATTCTGGTGTCAGCGATTGCGCTGACCGCATCTGCAGCTACTGCTGCTTATGTATTCTCTCAGAAGTCATCCGGTCTTTTTGAGGCTAATGTTGCCGCTTTGACAGACGGGGAAAGTTACACTTCTTGGGGATGTAGAGGTGGTATTAGCGTTTGTGAAGCAGAATGTGGTTTGTGCCTACGAGAGTTTCAGGTACTGGTCGTTTGACTGGATCCCACACTTGTAGTAAGTAAAATTACAAAGAGGCTGGCTAAAAAGTCCTGCAATTGTCATTTCGACTGAGTATAGCGAAGTGGATGTTTTATGAATTTATCTTGATATGACATACTTTTAAGTCAGTCTCATAAATTAATTGAATATGAGGAACTTTCAATTCGGTGTCTTTCTGCTGCTTATAACCAGCAGTATGCTGTTTTATGGATGTAACAGAACAGGAATAAATTATGAAAATGATATAGTGACAGAGGAGACTCTTGTGGCAGATGTCGAAATAATGGAAAGTAAATTCTTATTTAATTTTCCTAAAGATATTTTTATATCAGACTCGTTGCTGATAGTATATGACATCCAAGGTTATGATGATGCCTTTCATATTTTTAGGAAGGAGACAGGAGAATATATAAAAAGTTTTGGACATCGTGGCCGTGGACCAGGAGAAATCATTGATGCCAGTTCTGTGGACTGTTCTTCAGGAAAGATAGTTGTCTGTGCTCCGAACCAGAATAAAATAGTTGTCTATGAACTGGATAGGATTCTGTCGGATAAACCGGACTCTTACAGGGAAATCCAGATAGTAGAAGTTCCGAATTTCGTGAAAAAGGCAGTCCTGTATGATAATGGCTATATAATAAAGGGCAATGATGATAGAATGCGCTATGGCATTTGGATTCCAGAACAAGGACTTTTTAAGAATGTCTATACAGAATATCCTCAGTTGAGTACAAATGCGGAAATAAATTGGTCGTTGACGGATTATGCTTCAAGGCTCAGGCTGAGTCCGGATTGCAGAAAACTTGTCTCGGGCTCATATATTGGTTGTGTTCTGGAAATATTGGATATTCAGGATGATGGTTGTTTTGGGATGTCGACAACAAGATATTTTTATGAACCGATATGGAAAATAGCATCTGGTGCTGTTCCTAAATGGGCTGTTCCAACAGATGAAACAATAATTGGATTTCAGGATATTTCTCTTACTCAAAATTATATTTATGGTCTTGTGTGGGGAATTGAACTGGAAGTCTTGGAAAGCGGTCATCCGTTTATTTCCAAGTTTGACTATAGTGGTAATCCAAAGTGTAAGTATCTCATTAATGATTTAATGCTTGCTTTGGCAGTGGATAGTTGTGATAAGATTGCATACGGTATTGTGATGGATTCTGATGGTGAATGCTTTATTGGAAGGATGCGTCTGTAGAGTTTATTAAAATTGATTAACTGCTGTATGTCAATAATATGATTTTTATGGTATCAATTCAAACTGATTTAAGGATAAAGTGTTGATATATAATATTATGGTGATGAAAAACAAATTTCTTCTATTTGTGACAATTCCTTTGTTGCTTTTTGCCGGCTGTGCGAGACTTGGTATTATTAATTTTAGCCACGATTTTTTCGGGGCTTTAATCTGATTGATCAATGAAAGTAATAAATATTACCGACAATATAATCTTTTGTATTATTTTGTTGATACTGACTTCCTGTGGCTCAGAAACAGCGGAGAAAAATTTTGGTGAAATCAAGGATGTATCGGCAGAATTGATTGTGATTGACGAACTGCTTCAGGCCAATAATATCATTAAGCTTGAAGACTATATTGTTCTCCAGAACGGAAGTGAGGCAGTAGAGGATTTTTATTTTGTATATTCCTGTCCTGATTTGAGGTTCTTGTATTCATTCGCGAGGCGCGGACGCGGGCCGAATGAGTATATATTCCCTTCTGTAGTAAAGAATACCAAGGGTAATGTATTAGCATTTAAGGATCATGCGACAGACCTGATAGCGTTTTATCGTATAACAGACTCTTCAGCAGAACTTCAGATGTCCATGACGTTCAAATCAGACGACTCGCGCTTCTTTTGGGAAATCAATTGTATCGGAGACTCTTTGATGTTAGTCAAGCATCAGGACTACAAGACTGGGGCACGTGAACTTTGGAATCCTTATGATCATGTGATGGTTGACAGCATACCGAACACATTTGAAAAGTTACCTTCACTGATGGGAAAGAACTATTTTACCATTTTTGATGACTATCAGATTTCGGCAAATTGTAACAGATTCGCAGTTGCATATACTTTTATTGACCGTATTGAGTTGGGCCGTATCAATAATGGTTCAATAACACTGGAGTCAGAAATAGGTGTGAAGAGTCCGCCTAAATTTTATAACTATGGCCGTCGGGAAGTAAAAGAATTCAATATAGACAAGAATATTGTTTACTACGAGAATGTATATTCTGGAGAAAAATATGTATATGCGCTTTATTCGGACGATAGGCTTGACAACACGGAAAAGAATCATTCTTCAGTGCTGGAAATATACTCTTGGTCTGGAGAGCCGGTATGCCAGTTGAATCTGGAATATCCAATAGCGTATTTTGCAGTAGATGAAGAGCATAATGTGATTTATGGTCTCAATCCCAATGGATTTGAGGACAAAGTGCTGATATATAGATATTGATGACTATGAAAAACAAATTTCTTCTATTGGCGGCAATTCCTTTGTTGCTTTTTGCCGGCTGTGCGAGACATAAGGTTGCCCGTGAACTTAAGGAGTTCCAGGCATCGGAGATTGTTGTGCCTTCGGGGCTTCAGCAAGTACATGCAAGGTGCATTTCGGAGTACAGCGGTGACGGGAAGACAGCCTTACTGGTGAATTACTATGATTCTACGGACTGCAGCTCCTGCCGGATTGCTCATTTGGTTGATCTTCTTGACCTGTATGAATTAGGGGACAGGCATCCGGAGTTTCAGGTGCTGACTATATTTTCTCCTGCAGATGACAGGTATGATGAAGTGATGGCAGAACTGATGCGCAATGATTTCCATTATCCTGTGTATGTTGATTATGAAGGCTTGTTCCGAAAGGCTAATCCTCAGATTCCGTCAGATGAGAGGTTTCATAGTTTTCTGCTTGACAAGAATATGAGTCCGGTGTTTGTCGGTAATCCTGTCGCCGGCCAGGAATTGTGGAGGCTGTTTATGACCGTATTGGACAATATGCTTTCCAATGGAGGCGAGTATAGGGAGTAATATAAATGCTATGGTCCCTTCCTGGCTACTGCGAGGGGTCTGAGATTGAACCGGAACTAATTGCAGGCAGGTGGTTAGTTGACGGGGAATGGACCGAGCGTAGACATATTTTTGTGGTGAAATCCTGTATATTGTGGTGAAATTATTACCGTTGTCAGTTTTGTTGCATTTTTTGTCAGAAAATTTATATCGTTTCTGACTCCCAATTTCTATTTTTGCATATAACCACATCAACCTGAAACACCAACTGATATGTCTCTGTCTTATCATATAAAGAAAGTCATTTTATTCTTTATATCTTTTCTGTCTATCTCGTGTACTCCTCGTGTTGACCGCCTGGAATATGCTCTGTGCCTTTCCGGCGATAATCGTCCGGAGCTGGAGAAGGTTCTTGCACGTTATTCATCTTCACCGTCAGACAGCCTGAAATACCGTGCCGCAGTTTTTCTTATTGAGAACATGCCGGGATACGGGTATTATGAAGGACCGGTCCTTGACAATTTTCTTGAATATTACCATCTGTTGCGGAGCGTCAGACTCAAGAGACAGTCTCCCGATGTCGCAGTGGATTCCATAAACAAGAAATACGGAAGATTTGACCTGTCCAGTCTGCATTATAAAGAGGATATTCATACAGTCGATTCCGCTTATCTGTGCCGCAATATTGAATGGGCTTTCAAGGTGTGGGAGGAGCAACCTTGGGGCAGGAATGTGGGCTTTAGGGATTTCTGTGAATATATACTTCCCTATCGTGTCGGCAACGAGACTCTTGCAGACTGGAGGGAAATGTACTATGAAAAGTATAACGGCATACTTGACGGTCTTCGCAATTCGGACAGTTCTGACCGTGAGGACCCTGCGGCTGCCGCCCGTATAATAACAGACTCCCTTACCGGGCCGAAGAAGATATTCTTCACAAGTGCGGCTCCAGCAGCCTTGCCCCATATCGGTCCTGTCGCAGCTGATTCGCGTAGCGGCAACTGCCGTGACTTAGTGGACTTTGCCCTCTATGTCTGTCGTGCCTTGGGCATCCCGTGTGCTTCTGACTACATGCCTTTCAGAGGGGACGGGAATGTTGGGCATGAATGGGCCTCCTTTCTCAGCCGTGACAGCCTCTATTGTCAGGATATGGGAAACCCTATGGTCAATTCAAGTAAAATCAGCACTCTCCGTAAGCTGAAAGTGTATCGCCGGACATTCAGTATAAATAACAGACTCGATGATGTGGATGTACCTGATTCAGACAAGCCTGATTTCCTTAAAAGACCACGTTTCGAAGATGTGACTCCGGCATACGCCATAGATTTCCTGAAGACACTTAAAGTTCCTGGAACCGAACTCTACCGTGGAATCAGGCCGAAGACTGTCTATCTGTGCATGAGCAGCCGCTTTTCATGGATTCCGGTTGCTGTCGGAAAGTTCCGCCGGGGCAATGCGGAGTTTGAGGATATAGACTGCAATACTCAGGTGATGAGGGTGGCTTCCGTCAAGGACGGTAAAGTCATATTCTTGAGTGACCCGTTCTATATAAAGGAATCCGGAGAACTGCATTTCTACCGTGCCGGCAAGGAACTTCAGGACATTACGGTGTTCCGCAAGTTTGCTAAAGTTCAGGAGCTATGGCTGCAGAGGCGTATGCTCGGAGGTATATTCGAGGGCGGTAACAATTTGGATTTTTCAGAAAAAGACACTCTTCATATAATTACAGAACTTCCTGAGCGGCTTTTAAACACGAGCCGTCCTTCTTGTTATGGACCATATAGATATGTTCGGTATTTCGGACCGAAGAACGGTTTCTGCAATATAGCAGATATGTATGTCTATGATGTTGACGGAAAACTTCTGACAGGAAAGCCTATAGGTGTTCCTGGTAGCTATAGTGGTGACAATAAGTATGACTATTGGAGTGCATTGGATGGTGACAATACAACTTCTTTTGACTCACGTATGGGATATGGAGCGTGGGTAGGCCTTGATTTCGGAGAGCCGAGAAAGATTGGAAAGATTATTTATACTCCTCGCAACCGTGATAACCACGTTCGTCCAGGCGATGAATATGAACTGTTCTATTGTGACGTCAACTGGAAGTCTGCTGGACGTGTAGTGGCATCTTCAGACTCCATACTTTATCGTGGAGTTCCATCGGGGGTGCTTTATATTCTTAACAACCTGACTCGTGGCAATCAGATTAGGGTGTTTTCCTACGATGAAGGTGTGCAGGAGTGGTTGAGGCCGAAACAAAATAAATATGATAATCTAAATTAATGTTATTATGAAACAATATAGGCGGTCAAGTTATCTGATAGATGTTGACTTGGATATGGAACCAGGAAAACACATGTTCATTCACGGCTATACAGGTGCAATTGATGTCGTGAGTAATAAAATTTCAGAGTTTCTTAAGATGACTCCATCTTTTGATGAGGACAATATTGAGTTTTCTAAAGAAACTTTTGACGTACTTACTGCTCGTGGATATGTGACTCAAAAAACGAAAGAAGAAGAATATGATTATATTTCCAGGCTTGCCGCTTTGCTGCATCGTGATTCTAAAAGATACGGAAAGAGTTTTATGTTTCTTGTAAGTTATGACTGCAATTTCCGATGCCCTTACTGCTACGAAGCTGGAATTTCAGGGAATGGAAGAAGCTGGAGCAGGAAAACTTTCACAAAGGAATTAGTTGATAAGGCATACGATGCTATGCTGGAAATAGAACCGGATAGGGAAAAGCATCATAAGACCATAACACTTTATGGGGGAGAACCTCTTCTGAAAGAGAATGTGGAAATAGTCAGATATATAGTAAATAAAGGGACAGAACTCGGATATAATTTTCATGCTGTTACGAATGGACATGATTTAGACTATTATAAAGACATTCTTACTCTGGAATCGTTTAAATTTCTTCAGATAACAATCGATGGTGACAGAGAGATGCATGATTCCCGAAGGTTTCACTATGAAACAGGAAAGTCCTTTGATAAGGTTTTCGCAAATATAAAGTTGGCATTGGATAACAATGTAAGAGTCGGGGTGAGGTTCAATGCAGATGCCAATAATTATATGGAAATACCGAAACTTGAAAAGCTTTTCAAAGAAGCCGGTTATTCGGATAACAAGAACTTTTCATTTAATGCGGCATTGCTTCAGAATGAAAATCCAGAAAATATTGATGAAAATATCAACTATGTCAGGAGGGAGGATTTCAATCGTATGTATAAGGAAGCAGGACTGAATATATCTCATCAGGACTATGGATTATATGAGAAACTTATATCGGCATTTAGGAATAACAAGTGTATAAGATTCCATTCAATCTTCTGTGGAGTTCAGTCAGGTTCTTATATATTTGATCCTCTTGGTGATATCCATACTTGTTGGGATATGGTCGGAATAAAGAAATATGCAATTGGAACCTATAGTTCGGGACTTGAATGGAATGAGAATTTAAAGGACTGGCATGGGAGGAATATAGGAAATACTCCACAGTGCAGTCATTGCAAATATGCTTTGCTTTGCGGAGGAGGTTGTTTGGGTAAAACTTTAAAAAAGAAGAATGACGATTTTAAGGCAAGTTATTGCGATGGATATGCAGATACTGTGAGGCTTATGGCAAATAAGGCTTACGGAGAAATCAAAGCTGCAAATATAATATGAACCATTACTTATAAACGTATAATACTATGATAACACTGACTGATATTTATAAGGTATTCTCGACAGAGGATATGGAAACTTATGCTTTGAACAATATAAACCTGCATGTGGATAAAGGGGACTTTGTATCTATAATGGGACCTTCTGGTTGCGGAAAGTCCACATTGCTTAATATAATAGGTCATCTTGATTCTCCTACGAAAGGAAAGATAATGATAGAAGGAGTAGAGACATCTGGGTTGAAAGACAAGGAACTGGCTCGCTTGAGGAACGAGAAGTTCGGGTTCATTTTCCAGAGCTTTCATCTTATAAACAGTCTGAATATAATACAGAATGTTGAGCTTCCTCTTCTCTACTCAAATAATAAAATATCGGCCAAGGAAATAAGGGAAAGGGCTATGGCTGCTATTGAGAGAGTTGGACTTGCTCATAGGGTCAACCATCTTCCGTCACAGCTTTCCGGTGGTCAGTGCCAAAGAGCGGCCATAGCAAGGGCGATTGTAACTGCTCCTCACATTCTTCTTGCAGATGAACCTACAGGTAACCTTGACAGTCGGATGGGGCGTGAGATTATGGATCTTCTGCTTGGTTTTAATGCTGAAGGCGCAACCGTTGTGATGGTGACCCATGATGCAGCTCTTGCAGGAGAGGCCAAGACTAAAATTATGATGAATGACGGTGAGATTGTTTCATCATTAAGATAGTCGGCAGATATGGAAAAGATATTAAGTTTTCTCCGTTCTTTGTGGTACAATATAGTCCATGACAAACTGTACTCCATTTTCTACGTGCTCGGCACGGCGATCGCCTTTATTTTTATCATCATACTTTTGCAGGCTATGAGCCTTCTTAGGGACGATTCCGCTCCTTTTGTAAATGCTGGGAGAAGTATATGTTTTGATTCAGATATATATACTACTAATAATTGGGATGGAAGTTATACTTTACCTTATAATATTATTCAACAATTATCAGAACAGATAAATATTATTGAAACAGGTTATATGACCCATACGGAATCAGCTTTTGCTGTAATAGACGGGAAGGTCAGACCGGCTTCAGTAGGTTTTGTTACACCGGAATATTTTGAGGTAAACGAGTTCGATTTTATAGAAGGGAAACCGTTTGTGGAGATTGCCCCTAAGCACGCTGTTATAACGGAGGATATAGCAGACAGGTATTATAACTCGAATGCACTTGGGGAGAAAATAGAGATACAGAATGTGGAATATGAAATAGTGGGAGTTGTCAAGAACTACTCATCCCTGTCAAACCCATTGGAAACCGCAAAAGTTTGGGTGTCAATTCAATATAACCGATTTATTCCATCTTCAGATTGGGATGATTATTCGTATGTTGTTTTATTTTCTGAAGATGTGCCGGTGGATGAAATGAAAGCAACATTAAAGCATTTCTTTGATACTTATTATTCAAAGCGGGTAAAAAAAGAAGTTGATATTAAATATAACAAATTTCCTACTGTTCAAGAGATTAAGGAAAATGCTGTAGGCGGAGAGATGTTCCGTTATGGGATGGGTGTACTTATGTTTCTTCTGTTGCTGATACCGGCTTTGAATATAATGACATTAAGCCTGTCCAATACTTTGAACCGTTCGCAGGAAATTGCGATAAGACGCGCCTTGGGAGCAAGCAGAATGAGCTCTTTTATGTTGATAATCTCTGAAAATATTATTCTTGCATTTATAGGACTGTTCGTGGCAATGCTGTCATTCAAACCTGTGATGAGACTTATAGAGAGTATGTTTTTTGATTTGACAGCTGAGGCTTCCTTTATTTCCGCTTCTTCATTGGACTGGACTATTGTCTGCATTTCATTGCTGTTGGCTGTGGTGTTTGCCGTTTTGTCGGGAGGTATACCGGCATATATGATGTCAAAGAAGAATATATCATCTGTTTTAAAAGGTAGAGAGCTATGATAAAACATATATTTACGATGCTGCGGCATCAGAACCGGAAATATTTTGCCATAGCCGTCGAGATGGCATTAGTGTTCATTATATTGCTTTGGAGTATGACATCTCTGTTTGATATAGTGAAAAAATATCATACCCCAGGAATGCTTGACACGGAAAATGTTGTTGTTTTAGGATGCGTGGAAACGGATGCTTATTTTAATAAAAACCGTTATAAGCAATTTCCCTTTTTAAATAATATAATGGATAAAATAGGAGCCAATGATTATATTGAGTGTATAGTTGAAAATCTTAATTTTACTCCATATATCAACTCTGATTCTAATTTGAACTGGAGAATATCCATTGGTTCCGGAGATAAGTTCATCTGTGCCTTAAGGGCTGTTGACGGTGATGTTGAAGGGGTTTACAAGCCTGAACTGATAGAGGGCAGATGGTTTGTTGACGGAGAGAGGACAGAACGGGGACATAGGACAGCGGTAATAACCAAACAGTTTGCTGAAAAATATAAATTGGAAAAGCCTATTGGAAGTACTGTAACTTTGGAAGGTTCAACCTATGAGATTGTCGGTATATTGAGTGGATTTAAGAATAATCCGTTGGAGGAATCGGAGCCGTCTGTCATTTTTCCTCTCAATGGTTTCTTTTTTCAGAATGGTTGTGATGCATGGAGGGAATTTGGGGTAAGAGTCAAGCCGGGATATGAGGAAAAACTTATAAATGATTTCTATCATGAATTCAGACTTGCTCTTACCGGTGGTAAATTCAATAGTGTAATACCTTTGGTATATGATTCTTCAACATTGAAGGCCCGTACAATGAAAGATGCTGTGACGGAGCTTGCTATGACGGGAATACCGGCGATATTCTTATTGATATTTACAATTTTGGGTGTGATAGGGATAAATCTTATGGACGTTAAGTCAAGGATGAATGAATTTGCTTTGCGTATTTCTGTAGGGGCTACTATCCGCAAGATTGTCATGATGGTTTTCTGCCAGAATTTTGCAATTGGACTTATTTCCCTTATCCCTGGAGTCATAATCATTCTATTGGCAAATGATTTTGCTGCAACAGCTCTATGTGCCGTAGGAGTATCTGTGATTGTGGTTTTGCTGTTGGCGGTAGTGGCTGTGATATATCCTGCAGTCCTCATATCAAAGATAAATCCTTCAATTTTGCTTAAGGAAGAATAACAGTTTAAGATAGTATAATTAAATCAACATTTTAAATAAATTAATTATGGATAAAAAGAAACTCTTTAAGGCAGAATATGTCAGTGAGAAAGAAATAACTTCTCTTAATGGTAATCTTCTGAATGAATTCAGTATTGAGGAATTGGAGGCAAGATATGAGACTGACCCGCTTATGCTTTCTCACCTTTTTGGATTAGTGGATTCAGACCAAACTGATTCAGCAAGAGGATGTGAATGCAGAAAATTGACCTCTTGTCCAAACTTGCAGTGTCTTTGTGACGGGGAAAAAATAGAATGTAATTGTAATGGTGTAAAAGAGCTGCCTGATTGTCCTGTGAAGATTGTATGTGAATTCGGATTAAAAAAATGAAATTATGAATGATGAAATAATTTCGCTGAATGATAATGTTTTGAATAATTTCAGCATTGAAGAACTTGAGTCAAGATATGAAACATATCCTTTGATGTTTTCTCATCTTTTTGGGTTGTCTCCTGTTAACGAAGATATAGATGGACAATGTCTTTGCAACCAGTTGAAAGATTGTCCAGAATTAACTTGTTTGTGCAAAGGAGGATTTGAATGTGGGAATACAACATCATTGTAAGGTTATAATATGGAAGACCAAAGATATAATTTAGATAGGATAAGTTCTATACGGATTGTACCTTTTGATTCCTCTTGTCTTGAAAGAAAATATCTGGCTTCATATGGAGCCAGATATTTTGAGATTTCAGAATCACTGGCCCTTTTCGTGGAGTTACTTGGCCGTACAAGGTCTTTTTCTGAGACTGCCAGGCAGTTTTCCGTAATCAGGGACAGGCAGTATTCGGAGGATGACGTTAAGACTGTATATAGGCAATATGTTCTTCCTATTATAGAAGGACAGCCAGGGAAGCCGAAAATGTTTATTTGGAGCAAGGAACTTTTTTCTCCTGAGGCTGTTGGCAGGATATCTTGCCTGTTTAGAATATTGTTTAAGCCTATAGTAATGGGGATAGCACTATTTTGCATTATAGCTTTGGAGATATTATTCTTTTCCCAAGATTTGACAGTGTCTATAGGTGATATTGATATGTTCTATATCATTGTAATAGCTTTGCTGTTTTTGGTTTCATCATGTGTGCATGAACTTGGTCATGCCTCAGCGTGCAGTTATTTTCGGGCTCAACCAGGAGGTATAGGATTTGGCTTATATCTGAATTTTCCTGTGTTCTATACAGATGTTTCAGATATATGGGCTATTGATAGGAAAAAGCGTATGGTGGTGAATTTTTCGGGAATTTATTTCCAGCTTATTTTTTTGATTCCTTTTTTTGCTGTTTATTTTATTACTGGAAGTCAGCTTGTCAAATATTTTATTTACACAATTAATCTGAATTTTATATTTACTCTTAATCCGTTTTTCAAATTTGATGGATATTGGGCAATGTCGGATTTTATAGGTGTGTCCAATCTTAGGGAAAAATCCAAGTCAATATTGCACTATGTCAAAAATATGATCTTGAAAAAAAATGGAGAAAGGGATGGTTTTGTCAGTACTATGAGGATGCGTGAAAGAATTATCTTTATTGGATATTCTGTCATCGTCAATATTTTCTTTTTATATTATTTTATATTCGTTCTTCCGAAATTCATCCGATCGTTCGTAGTAGGATTTCCGGATCTGATTGAATATGTCGTAACACTTGTGGCAACAGGAGAAATGCCATCTTTTGGTGCAATATCGTCCATTGCTGGTCAGTTTGTTATGGCGGCATTGATTATATTCTTTATCTATAATATGATTGCCGGTCTTGTCAAGAGAAAGAAGAATGGATAACCGTGTTTTCATAGAGAGACCAATTGTTTCATCGGCGATAGGTACAATATTGTTTCTTCTGTGCTTTACGTCTGAAACTTTTTTGGTTGCCTGTCTTTCCACATTTGTTCTTGCCGTTTGTCTTTATTTCAGAAAGTCTATACAGATAGCGGTTATGGACATTTTTGTCATAGGAGTACTTTTGTGGGAAATTGTGATAACTGTTTTTGTATCCGGTGCCGGTAATGCAGGCTTCCTGAGCAAGATGTATTTCTTTACCATATATTATTTCATATTGCGTCTGACATTGACGGACAGGGCTGTTACAGGAAATTTTTTATTATTGACGTCCGTCATCGTGACAATAATCTCCTTTATATGCATTGTTTCCTTCGGAATGTTCCGTGAGAAAGTGGTTTCGTCTGGATTTGAAAGCCTTTATGACTTCAAATACTTGTATAGACCGTTCGGAGAACTGAACAATGTGTGGGCTTCCATATTTCTATCCCTGACAGGCTTGATAATATCGGGAGTCTTTTTTCTTGATGGAAAGAAAAGATGGTTTCTCCTTGTTCCTTTTGTTGTATTGTTCTATTGCCTGTTGGTGTCTTTTTCAAGAGGTGTGTATATTTCCATCGCGCTACTGATGATAATTCTTGTCGGTTTTATTGTTACATCGAAAATAAAAGTCTTGAAAAAATGCCTTTGCGTGGCGGGACTGCTCACCGTCTGCCTGCTGTTGTCTCTGTCTAATGGAAACGATGTGCTGCGGACAATAAAAATGACAGAGACTGTTTCGCAACAGAGGAGTCTGGACTACAGGGTTGATGCTTTTTCGTATATGTTGCCTGCAATGAAAAAATCTCCGGCAATAGGAGTCGGATCCGGCAGGTATTCCATGGCAGTCAATGAGTTTATCTATGAGAATGACATTGCTTCCATTACAGACTTTGCACCGAATATTGTATCTCAACTGCTGCTGGAAAAGGGGATAGCGGGGACTTTGTTGTGGTCATTGATTTATATTGCCGGATTTATTCTGTCTCTAAGATGTCGGTCTAAATGCAGTGACAGTCGTCTGCAATTATTCATCTTTATGTTTTTGACGGTTCTTTTAGTGCGTGAAATGACTTTTCCTGCACTGCTTGGAGAAGAAAAGATGCTGGCCGTTCTGGCTGTATTCCTTGCTTTGTCTCAGAACAATTCCAATGGAAAATTATGCTGTGTGGACGGAAGAAAAAAGTGGATTGTCTCATTGTTTATCATTCTGCCGTTTGTTTCTGTTCTTGTCTCCCGACAGGCATTTGTGAACAACAGTATACATTTGAGGACATTTGTGGAAAATATGAAGAAAGGGAATTATATTGATGCTTTTGAAGATGTAGACCGAACTATTGGACTGCAGATTTCTCCTCTTCTAAAAGGTGCTGCAGCTTGGCACTTGTTCAGGGAATCTGACAAAACTGAGTATCTGGAATTGACTGCCGACCAGATTGAAAAGGCAAGGCTAATGAATCCTTATGATATGCATCTTGTGGCATTCGATGCTGTTGTCAAGTATTATGGTGGCGACAAAAAAGAAGCTCTGAATATTTTGAAGAATCTTGCTGTACGTTATCAGAATAATTATGGATATTGTCTTCTTATAGCAAATCTTATGTATATGAATGGCAATAGAGACCAATCTGTGGAATATTTTGCGGATGCAGTCCTGTCGATGCCGTCAATCCTTGAAAGTGAGGCTTGGAAAAGATTCACTGAAAATGATATTGAGATAAAGGATGGTATATTGGGTAAAGTGATGATGAATATTTATAATTGTTGTCCTTCAGATCCGATTATACTTTCAAAATATGGTAAATTGTGTTATCTTGTCGGGGATAATGCGACTGCGAAAAAATATCTTGTTGCCGCATCGGAAAGTTTGCCGAATCTTCAGACTCCGTGGGTTTATCTTACCAGGATTGCAAAAGAAGAGGATGATTTTCAGGTATACTCTGATCTGATGAGGAAACTTTCGTTGTGGGATTATGATAAGGACAGACTTATGACGGGACAAAGACGTTATACCAGTGACTACAATCAGAATGCTCTTGCTCCGGACTATTCTGAGTATTGTCTCAAGCTGGAGATATGGTACAAGGTGTTTTTGTATGGTAATATTATAAATTTCAATATAGACTGAGTATGAGGATGTTTTTTACATCGGTGTTGTGGCTTTTTTCCATTATGGCTATGGGGCAGAGTTCTTTGCAGCTTAGTTTGGCTGAGGCTCTGCACATAGGACGAGAGCAGTCTCTGGTGTCAAAGGAGGTTCACAATAATATGCGGATATCCTACTGGCAGTATCGAAATTATAGGGCAAGTCTGTTCCCTAATGTTTATCTTGAAGGAACTCTGCCGTCTCTGAACAGGTCGTTGAGCCAATACCAGCAGGAAAATGGAATTTATAAATTCATTCCCAACAATTATATACATGAAAGTCTAGGGCTTACGGTTTCCCAGGCTATTCCTTTTACAGGAGGTCAGGTCTATCTTCAGTCCAGCGTAGAGCGTATGGACCAGTTGGACAAGCCCAGGACAGGAAGTTTTTTGGCGATACCGTTTACGTTCACTCTTGTACAGCCGGTATTTTCGTATAACCCTTATAAATGGGCAAAGAAGATAGAGCCGCTGAAATATGAGAACAGTATGCAGAATTATGTCGCTTCAGTGGAGAAGATAAATATTACTACTGTACAATACTATTTTGAGCTTTTGTTGTCGAAATCCAATCTGGATATAGCGCGTCAGAACAGGGACAATTCCAGCAAGTTGTATGATATAGCTCTTGCAAAGAAAAATATCGGAACGATCTCGGATGATGACATTATGCAGCTTAATGTGAGCAGGTTGAATGCTGATGCAAACCTGATTGTGGCCGAGAATGATTATTCCGATAAAATGAATATGCTGCGTAATTATCTCGGGTTTGATGAATATATGGAACTTGTACCGGAGATACCTGAGGCAAAGGTGATTCCGGAGATAGGAGCCGACATAATACGTGAAAAGGCATACGGCAACAATCCTATATATAATGATTTCAAGGTTCGTCTTTTGGAAGCTGAGTCAAATGTAGTCAAGGCAAAAAGGGAAAAGGCTCCGGATGTACAGCTGTATGTCTCGATAGGAAATACAGGCAGCGACCATAATTTCTTTGATTCCTATACGAATTTACAGAATAGACAGATAGCTGAAATAGGGATAAGCATTCCAATTTTGGACTGGGGACGCAGAAAAGGAAATCTGGAACTTGCCAAATCCAAATATTCTCTCGTTGAGGCCAGAGTGTCCCGTGAGGAAAATGATTTCAAGGAAAGCGTGCGGTCGCTTATCGCAAATATTGTAAATCAGCCCAAATTGCTGGAAATATACCGTATTGCGGATATTGAGGCTCAGAAGCGTTATGATATCGCTTTGGAAAGGTTCACATTGGGGAACATAAGCGTAATTGATATGAATTATGCTGAGCAGGAGAAAGATAAGGCAAGGAAAAATTATGTATATCAGCTGTATCTTTCATGGCTGTATTATTATAATTTGAGATATATTACCCTGTATGATTTTGAGCGGGGATGTGATTTGAAATATGAAGATTATGTAAATTTATAGGCTTATGATGGACAGAAAAATATCGGATAAGGAATTGCGCAGCCGCAAGAGAAACAGATATTTGAAAATCGGAGCATTGTTGGCCGGATGTGTGGTCGCGGTAGTGCTGATTGTTTCAGTGATGAAACCTGTTGTTTCTCTTGATGATGTCGAGGTTTCTGTTGCGGAATCGGGAGTGCTGGAAATTTCTTTGAATGCAACAGGCAGTGTGGTCCCTTTTTATGAGGAAGTTATAGCTTCTCCGCTATCCACAAAGATATTGGAAGTTTATAAGAAGTCAGGAGAGGTGCTTCATAAGGGAGATACCATATTGAAACTTGACCTGTCATCGGCCAATGTTGATTTCCAGGTTGAAAAGGATGATATAGAAATCAAAAAATGTAAACTTGAGCAATACAAGACTACAGCCGAGAGTGATATTAAGGATTTGGGGATGCAGATAAAAATCAGTGAAATGCAGCTCCGGAGGACAGAGGCTCTTTTGGTGAATGAGCATTATCTTGACAGCATAGGTGCAAGCACGAAAGATAAGGTCCGCCAGATTGAACTTGAATATGAAGTCTCAAAATTGCAGTTTGAACAGCTTAAACTGAAGTTTGAGAATTTGCAGAAGACATCGGCTTCAAATATCAAGGTATATGAACTTGATTATAAGATAGCACTGGACAAGTTTGCAATAAAAAAGAAAACCCTTGGTGAAGCACAGATTTTAGCTCCTGGAGACGCCACATTGTCTTGGGTGAATGACCAGGTCGGGTCAAGTGTCGGGGTGGGAGCCCAATTGGCTATTCTGGCAGACCTGAGCCGTTTTAAGGTGAAGGCTGGCATTTCTGATATCTATGCGGGGGATTTCTCCGTAGGCAGCGATGTTGAGGTGAGAGCCGGAAGTCAGGTGCTTTCCGGCAAGGTCGCCAATGTTGTGCCTTCTGTATCCAATGGTCTTATCAGCTTTACTGTGCTTCTTGATGATGCATCCAATGATGTATTGCGCTCCGGACTTAATGTAGATGTTTTTGTGGTGAAATCAATAAAGGAGGAGACAGTCAAGATAGCAAACCGTCCGTATTATTCCCGTCCTGGAGATTATGTCCTTTGGGTCGTAAATGACGGTTATGCTGAAAAAAGGAATGTTGTTTTAGGTGAAAGCAGCTATGGAGAAGTTGAAGTCATTGACGGAATCAGCCCCGGAGAGGTGGTTGTAGTTTCCAATATGTCCAGATACCGTGACAAAAAGAGATTAAAAGTTAAGTAAATTTAAGTATCTTTGTAAGATTTTGAAGTATTATATTGTTACGGATGATTTTACAGGATATTATGATATTGGCTTTTGGAAAAATCAAGTCACTGTTTTTTCTGTGTCTTTTTGTTCTTCTTTCGGTTCTGTTGCCGGCAGATTTGTCCGCGCAGGACGGGAACACTGATGACATAGTGCTCAGCGGTAAGGTTATAGATGCTTCTGACGGCTATCCTCTGATAGGCGTCAGCGTGATGGTAGAAGGAACCAAGACTGGTGCCGCCACGGATATTGACGGACATTTCGAATTGAAGATCCCATCTCAGAAATGCAACATAGTGTTTTCGTATGTGGGATATGAGACTGTCATAAAGGAATTCAACGGAAGGAACGCTTCTTCGTTTTCAAGGACAGTTATGTCGGCTGATGCCGCTGAACTTGCTGATGTTGTCGTGACCGGCGTCTATGAAAGGAAGAAAGAGAGTTTTACAGGTGCTTCCGTCACTTTCAAGGGAGACGAACTGAAATCGGTCGGTTCGCAGAATGTCCTTCAGAGCCTTAAGACTCTTGACCCTTCGTTCAAGATAATGGAAAGCGCGCAGTTCGGGTCCAACCCCAATATGATGCCTGACATTGAAATAAGGGGCAAGACCAGTGTCGTGGGGCTTAAGGAGGAGTACGGCTCTGATCCTAACCAGCCTCTTTTTATCCTTGACGGATTTGAAGCCACCCTGGAGACGATAATGAACCTCAATATGAACAGGGTCGCTTCCGTCACTATACTCAAAGATGCCGCCTCTACTGCCATATACGGTTCAAAGGCGTCCAACGGAGTCGTAGTCATCGAGACAAAGGCACCGGCAAGAGGAAGGCTTCAGTTTTCCTACAAAGGAGACTTCGGACTTTCAATCGCAGACCTTACCGACTACAATCTGATGAATTCGAGGGAAAAACTTGAATTTGAGACATTGGCCGGCGTCTACCGTGACAATACGGGAAACCCTTTCAACCAGATCAAGTTCGACAATCTCAGGAATGAGAGACTGAAGGATATAGAGAGCGGGGTAGACACTTATTGGCTGAGCGAACCTGTACGTACCGGATTTACTCACAAACATAACATATATGCCGAGGGAGGAGAAGAAAAGATCCGTTACGGCATAGGGCTGAGCTACGGAAATGTCGGAGGAGTGATGAAAGGTTCTGACAGGCAGACCATAGAAGGAAATGTCGACCTGATATACCGTACAGGAAAATTCCAGTTCAGCAACAAGCTGACTATAAATTATCTTGATACGGAAAACCCTGTCGTTCCGTTCTCTGAATACGCCCAGGCGAACCCTTATTACAAGAAATACAATTCCGGGGGGGGCATAGATAAATATCTGTATTATCCCGAAGAGGACTTCGATGATTATCCTGTCTCGAATCCTCTCTGGAATGCCCATCTCAACAATTACGACAAAACTGCCGGATTCGGGTTTACAAACAATTTCATATTTGAATGGTTTATCCTGAAAGATCTCCGCTTCAGAGCCAAGTTCGGAATCACGAAGGATGAAAGGACTGATCAGACAAGGCTTTCTCCTCTGCATTCCGATTTTGACGACCTCGGTGAGACGGAGAAGGGTCTTTATACGCACGCGCAGACAAAAAAATTGTTCTATGAAGGCGATGCGGCCATAACATTCGGCAAATTGCTTGGAAGCAGGCACATGGTCAATGCCGTAGGAGGCTTCAATTTCAGCAGCAACAAAAACCAGAATTACGGGTACTCTGCCAACGGGTTCACTGAAGACCAGTTCGCCGCACCTTCTTTTGCGAACGGATATCCGGAAGGGGAGAAACCGAAATACAATGAAACTCTAAAAAGAGCTGTCAGCTTCTATCTCAACGGAGGCTATTCATATAGTGACAGATATCTTTTTGATGTGAATTACCGTCTTGACGGAGCTTCGATGTTCGGTACTGGAAACCGTTTCAGAAACACCTGGTCCGTGGGACTCGGATGGAATATCCATAAGGAGGATTTTCTTATGGAAAAGACGGACTTTTTCCAGATGCTGAAGCTCAGGGGATCTGTCGGAAATCCGGGGAACCAGAATTTCTCCGCATATCAGGCGTTCTCCACCTATCAGTTCAACGGCTGGATGACAAATATTTTCGGAGCCGGAGTAATCGTAAAGAATCTTGGAAATGAAGGCCTTGCCTGGCAGGAGACCATCAATTATGATATCGGAGCGGATATAGCGATGTGGAAAAACAGGGTTACTGTCACATTTGACTATTTCTGGAAAAACACCGACCCTCTTCTTGCCATAATCTCGACAAAAGGCTCGATGGGCGTCAGCACAATCGCTATGAATGCCGGGGCTCAGAAGACAAACGGATGGGAGGCCACATTCAAGATATCTCCTGTATACCGTCCTTCTGAAGGCATAAACTGGAACATAAGCGTAAATGCTACAAGTTCAAGATCAAAATATGCCAATATCGGAAATGCTTTCAGTTCCCTCAATGAAAGCGGAAAGGCGTCGCTTGTCGGCACGACACGTTATTATGACGGAGGAAGTCCTACTTCAATATGGGCTGTACGCTCAGCGGGTATAGATCCGGCTACGGGACGTGAACTTTTCATCAAGAAAGACGGAACATATTCGTTCACTTATGATTCGGATGATGAAACAGTAGTCGGAAATACACAGCCGAAACTTGAAGGTGTGCTGGGAACGACATTGTATTACAAGGGTTTTTCTGTGGGATGCTATTTAAGATACAGGCTTGGAGGCCAGGTCTTCAATTCTTCTGTTTTCCAGAAAGTCGAGAATATCGGTACGGAGGAAGTGTATTTCAATCAGGACAAAAGGGCTTTGTATGAACGCTGGTCCGAAAGCAACAGGGATGCCTATTACAAAGGTATATCTATGGTCCAGACCACAAGCAAGTCGTCCCGTTTCGTAATGGATGAAAACACTTTGACTGGAGAGTCATTCAATGTGGGATATGAATTTCCTGACAGGATGATAAGAAAGCTCCATATAGCTGCACTGTCGCTGCAGCTGACTATGAATGACATATTCAGGGCTTCAAGCGTGAGGGTTGAAAGAGGAATCGAATATCCTTTTGCCAGAAGCGTTTCGTTCTCTTTGGGTGTAACATTCTGATGCTGTTGAAAAGTTATGAGAAAGAATATCATATATATGATGATAGCGGCGGCAATGGTCTGCTGTCTGTCAGGATGCGGAAAATGGCTTGATGTGAAGCCTTACGACGAGATGGCCGAAGGGGATCTCCTGTCTACGGAAAACGGGTTCATCAGACTTCTGAACGGAATATATATCGAGATGAACCGTGATATGCTTTACGGCGGTGCACTGTCCGTGGAAATGATAGAGATTATGGGAGGAGCCTATTCGATAGGCACGAGCAATGCCGTCTGGGGAAACTTCAGCGACCTTGCGAAATACAAATACGGCACTGACTATTGGAGGGCAAGGTTTTCTGAAACGTGGAACAAGACATATTCGCTTGTGCTGAACTGCAATCTTCTGCTTGACAATATTGACGGGAAGAAATCACTTTTTTCCGGGGACAACTACAGTATCATCAAAGGTGAAGCACTCGCGCTCAGGGCGATGCTGCATTTTGATATGCTCAGGATTTTCGGACCTGTGTATTCGCGCAATCCTGAATCTTTGAGCATACCATATTATACTGCATATACGACTGTTCCGGAAAATCTTCTGCCTGCGTCCGATGTCGCGTCGAAGATTGTAAACGATTTGCGTGAAGCAAGGATACTGCTTTCGTCGGATCCGGTCATAACGGAAGGAGTGAGAATGCAGGGACCTGCTGACGGTTCTTCAAACTTCCTCTACTATAGGAATATAAGGCTTAATTATTATGCCGTTACAGCTCTTCTTGCCAGGGCTTCCCTGTATTTCGGGGACAAGAGCACTGCCTTTTCCTGCGCAAATGAAGTCATAGGGGCATTGAACCAGGGAATATTCTCTTTTGTGGACAGGTCTCTTGTCACAGGTTCTCCTGAGGATCCTGACCGTATCTTTTCTTCGGAAGTGATATTTGCATTGTCACATGCCCGGAGAAACGAACTGTTCAAGAATTATTATGATCCGAGCCGTGTTCCCAACTATGTGTTCAGAATGGACAGCGATATGTTTTCACGTTTGATCTTCGGCGGGTCACAGTCGGGAGGAAGCCAGGATGACTACAGA
Source organism: Bacteroidales bacterium (assembly GCA_009774765.1). GTDB lineage: Bacteria > Bacteroidota > Bacteroidia > Bacteroidales > UBA932 > Cryptobacteroides. The sequence goes on from VSOK01000021.1 coordinate 28,913, forward strand.
TGCAGGGTAAACTGGATTGCTACAGGCACAAACCGGTATTTCTACAAATATTCAGATATGGTGGATGTCGGAAATATCCGCAACACAATGATTCCTATGATAAGAATGGGAGAAATGTATCTCATTGCGGCAGAAAGCTGTTCGGAGACACTGGCTGACGGACTTTCATACGTCAATCTCCTGAGAAGCAACAGGGGCGTATCAGCCCTTCCGGAGCTTACTCAGGAACTTCTGCAATATGAGTATATCCGTGAACTTTACGGGGAAGGCCAGCTGTTCTTTATGTACAAAAGGATGTTCTCCCCTGTGCTGACTTCCGTAAATCCTTCTAAAAATCCTCAGCCGAGCGATGAACTTTTTGTAGTACCTCTTCCTGATACGGAGACACAAAACTGATGCAGATGAAAACATACAGGAAACATATAGGGATTTTGATGCTGGTCTTTGCAGCTGTGGCCTGCGTTGAACGGCATCCTCAACTGTTCGGCGACATAGCCGGAGTATATTTCAACAACAGGACTTCCGGAGTCTTCTCTGATGAAAGGAATGTGACCTTTGTATATGAGGATGAAGACGAGGTGCAGATACCTGTCACGGTACAGCTGGTCGGAAGACCTGCTCCTGAAGACAGGGAAGTCAGCATTACGGCAGTTTCTGACAATGCCGAGGAAGGAGTTGACTACAGGCTTCCGGAAAGGTCCGTTCTTCCTGCCGGAGCTTCTTCATTCGAATACATAGTCACGCTTCTGAGGACTGATGCCATCAAGGTCAATACAAAGACAATAACTCTTGAAGTTCATCCAAACGGTAATTTTTCACTTCCTGTCACAGAAATGGTGCAGGCTTCAGGCAACGTGACGACATTGGAATACCGTATTGTCTTTTCTGATATGTTCACAGAGCCTCCTGTCACTTGGGACAAGAACATATTGGGTGACTTCTCTCAGCAGAAATTCGAGCTTATATGCCGTGTCCTTGATATAAAAAGGTCAGATTTCAATGACTATGAAAAGATGACACTGTCTTTCCAGGTCTATATCTTCAATGAAATGAGACGGTATATCAAAGATGAGCTTGCTAAGAAGGAGGCCGGGGAAGAATACGATGAAGATATTATAGACAAGGTTACAGGGGAACCTATAACTTTCCCTTCTGAATAAGATATTACAGGTATGAAAAGATATTTGCTGATGGCTTTGGCCATCGTATCTGCTGCTTCGTGCTCCAGGGATTTGGGCAATTACGATTACAGGAATCTTGATGAGCCTGTAATTTCCGGTATTGAAGAAAATATCGAGAGGCTGACACAGGAACAGCTGGCCATATCGCCTGTCATTACAGGGGGGCTTTCGGAAGACAGCTATGATTATGAGTGGAAAACGATAGACAAGAACGGGGAAAGCGAAGGTATCATAATAGGTCAGGAAAAGAATCTTGACTATAAGGTGATTCTTTCTCCCGGTGAATATGCTCTGTACTATACCCTTACGGAAAAGGATTCGGGAATATATTGGCAGTTCGAGTCTACGCTGAAAGTCAGTTCCTCTATGTCTGAAGGGTGGATGGTCCTTTGCTCGGATGGCGGCAGGACAAGGCTTGACTTTATTTCTGAAGTCACAGGGAAGACGTATGCCGATGTGTTGAAAGACAATAAGGATATGCCTGCATTCGACGGACCGAGAAAAATCCATTGGCAGTCAGCCATGTCATTTGCGGATTCTCCGTATTATCTGTTTACTGACGGAGGAGCCACAAGGCTCGGCAAGGATTCATTCGGTTGGACGGAGGAATACAGGATGGTCTATGAAATGGCTTCAATGGCGGACGTTGCGCCTTCGATGATGGTTTCTGCCGGCTTCGGCAAGCTGATAGTCGGCGGCACGGATGTGTATTACAGTGAGAATATGGGAATACGCGGCCTCTATGGCAGTCCGGTCAACAAAGGGTTCCGTGCAGCCCCTTATATAGGCGCGAATGTGTCCGCTGAGCAGTATGCTTCAGTATATCTTCTCTACGATATGGACAACAGGAAGTTTATGGCATATTGCCCGCTCCTTGAAAAGAATGACCTTGGCGCGCAGGAGCCTCTTGCCGGTATGGACGAGATGGGACTTATAGCTGAAGGTCTTGCAGGGACCGGACAGGAAAGTGTTGTCGGCAATGCGTTTGAAAGGTATCCGGAGGGATATGAGCTGGTATATATGGAAAATACTCTGTATGATCCCGGCAACGCCTATATGGGAGTGACATACTCTGTCCTTGCCGACGGGGCGCGGCGTTATGTGTACGGAATACAGCTTGGCGATATGCTCCGTTTCTCGCAATGTCCTTATGTGCTTGGAAAGGCTTACTATGGTGATATTTCATCTTGCAGCGGCATCAGTGGCGACGGGGTCCTGTATGCTTTCAGCTCACTCAAGAACTATATGTACTATGCTGTAGGGGATACGGTGTATGGAGTCGACCTTAATATGTCTCCGCTGAGCGGCAAGGTTCAGTTCAAGCTTGATGGAGAGAATATAACCTGTCTGAAATTCAATCTGTTCAAGCAGTCAAAAGACAGGCGCAGCTATAATCTTATAGTCGGAAGCGAAAAGGACGGGGCCGGAATCCTGCGGGTCTATGAAGGATATGAATCCGACGGTGATTTCAGCGGTGTCACGCCTGAGGTCTACGGAGGCTTTGCGGAGATCGTGGACGTTACCTACAAGGAAAGGACATACTGATAATAAATGATATTTTACAATCGACTGTTTTATGAAAAAGTTTTTAACGGTGCTTGCAATGCTGTCTCTTGTCGCCTGCGGAAAATCTTCGGAGGATATTGAGATTACTTTTGATGTACATAATCCTGTAGCAGGGACAGTGGTTCTGGCTTACCATTACAATATGGTGGAGATACAGCTTGATGAGAACGGACACGGCACGTGTTCTGTCACAGGGGTAGAAGAGACATTTGCGAATGTGTTTTACGGGATGGACAGGAAGATGGTCTATCTTGAAAAGGGAGACAAGGTGCATATTGAATTCGACGGCAATGATTTCAAAGGCACGTTCAAGTTTGAGGGAGACAAGTCTCCGGCTGTTGAGTATCTCAATACGGTCACTTTGACCGAGTTCTCACAGGATAAATATGCGCTTCCTTTCGGGGAATTCAAAGCAATGCTTTCAGATATGGAAGCTGAAGCGCAGAAACTTCTTGATGCGCGTGATATGAGAGGTACCGGCAATTTCAAGAGGATGGAACAGGGAAGAATAAGATATTCATACGCTTCCCCTCTGATTGTATACCCTGTAGGACATCGTTTTGTCGTGCCGGAATCGGAGTTTGTGCCATCTGATGATTATTACAACACCATAAGGGAGTATTTTGTTGATGATGAAGTGTTTGCCGATGTTGACCAGTACCGTGAATTTATGGTTGAGGCAGCACATATTCTTGATGCTTCCAATCGCAATGTAACCGGCTATTATCCCAAGATCGTGGGAGAGATGCGTTACATCGCGGACAATTGCCGTAATGTCAAAGTCAGGGAGACGCTTATACATCATCTTGCTGCGCCATACGTGGACATATATGGTATAGACGATGTCCAGGATCTTGTAAATATCCACAGGACATACGTTTCCGATCCTGTCATGGCTGCTGATTTCCAGAACAAATATGACAAATGGAACAAGACGAAGCCGGGAAAGCAGTCTCCGGATTTTTCTGCGGCTGACATCAATGGCAAGGTCTGCAGCCTCAAGGATTTCAAGGGAAAATATGTCTATATTGATATGTGGGCGACATGGTGCCGTCCATGCCAGAATGAACTTCCTTATATGAAAAAGCTTGCTGAGGAATTTGAAGGGAAGAATATTGTTTTTCTGGGTCTTTCGATAGACCAGAACAAAAGTAAATGGGAAGAGAAGGTCAAAAGCGGCGAGCTGTGCGGTGTGCAGCTGTATCTGGGTACAGGAAGTGCATTCCAGAATGACTATATGATCAAAGGGATTCCAAGATTCATCCTGCTTGACAGGGAAGGCCGTATAATCAATGAAAATATGAGCCGTCCTTCTTCCGAGGAGACCGTACGTGTGCTGAATGGTCTTGAAGGAATATAAATCAATAATATCAACATTTAAAAATAATAGTAATGAAAAAAATTTTTTATCTGATGTCGGTTGTATGCCTTATGATGGCTGCATCCTGTGAAAAGCCTGAGAATGGTAATAATGAAAAGCCTCAGACTGAGCCTCCTGTAGTTACTGTTCCTGAAGGTGTCAAGACTGCCGGAGCTGAACTTGTCCTTAAGGCTGAAGGGCTTGTAGAAGGAGCTGAATTTTATCTTAAGTCAGGAGAAGAAAAAATAACTCTTGATGGAGCAAAAGTATCCGCTTCAGGTGCTACCGTAAAACTTCCTTACTGTCTTGGAGAATATACTCTTTTTGTTAAGCAGGAAGGTGTCGAGGTTGAAATAGGCAAAATAACAATTGCCGTTACAGGTGTCGTGCTTCCTGAAAATGCCGTGTCCGCAGGTGATGAGATTACCATTGCAGGAAACGGTTTTGCTTCTGACGCGCTTATTTTTATCAATGGTATAGAGTCTGTGACTGCAGTTGAGGCTGCCGGAGTAAAAGTTACTGTTCCTGAAGGTGTCGTTGAAGGCGGCAACTCTGTTTCTGTAAAGCAGGCAGGTACTGAGCAGGAATTTGACGGCAAACTGAAGGTTGCATCTGAAGTTACTGCAGAAAAGAAAAACAGGACCTCAATAAACATAACTTATGGAGGAGATCCTTTTTTCAGTATTTCAGCCGTATATAGGGACGGTGAGCCTGTTGAAATGACTTCTGATTTTTTGGGAACATCGTCTACAACCCAGATAACGAAATCAGGAAATACATACGAGTTTTCCGGTGATGTAAACTGGTCATTTACAGTTGAAAACGGCAGGGTTGAAAAATTTATATACGAAGGGTCTGAGCTTCCTTGGACATACAATTCTGACGGTCAGCTGACAGAGTTCTATACTGATAATGAATATCTTTATAAATTGGATTATGAGGATGGCAATTGTGTCTCTTTCGGATCTTTGTATGAGAATCCTGATATGCTTGTGACCAATCCTTATGAAATAGATTTTGGAACAGTATGGGGTGCGTTGATGTATGTGGACGGGAATTGTGATATTTTATATTCCGCTATTCTTTTCGGATGGGTCGGAAATCCTTCAAAACGTTATCCTTCTGTGAATGTTGATGAGGGAGACCGTCTGCCTTATGTCTATAAATTTGATAACGACGGCTATGCTACAAGTATGGCAGTAGAGGGCTTTATGGAGGTTGTCTGCGAGTATGAAAAATAATGCTTTGCAGCAATAAATAATGAAAACGGAGCCGTCATAAAGCGGCTCCGTTTTTTATGTGTTCATCTGTATTATTCTTTCCTCTTTACCTGGAAACCTATTTTCATACCGTCATAGCCGGATGCTATGGAAGAAAGGGATTTGAGTGTAGTGTTGCTGGATGATGCGGAAATCTTGCCGATGAATTCCAGAAGTTTGTCCGCATTGAAAAGCAGGTCCATATCGTTGGCATTGACAGACAGAGCCGCTTTCATTTTCATCATATTGAGCGACTTGCCGTATTTCATTTCAATGCTTTTCCCGTCCGGTGATACGGAATATGTTCCTGTGACAGGTTTTCCTTTGAAAGTGGCGGCAAAAGTGCTGTCGGCTTTGAATTCATAGCTGAAAGTGCCTTCCTTGAGTCCGATTTTTTCTATATAGGTGTTCAGCTTTTTCTCTACTTCTCCTGCTGCAAGTGTGGCTGCCGTGTTCTTCAGGATATCGTCGCTCTCGAATTTCACCGCCGAACCGCAATAATTCCATTGTCCTGTGACATCAGACGGTATATTTATTCCTGTTACTGAGCTGATAGCGTCTTTTACAGCGGATGATTTCAATATATCTTTCAGTGATTGTGCGGATATTGTGCCTGAAATCATAAGAAGTGACATTATTGTCACAATGGTTGTAATACTTTTCATAGTGTTGTGTTTTATTCTTCATTTGTTTTCCATCCCTGTGCCTTCATAGGAAGTTCCAGGCCGTCAGGTGTCACGATGACCGCTCCGACTTCCGGCTTTGCCAGATGTCCGATTATGTCGAATGTCTGGAAGTCGTGACGGAACCGTTCATGTTTTCCTATAGGGATGGTGAAAAGCAGACGGCAGTCATCTCCTCCGTTCAGAGCCGCTGAAATAGGGTCTATGTCCAGTTCTCTGCCGAGTTCAAAGGTTTTTCCGGCAAACGGTATCTTGTCTACATAGATTTTCGCTCCGAGTCCGCTGTCGCGCACGAGTCTCTTGATCGTATCCGACAGTCCTTTGGTGACGAAATATCCGTATGACGGGATGATTTCCGCTTCTTCAAGCCGTCCGGTGATTCCGCTGTCAAGCGAAGGCTTGAGATATGCTCCTACAAGATGCCTGTAGTCGGAGAGTTCCGGCTGTTTTTTGTCGTCTTTTGTCTTTTCGAAATTCCTTTTTTCACGTTCAAGTATTTCAAATCCGAGATATGCCGCCCCGAGGTTGTCGGATACGCATATAAGATCCATACTTTTGGCTGCCGGACGGCGTTTGCCTGACAGAAGCGATGTCTCTCCTGTAGCCGATACGGAAATGTACAGGCCGTTGCGTGAAGGGACGAGATCAAGTGCGATTTTGGCGTATCCGTGTTCTTTGGCTGCGGTTACTGTCCCTTCCCATATTTCCTTTATCTGGCCGAAGTCAAGTTTGGATGAAATCCCGAGAGAGACGGAAAGTGTCCTCGGGCGTGCCATTACTGCGTACAGCTCTCCCGTTACAGATATCACGCTTTTGTATCCGAGGTGTTTGAGAGGGAAATATGTCAGGTCAAAGTCTATTCCTTCAAGCATTACTCTGGAATATTCTGAAATATAGCTCTTTCCGGATGTTTCAAACCGGCAGTCTTCAAAAGGTTTGTAGCCTGTTCCTTCAAAAAGTCTGGCAATTGCTTCGATCCTGCCGAGATTATAGAACGTTTCTTGCATATATTTTGTTTATTGGACTGCAAATTTAATAAAAGTAGTGAAACTAAAGATAATGACCGCTTTTGAAAATATGGTCGGATTTAATAACTTTACAAATTAAAAATAAACGGTATGGCAAATGTTACGTTTAAGGGGAATCCCGTGCAGTTGTGCGGAGACCTTCCAAAGAAAGGGGAGATCGCTCCGAAGTTCTGTGGAGTAAAAGGAGATCTCAGCACTGTCAATATTGAGGATTACAGAGGAAAAAAGGTTGTTCTCAACATTTTTCCGAGTCTTGACACTGGTGTATGCGCCGCATCTGTACGTAAATTCAACCAGATGGCTTCATCGCTTGAAAATACTGTGGTATTGTGCCTTTCTAAGGACCTTCCTTTTGCCCAGTCAAGGTTCTGCACTGTTGAGGGGCTTGAAAATGTAGTGCCTCTCTCTATGTTCAGATGTAAGGGATTCAGTGAGAAGTACGGTTTGGAGATGGTTGACGGACCTTTGGAGGGACTGCTTGCAAGAGCCGTGATAACATTGGATGCAGAAGGCAGGATTCTTTATGTGCAGCTTGTCCCTGAAATTACTGAAGAGCCTGACTATCAGTCTGCCATTGCTTCAGTACAATAGATTTCTGTTATGTGGCTCCGGAGGAAGACAGTTGCAGTATGGAATTTTTATCTTGACGGCTTCCGCAATATGACCTGGGGAAAGGCTCTCTGGGTCGTTATTGTGTTGAAGCTGTTCATTATGTTCGCTGTTTTGAGAGTATTCTTTTTCCAGCCTGTCCTTTCGGGGAAAACAGATGAAGAGAAAGGTGACATCGTTTTTGAAAATTTAACCCAACCCTATTATGATAGAAACAGCTTTGATTGACTGGTCAAGGGCGCAGTTCGCCTTGACAGCCTGCTATCATTGGATTTTTGTCCCTCTGACTTTGGGACTTGCCGTCATTATGGCGGTTATGGAAACCATATATTTCATCAGAAAAGATGACTTCTGGAAAAAGACAGCCCAGTTCTGGATGAAGATGTTTGGAATCAATTTCGCTGTCGGTATCGCTTCGGGACTTATTCTTGAGTTTGAATTCGGAACCAACTGGAGCAATTATTCCTGGTTTGTAGGAGATATTTTCGGTGCTCCTCTCGCCATTGAAGGCATACTTGCCTTCTTTATGGAAGCGACTTTCGTGGCGGTGATGTTTTTCGGATGGGACAAAGTCGGAAAGAAGTTTCATCTGGCATCGACCTGGCTTACGGGAATCGGGGCCTCGATTTCCGCTCTTTGGATACTTGTCGCAAACGCTTGGATGCAGCACCCTGTCGGTATGGAATTCAATCCGGACACTGTCCGAAATGAGATGGTTGATTTCTGGGCAGTGCTGTCGAATCCTGTTGCGGTAAGCAAATTTTTCCATTCTGTATTGAGCGGATGGATGACAGGTGCCGTATTTGTCATCGGCATAAGCTGCTGGTATCTTCTTAAGAAAAGAGAGACAAGATTCGCGCTTGCGAGCATCAGGGTAGCCGCGTCTGTCGGCATAATCGGAACATTTGCCGTAATGTTCACTGGAGACAGTGCCGCTGTGCACGTGGCCAAGTATCAGCCGATGAAGCTGGCTGCTGCCGAGGGACTTCTGGACGGAGGCACCCGCGCGCCTTTTTCTGTTGTCCCAGGAGTCGAGATACCAGGTCTTCTGTCCATACTTGCGACTCACGACATAGACGGATTTGTGCCGGGAATCAATGATATCCTTGACGGATATGTTGATCCTGACGGAAATGAGGTGCTTTCCGCTGAGGCGAAGATGTATCGGGGAGATATGGCCTTGAGGGCGTTCAGGGTTTACCGTCAGCTGAAGGATACACAGCCTGAAGCGGCGGCACAGGTAAGGAAGGTGCTTGATGAGAATGCCGAATATTTCGGATACGGATATATAGAAGACAGGGAGGAGCTCGTGCCGCCTGTATGGCTTGTATACTGGCCTTTCAGGATAATGGTCGGCTTGGGTTCATTCCTGCTGCTGGTGATGATACTGGTGTTGTGGTTTGAACGTAAAGGACGTATGGCCGGATTGCGCTGGCTTCAGTGGGTGGCTCTGCTGTCCATTCCTTTGGTATATCTTGCCGGACAGGCCGGATGGATTGTCGCTGAGGTCGGAAGACAGCCGTGGGCTATACAGGACCTTCTTCCTGTAAAAGCTGCCGTGTCAAGTCTCAGCACGGGGGCGGTAAAGACCACTTTCTTTATATTTGTGGCTATTTTTGCCCTGTTCCTTGCAATAGAGGTAAGAATACTTGTCAAGGCTATAAAGAAGGGGCCGGCCGTGGAGGAGATTGAATAATTTTACCGTAAAACGATGCTTCTTATGTTTACTTACGAATTTCTTCAACAATATTGGTGGTTTGTCGTGTCGCTTCTCGGAGGACTGCTTGTCTTCCTGCTTTTTGTACAAGGCGGCAACGCTATGATCTTTCTGGCTGGCAAGACGGAGGAGGAACGTCAGCTGATAGTCAATTCTACAGGACGTAAATGGGAATTTACCTTCACTACATTAGTGACTTTCGGTGGAGCTTTCTTCGCTTCTTTCCCTCTGTTCTACAGCACGAGCTTCTCAGGTGCATATTGGGTATGGATACTTATTCTGATAACATTCGTCTTCCAGGCCGTTTCATACGAATTTCAGACAAAGGCCGGAAATATTATCGGCAAAAATGCTTTCCGTACATTCCTTGTCATCAACGGATGCCTCGGGCCGCTTCTTATCGGTACGGCAGTAGGAACTTTCTTTACAGGGTCGGATTTTGTTGTCAACAAGGATGCTGTAGGCGATAGCCTGGCTCCTGCAATCAGCAGCTGGGGCAGTGCCTGGCACGGTCTTGAAGCTGTCGCGAATCCTTGGAATGTAGTGCTCGGGCTTGCCGTGATGTGCCTTGCGATGTGTCTTGGAATACTTTATATGCTGAACAACATCAAAGACAGTGAGCTTGAAAAGAATCTCCGCTCGCAGCTGATTCCCTGCAGCTTGAATTTTGTCCTGTTCTTCGTGACGTTCCTTGCCTACATTCTTGGCAGCAGAGGATTTGCGGTTGACGGGAACGGACGTGTCTTTATGGAAGAATACAAATATCTGCACAATTTCATCCAGATGCCGGTGGTGTCCGCTGTCTTTATTGCCGGGGTTGTGCTTGTCCTCTATGGTCTTTTCAGGACATTATTGAGACCGGGTTACCGTAAGGGTATATGGTTCTCAGGTGCGGGGACAGTGCTTGCCGTAATGGGGTTGTTTTTTGTCGCTGGGTATAACGGAACATCATATTATCCTTCTTCTTCCGATCTGCAGAGCTCTTTGACGCTGTCCAACAGCTGTTCGAGCGAGTTTACCCTGAAGGTGATGACATACGTGTCCTTTATAATACCGTTTGTGTTAGCCTATATAGTGTATGCATGGAGGTCGATAGACAGGAAATCCCTGACGAAAAAAGAGCTTCAGGATACAGGACACAAATATTAGAGACCTATACGAAGTATAAAAATCTGTAATTATATGAAAAAAGTATTTTTATTGCTTGCAGCTGTGGTGATGCTGCACAATCCTATGTTTGCCGGCAAGCCCGAAGGTAAACAGACTCTTACGGTAATGTCCTATAACATCAGGAACGGAGAGGCCAATGACGGGACAAATTCGTGGAGATACCGCTGCCCGGCTACGATATATATGCTGAGGGACCAGAATCCGGATATCTTCGGTGTGCAGGAGGCATATAGCTATCAGGTGGAATTCATTACCGAAAACCTCAGGAACTACAAGTCGGTCGGAGTCGGCAGGGAAGACGGAAAGAAGGACGGTGAGCACATGTCCATCTTCTACAACAAAAAGACTGTTTCCCTTGTCAAATGGGGTACTTTCTGGCTGTCCGAGACTCCAGAGGAGCCTTCTACAGGATGGGATGGAGCGTGCCGCAGGACAGCGACCTGGGCTCTGATGAAATGCAGGAAGACCGGCAAAAAGTTCTATTATGTGAATACTCATCTTGACCATGTGGGGAAGACTGCACAGAGGGAAGGTCTGGCCCTTATCGTAAACAGGATAGCAAAGATAAATCCTGAGGGTTATCCTATGGTGCTTACAGGTGATTTCAATGTCACTCCTGATGATGCTATCCTCACTGATCTCGACAAGATTATGCAGAGCTGCCGTATAGCGGCTGAGAAGACCGACAATTCCGGAACATTCAACGGGTGGGGACACCACAGCGAAGTCATAGATTATATCTATATCTCAGGCTTCAGCGGATGTGAGGAATTTACGGTAGTCCGCAAGCCATACGCTGACTTCAAATTCATATCAGATCACTATCCTGTGAAGGCGGAACTTATTTTCTGATTACATTGTAGTTGATCTTAAGATCTGTGATGTCCTCTATGAACTGGGCGGTCACGGCAATACGGAACCTTTTTGAAAGGAACTCTATATTGTACTGTGTCTTCGGGTCATAGAGGAACATTGTCAACGGGATGTTCCCGCTGTGTTTTCTTATGACCTTGACAAGGTTTTCACGGAATTCGCTGTTGAGCTGCGGAGTGGTTATGTTCAGGGCGAATCCTTTGAGGTATGATTCCGTCACATTGCCGAGGCTGATTATTTTTTTCAGCCTGAATGTGTATGGAGGGTCTCCTTTCTCTTTCCTGTCCTCAGGTTTTCTGAAAAACATCTCTTCTATCTTTCCTTCGATAAAGACGGCAGAATTCACTCCGAGGAAAGGTTTGAATGTATCTATATCCTTTCCGTTGAGGCGTATTTCATAGCTGCCGTTGAAGTCTTCTATGACAGCTCTCAGAACTGGTTTGCCGAACCTGTTGACAGACTCGTCCATAGAAGTGATGAATCCTCCGACGCGTACATCCGCAGTGCTTTTTTCTGTATCGCACTTGGTGATGAGCGGAGAAAGTTCATCAAGGTGGCAGGTGGTGAAGTTTTCTATCTCAAAAGCATATTTGTTGAGAGGATGCGATGAAAGATACATACCTACCAGCTCTTTTTCCTTATGGAGAAGAGCCATATTGTCTTTGTCCTTGTCTTCTTCCCTTATTTCAGGTACGGCAGGACGTACCGGCTTGATTTCTTCCATATCTCCGAACAGTGATACGGAAGCGTCCAGAGAATCCTTTCTGTAAAGGTCGGCATATCTTACCAGCGAATCAAGGAATGATGCGTCCGAAGTGATGCAAGTCATGGAATACTGCTGTCTTGAGTATCCGAAATTGTCGAATGCCCCTGAGTACAGCAGAGATTCAAATGCCTTTCTGTTGACTGTTCCGGCCATTCTTTCAGCAAAGTCAAAAAGGTCAGTGAACAGTCCGTTGTCTTCCCTTTCTTTGATGATCGCATTGACGATGTTGTCTCCGAATCCTTTGATTCCTCCGAGTCCGAAACGTATGTTTCCTTCGCTGTTGACCGTAAAGCGGGCGTCACTCTCGTTTATGTCAGGATTGAGCACCTTTATTCTGGACTTCTTGCAGTCGTCCATAATACTTTTGATTTCATCCTGGTTGGAGAGGTTCTTGCTGAGGTTGGCTGCCTGGAATTCCGCCGGATAATGGGCTTTGAGCCATCCTGTCTGGTAGCTGACCCAGGCATAGCAGGTCGCGTGGGACTTGTTGAATGCGTATTGGGCGAATTTCCTCCAGTCTTCCCATATCTTTGACAGGACATTTTCCGGATGTCCGTGTTCTATACCTCCTTTGATGAATTTGTCGCGGAGTGACTCCAGGACGTCCAGCATCTTCTTTCCCATAGCCTTACGGAGCTTGTCGGCTTCTCCTTTTGTGAATCCGGCAAGTTTCTGTGACAGAAGCATCACCTGCTCCTGATATACTGTTACTCCGTATGTGTCGTTGAGATATTCCTCCATCTGTGGAAGGTCGTACTCAATCGGCTCCTGGCCCTGTTTTCGTGCGACGAACGACGGAATATAGTCCAGAGGTCCCGGACGATACAGGGCATTCATCGCGATAAGGTCTTCAAACCTTGTCGGCTGGAGCTTCTGGAGCCATTCCTTCATACCGGGGGACTCGAACTGGAATACGCTCTTGGTATCTCCACGTCCGTAAAGTTCGTATGTCTCCTTGTCGTCTATCGGAATCTTCTCGATATCGATGTCTGTGCCGTAACGCTTTTTGATCAGCGACAGGCATTCCTTGATGATGGAAAGTGTCCTCAGGCCGAGGAAGTCCATCTTGAGCATACCGACTTCCTCTATATAGTGCCCGTCATATTGTGAGGTCCATACATCCTGTCCCGTAGCCTTGTCCTGTGCAAGCGTAATCGGGATATATTCTGTCAGGTCGCCTCGTCCGATAATCATTGCGCAGGCGTGTACTCCCGTCTGCCTTATGCTTCCTTCAAGCTTTACGGCATATTTGAGCACTTCCTTTACCTGATCGGTACCGTTCTCGTATTCGTTCTTCAGGTCCGGATGGTATTTGACGCAGTTGCTGAGTTTCGGCTTGAACTCCTTTTTGACCTTCTGCTTCTTCTTTGTCCCGTCCGGCTGCTCCACTTCTTCCTCCACATCCGCTTCAAACGGCTTTTCCGGCACCATCTTGGTCAGTCTGTTGGATTCCTCAATGGAAAGGCGGCTCACTCGCGCAACGTCTTTTATCGCGCTTTTCGCGGCCATTGTGCCGAATGTGATGACGTGGGATATATGGTCTTTACCGTATGTGTCTTCAATATATTTGAATGCTCCGTACCTTCCGTCATCATCGAAGTCGATGTCTATATCCGGCATCGATATACGGTCCGGATTCAGGAAACGCTCAAACAGGAGGTTATACTTGATAGGGTCAAGATTGGTGATTTTCAGACAGTATGCGACCACGGAACCGGCTGCGGAACCACGTCCGGGGCCTACTGATGTCCCTACTGCACGGGCTGCCGCTATGAAGTCCTGGACAATGAGAAAGTAGTCCGGGAATCCCATCCTCGCGACCGTCTTCAGCTCGAATTCTATACGTTCGGCCTGTTCCTCATTCAGGGTCTCCCCATAGCGTATTTTTGCTCCTTCATAGCATAGATGGCAAAGATATGCCACGGACCAGGTGAATTCCTCCCCTCTGTCATTGCCGCTTTTGTCACATCGTCCTTCGTCTATTATGTCCTTGTATTTTTCGAGATAGAAATCCTTGTTGGCAAGGAATTCAGGGTCTATCTTGAACTTAGGAAGCACGTGAGCACGGTCTATCTCATAACTTTCGACCTTGTCGCAGACCTCTATGGTATTGGCAAGCACTTCAGGATTGTCCGGGAAAAGGGCGCTCATCTCCTCTTCGCTCTTCAGATACTCCTGCTGTGTGTACCTCATACGATCCGCATCGTCAAGATATGAGTTGGTCGTAAGGCAGATGAGCCTGTCGTGTGCCGGACCGTCATCTTTGTTGACGAAATGCACGTCGTTGGTGGCGACCACTTTCGTACCTGTCCTTTCTGCAAGTTCAAAGATGCCTTTGTTGACTTCTTTCTGCCTTTCGTAGATTTCAAGCGACTGCGACGGAACCTCCGTCTTGTGCAGCTGCACTTCAAGATAATAGTCGTCTCCGAAAACCTTTTTGTGCCACTCCACGGCCTTTACTGCACCGTCCATATCACCTGCGGCTATATATCTCGGAATCTCACCGGCGATACACGCGGAGCAGCAGATGATGTCCTGTGCATATTTTTCAATCACCTCGTGTGAAACCCTCGGCTTATAGTACATTCCCTCTATATGACCGGTGGAGACTATTTTCATCAGGTTTTTGTAACCGTCATAATTCTTGGCGAGAAGGATAAGGTGATAGTATGACCTGTGGTCCTTGTCTTTCAGCTTATGGTCGTAGTGCTTTGTGACATATACCTCGCATCCTACGATCGGTTTGACTGCAGGATGCTTTTTGGCTGATTTGAAAAACTCCTTCACGCCATACATATTGCCGTGGTCTGTAATTGCAACAGCAGGCATACCCAGTTCTTCAGCCCTTTTGAACAATCCTTCCATAGAAGAAAGTCCGTCAAGAATTGAATACTGGGTATGTACGTGAAGGTGAACGAAAGCCATAGTAACGATTTTTTGAAAAGATGACAAAGTTATACAAAAAACCGTCTGACTCAAAAATTAAATGTCTACTCCCAATCGGGTAGAGTCAAGTATCAAGTGCAACACAAGTATAAAGTTATAACAAAAGTTTGAAGAACTCGTCTTTAGGAGTTGA